>JANMSH010000396.1:0-2554 GCA_031389105.1 Hyphomicrobiales bacterium
GCTGATCAGCCCGAACATGGGGCCAAACCTCACAGAATCGGTCTCCCAAAGCCTCAGCCGCGCCTAAAAGCCGAAAGCGGGTAAGGCTGCGGCCAGGTGAGGCGGCGGCTGCCGGCCGGACGTCAGGATCATTCGCGGCGGCGATGGGGCGCCCGGTGGGCGCGTCCCGATCAAATCGACGACGCGGCGCGCGATCGCCGGCGCGGGATCGAGCCAATTGACCGGCCATGGCGCGACATGTCGAAACCGCGCGGTGAGCAGCGGATAATGCGTGCAGGCCAGCACCACGGTGTCGGTGCGGCGGCCATCGGCGTCGACGAAGCTGGCGCGATCTCGGCCGTGAGGGCTTCGTCGGTAACGGGGGTGCCGGTCAGTTCGGCCTCGGCATAGGTCGCCAGATGCGACGAGCCGATCAGGATCACATCGCAGCCTGACGCGAATTCGCGGATCAGCGCGCGGGTGTATTCGCGCGACACGGTGGCTTGCGTGCCCAGCACCGCGATGCGTTTGGCTTTCGATTGCGCGCAGGCCGGCTTGATGGCCGGCACGGTGCCGACAATGGGCACCGAGAATTTCGCGCGCAGTTGCGCCAGCGCCAGCGTCGACGCCGTGTTGCACGCAATCACGATGAGATCCGGTTTGTGTTCGGCGATGGCCGCGCCGATCACGTCGAGGATACGCGCGATCAATGCGTCTTCGGGCTGGTTGCCGTAGGGAAAGCCGGCGTCGTCTGCGACATAGACGTAAGCCGCGCCGGGCAAAGCAGCCTTGATCTCGCGAAAGACCGTCAGTCCGCCGACGCCGGAGTCGAAGACCAGAATGTTCGGCGGCTTCATGCGCGGGCCAGTAATTGGCCGAGCAGCAGCAGGCCTTGCGGCCAGAAGCCGAGCTTTGTTGCCGAGTTGATGTGGCCCAGCGCCGGGATTTCGGAATAGTCCGAGCCCCAGGCTTTGGCGAACACCTTGGCGCGCTCGACATTCACGAAGGGATCGTCGGTGGACGCGACCACCAGCGAGGGCGCCGGAAAGGCTTTAAGTGGCATCGGCGCGAAGCGGCGCACGCTTTCCGGCGTGTGTTCGGGCCGTTCCACGTCGGACGGCGCCACCAGGAAGGCGGCCTTGACGCGGCAGGCGTTGCCGCGCGTGGCCCAATGCGCGGCCAGCGAACACGACAGGCTGTGGCAGATGAGGACCGCGGGCCGCGTGCCGCCGTCAATCGCGGCGTCGAGATTTTTCAGCCAGGCTTCGGGCCGCGGATTGTCCCAATCGTCCTGGATAACGCGCGTGGCATTGCGGAAGGCGAGGCACCAGAACGACTGCCAATGATCGACCCCGGAATTGCCGAGGCCGGGGAGGACGAGGAAGTCGAAGTCGTTGGTTGCGTCGCGCACGGCGTCACGCGGTCCCAAACACCCGCTTGAAGATGGTATCGACGTGAGTGAAGTGATGCGCGAGGTCGAAGTTGGCTTCGAGCTCCTTGTCGCTGAGTTTCGCCTTCACGTCCGGATCGGCCTTGAGCAGGCCGAGGAAATCGTTGCTCTCGCCGCTCCACACCTTCATGGCGTTGCGCTGCACGAGACGATAGGCGTCCTCGCGGGCGACGCCGGCTTTGGTCAGGGCGATCAGTACGCGCTGCGAATGGATCAGCCCGCCGAGTTTGTCGAGGTTCTTCATCATATTCTGCGGATAGATCAGCCACTTGTCGACCAGGCCGGCGAGGCGCGTCAGCGCGAAGTCGAGCGTGATGGTGGCGTCAGGTCCGATCATGCGCTCGACCGAGGAGTGCGAGATGTCGCGCTCGTGCCAAAGCGCGACGTTCTCCATCGCCGGCAATGCGTAAGAGCGCACCATGCGGGCAAGCCCCGTGACGTTTTCCGACAGCACAGGATTGCGCTTGTGCGGCATCGCCGACGAGCCCTTCTGCTTTTCGGAGAAGAACTCTTCGGCTTCCAGCACTTCGGTGCGCTGCAAGTGACGCACTTCGATCGCCAGCCGTTCGATCGACGAGGCGATGACGCCCAGCGTCGCAAAATACATGGCGTGGCGGTCGCGCGGGATGACTTGCGTCGAGATCGGCTCGACCGACAGCCCCATCGCCTTGGCGACATGCGCTTCGACGCGGGGATCGACTTGGGCGAAGGTGCCGACCGCGCCGGAGATGGCGCAGGTCGCGACTTCCTTGCGCGCCGCGACGAGACGCTCGCGGCCGCGGGCGAATTCCGCATAGGCCTGCGCCAGCTTCAGCCCGAACGTGGTCGGCTCGGCGTGGATGCCGTGCGAGCGGCCGACGGTCGGCGTCATCTTGTGTTCGAAAGCGCGGCGCTTGAGCGCGGTGAGCAGCGTATCGAGATCGGCCAATAGAATATCGGCGGCGCGCACGAGCTGAACATTGAAGCAGGTGTCGAGCACGTCCGACGACGTCATGCCGGAATGCATGTAGCGCGCTTCCGGTCCGACAATTTCCGAGACATGCGTCAGGAAGGCGATGACGTCGTGTTTGACTTCCGCCTCGATGGCGTCGATGCGGGCGACGTCAAATTTGGCGTCCTTGCCCT
>JANMSH010000418.1:0-28197 GCA_031389105.1 Hyphomicrobiales bacterium
CTGGGTGGCGTTATTGCGCGTGAATGTCCCGGCCATCATCGCGCTCGCGGCAGGATCGCTGCGCAACTGCATGATCGCCGTGCGCGTCGCCGGATCGGCAACTTCGAAGCGCCCGTCGGCGTTTTGCGTGATTGCATCGGCAAACTTGCCGTAACCCGCCGCCGGGCCGCCACCCTTCAGCGTACCGAGCCAGGTCTGCTCGATAAACTGGTAGAGACCCTTGGCCGACGAGGTCGATGCCTGCGCTTGCGGGTTCAGATTGGATTCGATTTTGGCCGTCGTCAGCAGATATTCGAAGCTGATGCCGCTCGATTTCGCGGCCTGGCGAATAGCGCCGGTGATCTGCGGAACAGCACTGGCAGTTGCGGAGGTGACGGCCATCGGGTTGCCCTTGGGCGATATCGCGATTACACGACGCACCGGCAAACAACTGACATGGCGGCCCTGTCGACCATGGGGAATTATGGTAAATGAAACGTAAATGGCGGGAGAAAGCCCGCCAGGCGCCGGTTTTGGCGCCAGACCCGCCCCGGAGGAATACGATGGTTGAGACGATCCAGCGGCACAAGCGCGGCGGCCTTTATTTCGAGGATATGGAGGTCGGCAAGGTCTACGAGCACCCGCTGACCCGCACCGTCACGCAGATGGACAATATGTTGTTTTCCAACATGACGCTCAATCCGCAGCCGCTGCACATCGACCGCCACTTTTGCGAAGAGGAAACCGAGTGGGGCCAGCCACTGATGAACTCGCTATTCACGCTCGGCCTGATGATCGGCATTCAGGTGTCGGACATGACGGTCGGCACCACCATCGCCAATCTCGGCATGACTGACGTGAAGTTCGCCAACCCGCTGTTCGAAGGCGACACCATTCATTGCACGACCAAAATCGTGGACAAGCGCGCGTCGAAATCGCGGCCGGATGCGGGGATTGTCACCTTCCATCACCAGGCGTTCAAGCAGGACGGCACCCAGGTCGCGGAATGCCACCGCAATGTCTTCATCATCATGCGGCCGAAATAATGCGATCTCTTCTGTTCGTTCCAGCCGATGGCGGCAACAAGCTCGACAAGGCGATGGCGAGTGGCGCCGACGCCGTCATCATCGACCTCGAGGATTCGATCACGCCCGAGCGCAAGCCGCAGGCGCGCGCCGCGGCGCTGGAATTCCTGAAGGTGACTGCGCCCAAGACCGACCGCCCGCGCCTGCTGGTGCGCATCAACGGCCTCGACACCGGCATGACCGATGCCGATCTCGACGTGATCGTGGCGGGCAAGCCGGACGCGGTCGTTTTTCCGAAAGCCGCAGGCGGCTCGACTGTCGTCCATCTCGACGCCAAGCTGACGGCGCGCGAAGCCATCGCCGGCCTGCCGGAAGGCTCGATCAAGATTTTGGCGCAGGCGGTGGAGTCCGCCGCCGGATTATTCGCCGCCGGCAGCTATCGCGACGTCAGTAAGCGCCTGATCGGCATGACCTGGGGGCCGGAAGATTTATCCGCCGAACTCGGCGCTGAAGCCAACCGCGACGAACAGGGTCTGCTCACCGAACCCTATCGGCTCGCCCGCAACATCTGCCTTTACGGCGCGGCGGCGGCCAACCTGCCGGCGATCGAAACCGTCTATGTCGATTTCCGAAATTCCGAAGGTCTGCGGCGCGACACCCAGGATGCGCGGCGCGACGGTTTTACCGGACGGCTCGCCATTCACCCGGCGCAGGTCGCGGTGATCAATGAAGTGTTCACGCCGACGCCAGAGCAGATCGAGAAAGCCAAGATGGTGATCGCCGCTTTTGCCGCCAAACCCGGGGCCGGCGCGGTCGGCATCGACGGCAAGATGTTCGACCGGCCGCATTTGGTGCGCGCGCAGAACTTGCTGGCGCGGGTCGGCGGAAAATAACTACTCCGCAGCCTCAACCGGCACGCGCTCATGTGCATGATCGCGCGCATGATCCTGAATATTCTTCAGCCGGTTGGTTTGCGCCACGTAAGCGCGGGCGGCGTCGGTGTTGAACAGCTCGTGGGTCTGCGCCTCGTCGTCCGCCACCGCCGTCATCGCCATGTCGGTATAGCTGTAGCGGTTGGGATCGAACTTGATGCGCAGATAAATCCGCCGCAGCTTGAAATAGAGATGCGTCCAGCGCACTAGCTTGCTGAACACCCCGGCGAAATATTTCGGATAGAACGACCACATCGGTTCGATGGCAAAGCCCGGCCGCCGGTCGCGGCGGAATTTCAGCCTTAAGAAACCGCCTTCGAGCGGATGAATGTGTTCGATGTTGATCGAACCCATAAACCAGGTGATCAGGAACAGCGCGTTGCTGGCATTCGCCTTGGTCACCGCCACACGGCGGATCACGGTCTCGACGTGCTCGATCGTATAATAGCGCTGCCACGCCTGTTTATAGGCGCTGTCCCACTCCTCGCGCGACATTTTCGGATGCGTCGTGCAGATGTGGTTGAGATCGTATTTGTTCATATCCGGATCGAGCGGCGCACCGGCACGGTGCAGCCTGAGATGATCCTCCGAGCCCGGCAGCGGCGTCAGATAGAAAAATTCCAGCAGGTCGACCGGTAGCTCGCGCTTGATCACGTCGATGTCGTGCATGATCGACTCGGCCGTGTCGTTCGGGAAGCCGAGGATGTAACCGGCATAGGTGATGACGCCGGCATTCTTCCAGCCGAGAAGCATCTCGCGGTATTCGGTGATCTTGTTCTGCTTCTTCTTGGCGCCCGCCAGATTATCGGGGTTTATGTTCTCAAGCCCGATGAAGACACGCTTGACGCCGGCGCGCGCGCATTTGTCGATAAAGTTTGGCAGCTTGTAACAAAGCGTATCGACCTGGATGACGAAACTGATATTGAACTTCTCGACCTCGCGCAAATGGATGATGCGGTCGAGGATGACCTCCCAATCCTTGTTGCGAGCGAAATTGTCGTCGGTGATGAAGAACGCGCGCAGCCCCTGCGCATAATTTGTGCGCACGATAAGCTCGACGTCGTCGGGCGAACGCCGGCGCGACTTGCGGCCCTGCACGTTGATAATAGTGCAGAATGAACACTGGTACGGACAGCCGCGCCCCGCGTCGAAGCTGGTGGTGCCGCCGGCCGTGCGTTGCGCTCGTTCGACCGCCATCAGCGGGATCGGCGTGCCGTCGATGCCCGGCAGATCGTGCATGAAATTATAAAGCGGCTTGAGCGTGCCCGCCGCCGCGTCATGCAGCACCTCGTCGAGCCGACCTTCCGCCTCGCCGGCAAAAAGCGAGATTCCGAGCGCCCTGGCGCGGTCCAGATCGGCGTCGACGCCGTTGAGCATCGACAGCACGCCGGAAACATGAAAACCGCCGATGCCAACCTGGATGCCGCGTTCGCGCAGCGGCTTGGCGAGATCGAGCGAGCGCGGGAACTGGTTCGACTGCACGCCGGTGAGCATCACCATGCCGGCGCCGGCCGCTTCGATCAGCTTTGCAAGACGATCGGGACGGATGCGGGTGTTGGTTTCGTCGAACGCGTGAATGTCGATGTCGACATCGGACCCGAGGATTTTCCGCTGCGCGCAATCCTGCGTGAGGCCGTAGAGCGACGCGAGCGAGTTCGACGGGATCGGCGAACGCACCCATTGGATGACGTAGCCGTTCTCGTCATAGTGCGACGGCTTCACCAAAATCAGGCAGAACCGCCGCTGACTTGCCCCACGACTTCCCATTCGCCGCTTCCCCCACAAACAGCCAACAATCAGGCTGCAACGCGACCGGGCGTGGGGATAAATCTACAGGCAATCCTGCGTTTTAGGAAAACAATTCGCGTTTAACGGGAGGGCTTCACGACGGAACCCGGATAGACCGCATTGGGGTCGAACGTCTTGTCAGCGTTGCGGAATTCGAGTTTCGCCGCGCCTGTCTGGCTAAGCGGAACCGCGCGATAGAAGCACGAGCGCCGTCCGGTGTGGCAGGCGCCGGGGCCGTCCTGCTCGACCTTGAGCCAGAGCGCATCCTGATCGCAGTCGGTACGCAGCTCGACGACGCGCTGAACGTGGCCGGAACTTTCACCCTTCTTCCAGAGATTCTTGCGCGAGCGGCTGTAGTACCAGGCCTCGCCGCTGTCGATGGTTTTGCGCAACGCCTCGGCGTTCATGTGCGCAATCATCAGCACGTCGCCCGACTTGGCGTCGGTCGCAACCGCGGTAATCAAGCCGTCGGCGTCGAACTTGGGCGCAAAGCCCAAGCCTTCCTCAACCTCGGCGGTCGAGCCACGCGGCGAAAATGAAAATGAAGATGTGTCAGTCACAGAATGCCTCGCGTTGGGACGCGGGGCTTAGCGCGCCCCACGCAGCATGGTCATGAAACGCACTTGCTCGTTGGCTTCGCGGAACGCGCCGGTGAAATGCGTGGTCACCGTCACCGCGCCCGGCTTGGTCACGCCGCGTAGCGACATGCACATATGCTCGGCTTCGATCATCACCGCGACGCCGCGGGGTTTCAGAATTTCATCGATCGCGGTCGCGACCTGCGAATTGAGATGCTCTTGCGTCTGCATGCGGTGCGCATAGACATCGACCAAGCGCGCCAGCTTCGACAGGCCGACGACGCGATCCACCGGCATATAGGCGACATGCGCCTTGCCGTAGAACGGCATCATGTGATGCTCGCAATGAGAATAGAACGAGATGTCCTTGACCAGCACGAAGTCGTCGTAGCCGCCGGTCTCGCTGAAGGTGCGGTCGAGCACCTCCACCGGGCATTCACGGTAGCCCTGATAAACTTCCTCGTAGGCGCCGATGACGCGCTTGGGCGTCTCGAGCAGACCTTCGCGGCTCGGATCGTCGCCGGCATAGGCGATCAGCGTGCGCACGGCGGCTTCCGCCTGTTCGCGCGAAGGCCGCGGCTCGACTGGCGTCGGCGCGGCGCGCACATGGTCCGAAAGGCCTTGCTGGGGAAACGGCTTTACGATGGTGCTCTTTGCGTCCCAAGTATTCTTGGCGTCCATTGACGGTCTCTCCGTTCGACCGGCGCTTGCCCGAACGGGCTACGCCGGAGGTGTCACCGGGTGGCCGCCAAGTACGTCCAAGTACCCTTCTCGCGCCACTGTGTAGCCCCTATATATTCGTTTACGCGGCCTAGGCAATGTGCCCTCGGTTCGGTCTTGGAAAAATTGATCAATTTCAATGCTTAACGAGGTCTACAACAGTAAAATCCTGGAATTGGCGGGCAATATCCCCCGTCTGGGCCGCCTCGACGCGCCGGACGCCAGCGCCACCGCTCATTCCAAGTTGTGCGGCTCCACCGTGACCGTGGACGTCAAAATGGACGGTCCGGTGGTCACCGAATTCGCCCATGACGTGAAAGCCTGTGCACTCGGCCAGGCCTCGTCCTCGATCATGGCCCGCCACGTGGTCGGCTCGAAGCCGGCCGAATTGCGCGAGCTGCGCGAAGCCGTGCGCAAGATGCTGAAGGAAAACGGCCCGCCGCCGTCCGGCAAATGGGCCGACATCGCGGTGCTGGAGCCGGTTCGCGACTACAAGGCGCGTCATGCCTCGACGCTGCTGACATTCGATGCGGTGGTGCAGGCGGTCAACGAAATCGAAGCCAGGCGCAAATAAGCGACGATCTATTTTCTTGTCATTGCGGGACAGCCCGAAGGGCTGGACCCGGAATCCATAATCCCGATGGGTGGATATGGATTCCGGGCTCGCTCGCTTGCGCTCGCGCCCCGGAATGACAAATTTAGTTTGACTACTGCGCGGCCGCGAAGCTGCCGGTCTTGCGCGGCGCCAGTTCGGCACGGTCGCCGCCGCCTTTGGCGCAGCTTGCGGCAAGCTGCGGCAGATTGACCTGCGCGCCGGTATTGCCGAGGCGGATCACGGTGACCATGCCCTGCGTTTCGGTTTCGATGACCATCGAACGGCTGCCAGTCGACGCGAAGCCGCCGATCAGCGAAGCCGATACCGAGCCGGCCGCATATGTGACGAGTTCGTCTGTCCCACCTGCCCGCTCCGACGTCGCTATCTTGAGCGTTGCCCGCGCATTCCCGACCCTCATCGTGACCGCCGCCAGATTCGCGGGTACCGGCATCTGCTCACCACTGCGCCGCCGCTCGCGATAGCTCACGTCGTAGGTCGTGGCATCGCTTCCGCAAGTCACCGAGAGATCGAAGCTGCCGATGGTCTCGCCTTCGACGGTCAACGGATGATGACGCGCCAGCGTCGCGGCGCCGGAACGATCGACCATCGCCCAGCGCTGTAGGTTGATCGGCGCTGCACGAGCACCATCGGTGATGCGCGGCGCCGGTGTTGCAGCCGCCGGCGGCGACGCGGCAAGCGTTGCGGCGGCTGGTGCATCCAGATCGTCGGTCGTCAGTTTGGTGTTGCGCAGTTCGGCGCGCGTCAGCGCCTTCATCGGCTCCCATGGCGGAATCCGCAGCGCAAAATCGAGCAGATCGATGGAAGCGCCCATTTCGGCGGTGTAGCGCGCCAGCCGTCCGATATCGCGCTGCACCAGCACGAGATCCTCGGCCGAATAATTCGCCGCGGTCGGATCCTCGCGGCGGTCGCCAAGCCAGATCTGGTGCACCATCACACGCGCTTCGACTGGAACGGTGCGACGTATGCCGGCGAGCAGCACGAAGGCGCACATGGATTCGCAATCGGCGCGCGGCAGCAACGCGGTGCGCGGCTCGTTGTTTGACGAACGCGGCAAGTCGACGGTGCGCCCGACCGTGGTGTTGAGCGCAAGCCGGCGGATTTCGCGGCCCAGTGCGAGGGCGCCGAGTACCGAACCACCGTCGGAATCGAGCACGACAGTGCCGTTGGTAAGATCACGTCCGCGGGCGAACTGAATGAAGTCGCGCGCGCTGTTAGCGGTGATGGCGCCGGTGGCGGAAATCCAGGCTTCGCATTTTGCGGTGCAGCCGTCGCCCGATCCGTGCATGCGCAGATCAAAGCGCATCGGCAGCGTACGCTCATTGGCGTACGCCGAAACCGGCAATATCGAACCAAGCGCCGCAATTGCGGACGCGATTAGCAAGCCTAGGGAACGAAGCATTCTTCCCCTTCTTGCCGCCGACCTCTTCCTTTTTTCTTTTTATCGACGTGCTGGCACGTCGTTATGAGTCTGCGGCTCAAGAACCCGAATATGTCATTTTTAATAAACGGGGAGAGTCGGGTCTAGTGTAAAAAAGACGCGGTGGATGACGGAATGATGTGCAGTTCCCGATTTTGGAACTTTGCGGTATTGGACTGTTTGAGATGAGCGACGAACAAGTGACACTGCGCGGTTTTGCCCGTCTACCAGGGCTTGCCGGGCGCGGCCTGGTGGCAATCTATCGCAACACGCTGTCGCCGCTACTGGGTCCGCGCTGCCGCCACATGCCGAGTTGCTCGGAATATGCCGACGAATCGATCGCGCGGTTTGGACTTTGGGCGGGCGGATGGATGGCGCTGGCGCGAATCACCCGGTGCCAGCCGTGGGGCACATCGGGACTCGATTTCGTACCGGAGGCATTACCCGCAGCAGCGAGGTGGTGGCTGCCGTGGCGCTACGGACGCTGGCGCGGCGTGAACGAGACACCGGCGCACGTCCATCACGGGTAAGGAATGCGAACCTCGCTCGGCTTGCCTTCTTTGGCACTGTCGAGCAGCAGCATAACCCGCACGCCTTTGGCATTGCGATCGAGCGGCAAAAGAGCCTCGGGCTTCCACTGCTTGGTGCCTTCCTCGTTCATGTAGTCAGGCAAATCCTTGAGAAGCTTGGCCTTGTCGCTGGCGCCGTCCCACCAATAGACCGAGTAGGTTCCCGGGACGTCTTGCATCGGACCCGCTAGGACCAGAATGCCATTGTCGAACACGGCAAGATCGCGCACGCCACGGCCGGCGCCGAGCGGCAACGAATGCAACTTGGCGTCCGCCGCTTTGCCGTCGAAGAAATGCCCGAGCGCGACCGACATGATGACAGCACCCGTATCGAGCACCGGCCCGCGAAATCCGGCATAGAGCCTTTGGCCGCGCACCTCGAGACCCTCGATGGTGACACCACCTTCTTCCAGTGTCTTGCCTTTGAAAGGCGCAAATTCCGCCTGCGCCGCGATCAGCGAAGCCAGCGCGGTCGACACGGCGGGCAGATTTGAAATCTCGCCGGTGGCCGGATCGAATTTCAGCCGGATCAGTTTGCTGCTAGCAGTCAGACCGGCGGCTATCCGGGCATCTTGCTTGGCCTTGTCGGGGATATCCTTGTCGCGCCGCGGCCGGCCATGCGAACCGATCACATAGAAATAATTGTCGGCGAAGGCGACGCCCTCACCGTCCAGTTTGACCGGCTTGCCGTCAAATTTGTCGTCGATCAGTTGGATCAGCCGGCCGGCTTTGATCTTGCCGTCGGTCAGCGTGACCATCTGGGCCGCCTGCTGTTCATCGTCGATGATGAGACAGGTGCGCGGAAATCCGGAATCGGTGGCGCAGGCGATGCCGCTCAGATCTTTGGTCACTTTTTCTTTCTTGCCCTTCGTTTCCCCGACCAACATGCCTTTGACCGACCATGCGCCTTTGTCCTTGGCAACCGCCGGAGCGCCCGGCATCGCAAGCGCGAGTGCCAACGCCAAAAGCGCTGACTTAGGGGCGGCAGCGAACCTGATCATGGCACGATCCTCGCGAAGACGGGCAAGCGATGCCAGTCTATCATACTACCCATAGTTGCAGGCCACCAAGGCCGCCGTTCGCCGCGTTCGAATATTGCACAACCGGCCTGCTTTGCTATATCCGGGATCGATTCAGCTTACCTGCGCTCGTTCGCAGGAGTGAGCCAAAGGAGAACAAGACATGGTCGCGCTGACCTTTCCCGATGGCGCGCGTCGGGACTATCCAGACGGCATCACCGGACTTGATATCGCCAAGGGCATTTCGCCGTCGCTGGCAAAGCGCACGGTGGCGATGGCGCTCGACGGCACCGTCGTCGACCTCGCCGATCCCATCAATAGCGACGCCAAGATCGAATTCGTCAGCCGCGAAGACCCCCGCGCGCTGGAGTTGATCCGGCATGACTGCGCGCATATTTTGGCCGAAGCCGTACAGTCCCTCTGGCCGGGCACACAGGTCACCATCGGCCCGGTGATCGAGAATGGCTTCTATTACGACTTCGCGCGCAACCAGCCTTTCGTGCCGGAAGACTTAGCCGTGATCGAAAAGAAAATGCGCGAGATCATCGCGCGCGATAAACCCTTCACCAAAGAAGAATGGACGCGCGAGCAGGCCAAGAAAGTGTTCGCCGACAAGGGCGAGAACTTCAAGGTCGAGCTGGTCGACGCGATCCCCGCCGACCAGTCGCTGAAGATCTACAAACAAGGCGATTGGTTCGATCTGTGCCGCGGTCCGCACATGACGTCGACCGGCAAAATAGGAACCGCCTTCAAGCTGATGAAGGTGGCCGGCGCCTATTGGCGCGGTGATTCAAACAATCCGATGCTGACCCGCATCTACGGCACTGCGTTTGCCAAGCAGGAAGAGCTCGACGCTTATCTCAAGCAGATGGAAGAAGCCGAGAAGCGCGATCACCGCCGCCTTGGCCGCGAGCTCGACCTGTTTCATTTCCAGGAAGAAGGCCCCGGCGTCGTGTTCTGGCACGCCAAAGGCTGGACTTTGTTCCAGGCGATCATCGCTTACATGCGACGGCGGCTGGCCGGAGACTACGACGAGGTCAACGCGCCGCAGATGCTCGACAAGTCGCTGTGGGAAACCTCAGGCCATTGGCAGTGGTATCGCGAGAGCATGTTCGCCGCGCAGTCGGACGGCGACGAGGCCGAAGACAAGCGCTGGTTCGCGATCAAGCCGATGAACTGCCCCGGCCATGTGCAGATATACAAGCATGGCCTGACCAGCTATCGCGACTTGCCGATCCGCTTGGCCGAATTCGGCGTGGTGCAACGCTACGAGGCATCGGGCGCGATGCACGGTCTGCTGCGCGTGCGCGGCTTTACGCAGGACGACGCCCATGTGTTCTGCACCGAGGATCAACTCGCCGACGAATGCTTGAAAATCAACGACCTAATTTTGTCGACCTACGATGACTTCGGCTTCGATGGCGAACTCACGGTGAAACTGTCGACCCGGCCGGAGAAGCGCGTCGGCACCGACGAAGCCTGGGATCACGCCGAAGCGGTGATGTCGAAGGTGCTCGAACAGATCGCGGCTAAATCGGGCAATCGCGTCAAGACCGCGGTCAATCCCGGCGAAGGCGCGTTCTACGGCCCGAAATTCGAATACGTGCTGCGCGACGCCATCGGCCGCGACTGGCAATGCGGCACCACGCAGGTCGACTTTAACCTGCCAGAGCGATTCGGCGCGTTCTACATCGATGCCGACAGCTCCAAGAAAACGCCGGTGATGGTGCATCGCGCGATCTGCGGCTCGCTGGAGCGATTCACCGGCATTCTGCTCGAACACTTCGCCGGACATCTACCGTTGTGGCTGTCGCCAGTGCAGGCGGTTGTCGCCACCATCACGCAGGACGCGGACGAATACGGCAAAGAGGTCGTCGCCAAAGCGCGCAAGGCAGGCTTGCGTGTCAATGCCGACCTGCGCAACGAGAAGATCAACTACAAAGTGCGCGAGCACTCGCTCGCCAAGGTTCCCGCTCTCTTGGTAATCGGCAAGAAAGAAGCCGCCGAGCGGCTGGTGTCGATCCGCCGCCTCGGCAGCGAAGGGCAAACGGTGATGCCGCTCGACGAGGCGCTCAAGATGCTGGCCGACGAAGCCGTGCCGCCGGATGTCAGGCGCGCGCGGGCCTGATCACGCGGTCTCGGTCAGCGCGCATTGCGCACATGACTCGATGAAAATGAAGGCGGTGGCGAAAAATCTTTCCGCCGCGTCGATCAGGCCGGGCAGCGCCCTCGTCCGCGCCGCTTCGGACTCGCGTGTCACCAGACCGGCACCTTCGGCGTCGCGCAACACCGACCGCAGATGCACGCGCGACACATTGAAGCGCCGCGCCAAACCGGCGACGCTGACGTTCTGCAACGCTTCCGGGCAATACGCCCTGTATTCCGGGCTCACGAGGAAGATGCTCATCACGATCAACATCCCCGCGTCGCGATCCATCACGGCGGCGAATTCGGGTGCGTGTTCGACGACGCGGAACCCGGCCAGATAACCCCGTCCCATCGCCAACAAGAACTGCCGGTAGAATTCCCCTGCGGTGTCTAGCCGCGGCGCGTAGGACGTCGTGCCCCGCAGGACATCGACGGCGACGAGCATCCGCTGATGCCGCTCGCGGTGCAGATCGATTAGCTTGGCGGTCGGCGCATAGCGGCGCACGCGGCGGTCGGTCGGCACGTCCACCCGCTCCAGATAACCGGACGCGCGCATCATCAGCAGCATCGCTTCGATCCGGCCGGGACTGCACAGCCCGACCCTGGTGCAAATCTCACGCAGACGAGCGGCTGTCATGCCGGAACTCGCGACATCGTCGCGCCGGTCGAAATGCAGAAACAGCATCAAGGCCGCCATGATGAAACGCGCGCGGTCGCTCAGCACGCGATTGGCCAGCCAGCGGCCCTGGTAATACTCGATGCTGGTCGCCGCGATCGCCGCGGCCGCCTGTCGAAACCGCGCGTCGGCGCGCACGGCCGCGATGGCCTCGGCGGTCGGTATCGGCGGCGTCGGGCCAGGCCGCGCCAGGTCGGCTCGATGTTCCATAGCCCTTGGTAGAGTCTCCACAGCTCGAAAGCACCCAAATTTCTCCAGATTGTCGCCGAAGCTGGCGCCATTAGAAAGCTCACATGGACGACTTGCCGGTGGGCCCCACACGGCGAATTGAAACGTGTGTGAGAATGCGACAGCGGCTTTATCAACGTAATTTGGCCCATGGGCGCTTGCGCGCCGCGCTCTGGGGTTCGACCGCGCTGGCCGGACTATGCCTCTCCGGTTCCATTTCGCTCGCTGCCAACGTGAATTGGACCGGCAGCAGTGACAGCGACTGGAATAATGCCGCCAACTGGTCGGCGGCGACGCCGGGGGTGGCCGACCGCGCCATCTTTGACACCTCCCCCACGACATTCGTATTCAGCAATGTGGCGACTTCGGTCGACTCGATAAAATTCCTGTCGACAGCCGACTCGTACTTCTTCGAGTTCGCCAGCACCTTCACGATCGCCAACGGCATCGTCAGCGATTCGACCACGGCGGTGACGACGATCAGCGTCAACTCCGGCGCCACGCTGAACGTCAATGGCGGCAGCGTCAGCCAGCAAACCGAGCTCGACAATAGCGGTACGGTGAACTTCACAAATGCCAGCGCCGGTGGCGGCAGCGTCTACAATTTCGGAACTGTCAATTTCAACGCCGGCAGTTCGGCCGGCGGCACCTCCTTCACCAATACCAATCTCGGTTTCAGCAGCGCCATCAACTTCAACAGCAATGCCACCGCGGGCACCGCGAACATCAACAATGGCAGCGGCACCAGCGTCAACTTCAACAACAGCAGCAGCGGCGGCACCGCGCGTATCGACAACAGCGGTTCGGTGAACTTCAACGACAGCAGCAACGCCCAGAACATCACCATCGTCAACAACACCAACAGCGCGTTCACGAGCTTTCTCAACGACAGCAACGCAGGCTTCGCCAACATCCTGAACACCGCGGGCCTTGTCGTCTTCAGCAACAACGCCTCGGCCGGCAACGCGACCATCACCAATGACGCGACCAGCACCGGCTTTCGGTCGATCACGTTCAACAACACCAGCACGGCCGGCAATGCCAACATCACCACCGGCAGCCCATCCGGCCCGAGCGCCGGCATCAGTTTCTTCGAATCGAGCAAAGCCGGCACCGCAACCATCACCGCGAACAACCGCGGCAGCGTCACATTCCAGGACACCTCGGACGCACAGCAGGCGACGTTGATCGCCAACAACGGCGGCACGATCAGCTTCCGTCTGTCCTCGCTCGGCAATCAGGCGAGACTGATCGCCAATACCGGCGGCACGTTCCGCATCGATCAGTTGACCGCGGCGAGCACCATCGCAGGTTCGATCGAAGGCACCGGCACGCTCAACCTCGGCGCCAAGCAGCTCATCATCGGCTCCAACAATCTCTCGACCACCTTCGGCGGCGTCATCACGGGCACCAACGGCTCGCTGACCAAGGTCGGCACCGGCACCCTGCTGCTGACCGGCAACGAGACCTACACCGGCGCGACCGTCATCAACGGCGGCGTCCTGTCGGTGGACGGTTCGCTGGCGTCGTCGAGCGTGACCGTCAATACCGGCGGTGCCCTGGGCGGCAACGGCACGGTCAAATCGCTCACCATCGGAAGCGGCGGCACGCTGGCGCCCGGCAACTCCATCGGTACGCTCACGGTGAACGGCAATCTCGCCTTCAACGCCGGCTCGTTCTACGCCGTCGAAGTGTCGCCCACGACGTCCGACAAGACCATCGTCACCGGCACCTCGTCGCTCGCAGGCACCGTGCGGGCGAGCTTCCAGCCCGGCAGTTATATTTTCCGCTCCTATACGATCCTGACGTCGGCCGGCCTCAACGGCACGACGTTCAATACGCTGACGACCAGCAATCTGCCGACCGGCTTCGCTGCCAGCCTGTCCTACAGCGGCACGGACGTCTTTCTGAACCTGACGATGGCGCGGCCAACGCCTGGCGCTGGCTACAACATCAATCAGACCGCGGTGTTCAACGGCGTCGCTAATTCGTTCGATCTCACCGGCGGCCTGCCCGGCGCGTTCACCAACCTGACGGCAAACAATCTGACCCAACTCAGCGGCGAAAGCGCATCGGGCGGCGCCCAGGCCGGCTTCCTGCTCATGGACATGTACCTCAACCTGCTGCTCGATCCTTTCGCCGGCGCGCGACCGGCCGCGGCCGGCGGCACGCGCGCGATCGGATTCGCGCCCGAAACAAAACGCACCCCAAAGGCAACGGCCGCCTATGCCGCGGTGACGCCGCGCGATAACGCACCGCGTACCGGATGGAACGTCTGGGCCTCGGCCTTCGGCGGCTCGCAGAAAAATGCCGGTAACGATGTCGTCGGTTCGCACACCAACACCACGCGCGCCGGCGGGGTCGCTGCCGGCGCCGACTATCGCTTTGCGCAAGATACGGTGCTCGGCTTCTCGCTGGCGGGCGCCGGCACCAACTGGGGCTTGTCCGAAAGCCTCGGCGGCGGCCGCGCCGATGTTTTCCTCGCCGGTGCGTATGCCTCGAAGCGCTGGGGCGCGGCCTATGCGTCGGCGGCGCTCGCCTACGCGTGGAACGACGTTTCCATCAGCCGCACTTTGCCGCTCGGCGACACCGGCGATCTGACCGCGGGCTATCGCGCCAATACGCTCGGCGCGCGTTTCGAATCCGGCTACCGCGTCGATGCCGGCACGTTCGGCGTCACGCCCTATGGTGCGGTGCAGGTGCGCAGTTACCGCGCGCCCAACGCCAACGAAACGTCAGGGAATGGCGTCAGCACGTACGCCCTCACCTACGGCGCGCAGACAGTGAATGCGACGGCGACCGAACTCGGCGCCTGGTTCGACCGCAGCGTGACGCTCGGCCGGGGTACCGATCTGACCTGGCGCACGCGGCTGGCCTGGGCGCACGAGTTCAATACCGGACGCGCCATCACCGCGTCGTTCCAGACGCTGCCCGGGTCGGGATTCACGGTCGAAGGCGCCGCCGCACCCCAAAATGCCGCGCTGCTCAGCGCCGCTGCGGAGTTCAGGCAGATCAATGGTTGGAAGATCGGCGCCAAATTCGACGGCCATTTCGCCGCCGGCTCACAAACTTATGCCGGCACCGCGACCGTGCGCTACGCATGGTAGCGTAACCGCCTAGCGTCCGCCCATGATGCGGATCGGCGGTCGCATCGGGACCGGCGGCTCTTCCAGAATGCCGAGGAAGCGCTCGGCCCACGTGCTGAGGTCGTTCTGAAGCAGCGCCTTGTAATTCACCGCATGACGCTGGCGCCGTTCCGCAAGTGACATCGACAGCGCCCGTTCGATCGCGATGGCGACGCCCTCGTGATCGTACGGATTGACCAGCAGCGCCGCAGTGCATTCGCGCGCCGCGCCGGCAAAGCGTGACAACACCAGCACGCCGGGATCTTCCGGATCCTGCGCGGCGACGAATTCCTTGGCGACCAAGTTCATGCCGTCGCGCAGCGGCGTCACCAGCCCGACGCACGCCGCGCGATAGAGCCCGGCCAGCGCGGTGCGGCTGTGCGCCTTGTTGATGTAACGCAGCGGCGTCCATGACGCCTCACCGAAGGTACCGTTGATGTGGCCGACCGCCTGCCCGACCAGCTTGTCGATGTCGGCATATTCCGGAATGCCGGATCGGCTGCGCGGCGTGATCTGCAGATACGTGACGTTGTTGTGCCACTCCGGGAAATTGATGAGAAACCGCTCGAAGGCGTTCATGCGGTCCGGAATGCCTTTGCTGTAGTCGAGCCGGTCGACGCCGATGATCATGGCGCGTCTCGACAGGCTGTTGATCACGTCGCGCACGAACGGTGTTTCAATGGCGCGGCGCGCCAGTTTGGCGAAAGGCTCGGTCTCGACGCCGACCGGAAACACACCGGCGCGCACGAGCCGGCCGTCATAGATGAAGCCGTCGTCGCCCACCCGTTTGAGGCCGATCTCGGTCGTCAGATAGCGCGTGAAATTATTGGCATCGACTTCGGTCTGAAAGCCGATCAGGTCGTAATTGCCGAGTGCCGGGATCAGCCGCTCGTGATTGGGCAAGGCCGTGAGAAATTCCGGCGGCGGAAACGGGATGTGGATGAAGAAGCCGATCCTGTTCTTGTGGCCGCGCTCGCGCAGCGCCTTGGCGAGCGGCATCAGGTGATAGTCGTGTACCCAGATGACGTCATCGGGCTGCAATACCGCTTCGAGATTATCGGCAAAGAATTCATTGACGCGGAAATAACCGCCGAGGTCGCGGCGGTTGAATTCGGCGAGATCGAGCCGGTAGTGCAGGATCGGCCACAGCACGCGGTTGGCAAAGCCGTTATAAAATTCCTCGTAATCGTCTTTTTGCAGATCGACGGTGACGTAGGCGACGCCGTCTTTTTCGACCGTCTTGGCAGCCTCCGGTTCGCCGTCAGTGACCTTTCCGCTCCAGCCAAACCACAGGCCGCCGCTTTTTTTGAGCGCCGGCCGAATCGAGACTTCCAGGCCGCCCGCCCGCGCGGTGCCGTCGGGAATACCAACCCGATTTGAGATGACAACCAGCCGTGACACGTCTCATTCCCCCACGCAGACGCCCGCTGGAGCATTAACGCGCGAAGCTGGATGAAGTTGCATTCATAAAGGAAGAGTTCTGCAGGGTGGTTTAGGCACCCGCGGCTAAGCCATTGACCAGGCGATATAGCGCCTGCCGCACTTGGGCCGGGGATTCGAAAATCCCGGCCAGGCCTTCGACCTGGCGGCTCACCGAGAAACCCATGCCGCCGAGATCGGGCATCACCTCGAAAACCGATTCATCCGTCACGTCGTCGCCGATGAAAACCGGCGTGCGCCCGGCAAAAGGCGGCAGCTTCATCAAGTGACGCACGGCCTCGCCTTTGTTGATGGACGGGCGCTTCACCTCGAGCATCAGTTTCCCCGTCAAGACTTCCGTGACGTCGTCTTTATGGGCGTGGCACGCGGCCGCGATATGCCGCAGCAGCCAAGCCTCATGTTGGGGCACCTTGCGGTAATGCAGTGCGACCGAATAGCCCTTGTCCTCGATAACGATGCCTGGACGCAGTGTGGCGGCAAGGGCGAGTTCGGCGCGTAAACTGTCCGACAAGCCCAAAGCCAACCGCTTGACCTGGCCATGCAGGCGCATTTCGGCGCCATGGCCGCCGATCGCTGGCATCTTGAGCGGTGAAAACAATAAATCCAGATCGCCGATCGGCCGCCCGCTCACCAGGGCGACGGCGCCGCGTGTCAATTCGGACAGGCGTGCCAGCGAGGCCCGCAATTCGTCAGGCACATCGACTTCGAATGGCGTCGGGCCGAGATCGATCAGCGTACCGTCGACATCGAGAAGGACTGCAATACGATTGAGGTCGGCGCTGGCGAAAATATCCATCGCCGCGCCGTTCGTAGCGAACTGCGTCTCCATATTGATAACAACTGCCCGGGTGATGAAAAAGTTCCCTCGACCGGAACTTACAAGAGGTTTTTGTCGGTAATTTAACGCGCGCGGACCTCAACATCACCGTCCACGCCCGTCACGACCTTGAATTCGCGCTCGAACACCTTGCCCTCATTGCGGGCAATGGCGCGGTACTCACCTTCTGCCAGGATCACGCGCGGAAACGCGCCGATCGATTCCTTGATCACGTCGCCGCCGGGCGTGAGCACCGACCAGGCCGTGTTAGCAAGCGCCTCGCCGCCGCGATCGCCGACCAGCTTCAGCGTGATCGCCGCGGCGCGATGCGTCACGGTAATGTCCGTAAGCTTGGCGGCAGCGACGCGAATGTCGGAACGCACCACCGAATTGGCGTCGCCGTAATTCGACACGATGTAATATGTGCCCTCCGGCACCACCACGACTTCGCCGGTCATCACATGCTCGGCGATCGGACGGCGGTCGCCGGCCTCGAACTGGCTGCCTTTGTAGACATCGAATGAAATCTGTCCGGCAGGAACGCGCACGTCGCCAACCCGGCCTTCGATGCGCAAGCCGCCGGCCGGAAGGTCGAACTCCTCATGCACGGTCGGCCCGCGCAAGGTCACCGGCTTGACCGAGGTCGCGAGCCCGAAGCCGACATGCACGATGTAGCCGCCGGGCGGCAGCACCAGCATCGGCGATGGCGACTTGTCTTCCTTGATCAATTTGAAAGTGCCGTCCGCTTCCGGCTTCGACGCATAGACGCGCCAGGAGAGACCGCCGCCGATGGCCGGGGCATCCTTGCCGAAGCGCGCGCTTAGCGCGAGTGCGACCTGCCCGGCCGGCACCAACGGCATCGCAATCGGCGCAGTGGAATTCGGGATCGCCATTGGAGCTTGCGATGGCGGCGCCATCTGCCCGCCACCGCCCGGCGAAATCAACCCGGTCGAAGGTGTCGTGGAGAACAACGAGTTCTGAGCCAGCGCGCTATGCGATGCCGCAAGCGCAAACACGAGCGCGATGACCGGCGAGAGCCGGCATAAGGTAGACGCGATGGCGGATGCGCTGCTCATGACTGCGCCGTTTTCGGCCCAAATCGCGGCGATTTCAAGCCACCAGCCGGTTTGTCACCCCGTTTATGCTGTGCTAGGCGCAGCAAAGATTTGAAAGGCCAAAATTAAAATGCCGGACGCATTAGAACTGCTCAAGACTCGCCGTTCGGTCAAACCGATGGAATTGACCGGGCCTGCGCCGAGTCAGTCCGAGATAGACACCTTGTTGGCCATTGCATCGCGGGTGCCGGATCACGGCAAGCTGACGCCGTGGCGCTTTATCGTGTTTACCGGCGACGCGCGGCTTGCCGCAGGCCACATCATCGCCGACGCGTTCCGCGCCAACCGCGCCGACGCCACATCCGAGCAGATCGACTTCGAGCGCAATCGTCTGGCGCGCGCGCCGCTGGTGATCGCGATCGTCAGCCGCGCCGGACCCCATGCCAAGATTCCGGAGTGGGAACAGGAATTGTCGGCCGGCGCTTCCGCCATGAGTCTGGTGTTCGCCGCGCATGCCATGGGCTTCGCCGCGAGTTGGATCACCGAATGGTATTCCTATGACCGCCGCGTGCTCGACGGGCTAGGCCTTAGCCCCAATGAGCGCATCGCCGGCTTCGTCCACATCGGCCGGCCCACGAAGCCGCCGGAAGATCGCGACCGGCCGAAGCTCGAAACCATTGTTACCAATTTCGGGGCCTAACTTGTTTTACGAACCCGACAAACGCGACCGTGCGCTGCTGCCGTACGATCCGTTCAAGGCGATCGTAGCACCGCGGCCAATCGGCTGGATCACGTCGATCAGCGCGAACGGCGAAGTCAATCTGGCGCCCTATTCATTTTTCAACGGCGTCAACAGCCGTGCCCATCTGGTGATGTTCGGCAGCGAAGGCTTTAAGGACTCGGTGAGCTTCATCGAGCAGACGCGAGAATTCGTCTGCAACCTCGCCACCTGGGATTTGCGCGATGCGATGAACGCCACCGCGGCGCCAGTGCCGCGCGGCGTCAATGAGATGAAACTCGCGGGGCTCGTGCCAGCGCCATCGCGGCTGGTGAAGCCGCCCCGGGTCGCCGCCTCGCCTTGCGCACTCGAATGCAAGTTGGTCAAGATTGTCGCCGTGGAAACGGCCGATGGCACGCCAGTCGACTGCCATGTGGTATTCGGCCAGGTGGTCGGGGTCCATATCGACGACCGTTTCATCGTCGACGGCCTGCTCGATACCGCCGCGATGAAGCCGATCGCCCGCTGCGGCTATGACCAATATGCCGTGGTCGATAGCGTGTTCTCGATGACCCGCCCGACCGAATGAGCGCCACAACGCAATCGAGCAATCCGCTGCGTTTAACCATAATGTAATCAGGCGGGCGCAAGCTCCCTGTCACGTTTCCGTCACACGACTCCGTCAACCAGCTTTCACCATGTTGGCCTGAAATTGTTGGCGAGAGGCTGGCCCGGTTCGAAAATCGGGACAGGGGGAGAACCGCATTGGTATTCGAGGGTCTTTTTTCACGCATGCGCAGCGGAGGCGACCGCGCCGCCGAAGCCACGCCGCACGCCGAACCCGCCGCTCCGACCCGTCCGAGTATCGGGCTTGCGCTTGGCGGCGGCGCCGCGCGCGGCTTTGCCCATATCGGGGTAATGCAGACGCTGGTGAAACACGGCATCGTGCCCGACGTCATCGTCGGCACGTCGATCGGCGCCGTGGTCGGCGGCTGCTACGCGGCCCAGCAGCTCGAAAGCCTGGAAGACTGGTCGCGCAAGCTGACCGTGCGCAATATTCTCAGCTATCTCGACATCAATCTATCTGGCTCCGGTCTCATTCGCGGCGTCCATCTCGCCAGTGCGCTGGAGCAAAGCCTCACCGACAAGCGCATCGACGATTTGACGATCCGCTTTGCCGCGATCGCCACCGAATTCAACACCGGTCATGAAATCTGGCTGACGCGCGGACGGCTGGCGGACGCCTTGCGCGCGTCTTACGCGTTGCCCGGTATCTTCCCGCCGGTGAGGATCGGCGGCCGCTGGCTGGTCGACGGCGCGCTGGTCAATCCGGTGCCGGTGTCGGCCGCCCGCGCGCTCGACGCACGCCTGGTCATCGCGGTCAACTTGAATTCGGATTTGTTCGGCCGCGGCACCCTCATCGCCAGTCACGGCCCCGACGAAAGCGACGAACCGGATGAACCCACAAAGTCGAACGGCATTCTCGGCATGTTCGGCGCCGAACGCTCGTTGCGCCGCCAATTCCTAGGCCGTCAAGGCAGCCCGGGCATTCCGACCGTCATGATGGAAGCGTTCAACGTCATGCAGGACCGCATCACGCGCGCGCGCATGGCCGGCGATCCGGCCGACGTGCTGATCAGCCCAAAGCTCGGCAAGATCGGCATGTTCGATTTCCATCGCGCCGCGGAAGCGATCGCCATCGGCGCCGAAGCGACGGAAAAATCCATCGAGTCGATCACCGAAGCGATCACCGCGCTGTCGCAGCCCTACGGCGTCAACGGCAGCGTCAGTTCGTAAAATTCAAGCGGTGCGAATGTAATCGCGCAGCGCATCGGACTCGCCTTCGATTTCCTCGACCCGCTGCTTGACAACGTCGCCGATTGAAATCAGTCCGACCAGCTTTCCTTTGCTGACCACCGGCATGTGACGGAATTTTCCCGCCGTCATCTGTTCCATGATGGTGGCTATGTTGTCGTCTTCGGTGCAGGTCGTGACGTTGCGCGTCATCACCTGCCCGACCGGTAACGCCAGTGCAGCCACGCCGTGTTCCGACAAGGCGCGCACGATGTCGCGCTCCGACAAAATGCCGGCGATATGCCCGCCGGCACCGCGGATCAAAACCGCGCCGATCCGGTTTGCGCTGAGCAATTGCGTTGCCGCCGCTAGATCCGCCGTCGGCTCGATGCAAACGATTTCGCCGCCTTTAGCGGCCAAGATTGCTTTTACATTCAAGGCAGCCTCCCTGGCGCATGACTCCGAAAGTGTCTTTCGGACAAGATCATGCGAAACGCGAAACACGCGCCCGGCTGCGGGGAAGACCCGCGAGTTCGGGCCATGCTCAACGATCCTGCCGGCGCTAGGGTTCCGTCAAGCACAATCGCGACATGGGAGTTGTCCGGCGCACAAGTGGCTAATGCCGCGTTGCACCAAGCTCGTCATCTGGAATTGGTGCCGCCGGCGGGTCGAACCAGGAAAACAACAACAATCCGGCGAGAAAGCCGCCGATATGCGCCTGCCAGGCGACCGGCTGATCGCTGCCGGTAATCGGCAAAGATCCCAGACCGAACAGGATGTTGATGCCGAACCAGACCGCCACGAAAATCAAAACGCGCGCGTCGCTCCAGACGCCGGTCAGCGACAGCGCCGGCACGCGATAGGCTTGCTCATCGTCGCTACGCAACATGCCGAGCGGTCCACCGTGTTGGAACGCAAAGCGCATCGCCGCCGCCATGGCTCCGGAAATCGAGGCCGAGGCGCCGATCATCGGAAATTGCTCGCCGGCATGGGTCGCAAGATGCAAGCCGGCGCCGGCCGCGGCCGTAACCGCAAAAAACGCCAGAAACCGTAGCGTACCGAAACGCCTCGCCAACGCGCTGCCAAACGGCAGCAGCCACACCGCATTGACGCCGAAATGCGTCCAGTCGGCATGAATCAGCGAATAGGTGACAAAGGTCCAGACTTCGGCGCCGAAGCCGCCAGGCAACGCGCTGCTGAGCACGAACGACGTGTCGTAACGCACCGGAATGAACGCGAATGTGAGCAGGAACTCGATGTTCTGATCGTCGCTCAGCACGTATGTGCGAACGACATGAACGACCGCCAGCACGGCCAGCACGGCGAGGATCACCGAAGGTATGTTGAACAACGGTTCGCGCTTCACGTGGAATTTCCGGTGATACGCCCAGTTAGCCGCTTGCCCGCGCCGCCGCAAGCCGCACCCGCCCCGGTCTTAACACTAACAAGCGCTCGTCGGGACGGCCCAAGTCCCACGGCACGCCGCCTGCTCCGTCTGGCACGTCGCGGCGAAAAGCCGGCGCGGTTGTCCCGACCGGGGACAACCAGACGCCGGCACCGTCTCGCGACGGAACAGGTGGCGGCCATGAAGCATTCATCGACACGAGCGCTGTTCGACTATTGGAATGAAAAGCGGGGAAATCGTCCGGCGCCGGAGCGCGGCGACATCGATCCGGCCGCGATCCGCCATGCCTTGGGCGACACGTTCATGCTGGCGGCGGATTTCGTCAATCAACTGCGGTTTCGTCTTGCCGGCACCCGCGTCTGTGCATTGTTCTGCCGCGAGCTTAAGGGCGAAGAATTTACCGCGCTCTGGAACGAAGAGAGCCGCGCCCGGATCGACGATCTGTTGGCGGCCGTCAACAACGAGAGCAGTGGCTCGGTGGCCGGCGTCACGGGCCGCGCCGCCGACGGCGCGCACGTCGAACTGGAATTGATGGTGCTGCCGCTGGCCCATATTGGTCATGCCCGCGTGCGTGCGCTCGGTATCCTGGCGCCGCTGGCGCCGCTCTACTGGCTGGGGGAAAAGCCGGTCGTCGACCTCGCTCTTGGCACGTTGCGCCACATCGGATCGGGGCTTGAGACAATCGACTCGCCACGCTTCGCGCCATCGAGCGAACCGCCAGCGGTCACCGAAGATGTACGCCTGCGTCATGGATTTGTCGTCTATAGCGGCGGCCGCGAGACGCCATCAGGCAAACGCACAGGCTAACGGACCATTAACGATAGGTACCTAGGGTTATTAGCTCCGGGAGAACGCGTCCCAAAATGCCAATCGCCATGGCAATGCCATCCAACAAACCGAGAATCGTGTCGCGCGCCGAAGAGCGCCGACGGCATCAGCGCGTCAAGGTCAACCTGCTCGGCCGCTATATGCTGGCCGACCGGCGCGAATATCCGTGTCAGGTGATCGACATGTCGCCCGGCGGCATGGCCGTTGTGGCACCAGTTCTGGGCCAGCCCGGCGAACGCGTGATCGCTTACGTTGACCATCTCGGCCGGCTTGAAGGCAAGATCGCGCGTATTCTGCCCAATGGCTTTGCCATGACGATTTCGGCGACCTCGCGCAAGCGCGACAAGCTCGCCGCCCAGCTCACCTGGCTCGCCAACCGCCAGATCCTGAATCTGCCGGAAGACCGCCGCCACGGCCGCTTCACGCCGCGCAATCAGATGGGCCGCCTGATCCTGCCGAACGGCACCAACATCACCGTCCGTGTAATCGACGTGTCGGCTTCGGGCGCCGCTATCTCGATTAGTCCCGATCTGCGCCCGGCGGTCGGGTCCGCCGTTACCATCGGCAAGACCACCGGCCGCGTTGTCCGCCATATCGAGGACGGCTTCGCAATCGAATTCACCCGATTGCAGCACCCCGATTCCATCGAAGATAACGTCACCGGCGAATAGCGTCAGCGCACGGTAAACCGGACGCGTAAATTTGCGCGCATTCGCGGCGCCGGCAGCGCTGCCTTTTCGGTAGCACCGCACCGAACTTCCAAACCCCATCAGAGTAAACGCCGAGCGCGAAAGCGCCCGCGAAGCCTGTCGATGCAGCACAAGTCGATTAATGTATAAAATTTTATATAAATACCGATTTGTAAGATTCTAATCGAATTAGACTTCAAATTATATAGTATTCGTCTCACAATTTAGCCTAGTTCGTCTTAAATGTACTGACTAGACTTATCCGCCGGGCAAAAACTTTATGCGAATTGTGGTCCCAACAACAGGGGACTGCAAATGGGACGGCTTTTCAAAGAACTACTGGGGACGACGACTGCCATCATCTTCGCGGTTACTGCGGCTCTCGCCGCCGGCACCGGTTCTGCGGCTTCCACCGAACGGACCGGCGCTTTAGGCCCGTCGAATGCACCGCCGGCTTACGTGGCTGTAGGCGAGCCGACGCGGGCGCCGATCGGTTGGGTCGAGTTCTGCATCGACTACAAATCCGATTGCGCCACCAAGCCGACGGCGCCGCGCGATGTCGTGCTGTCGGCCAAAGCCTGGGACGATCTGGTCAAGGTCAATTCCTGGGCCAACGACAACATACAGCCGATCACCGACCTGGAGCATTGGGGTGTGGTCGAACGCTGGAATTACCCGGACGACGGCAAGGGCGACTGCGAGGACTATGTGCTGCTCAAGCGGCGCATGCTGATGCAGGCCGGCTGGCCGCGCGAGGCGCTGCTGATCACCGTGGTGCGCGACAAGCGCGGCGACGGCCATGCGGTACTCACGGTCAAGACCAATCGCGGTGAGTTCATTCTCGATAACCAGGAAACGCAAGTCCTGCCGTGGAACAAAACCGGCTACCGCTTCGTGAAGCGCCAGTCGCAATCTGATCAGAACTTGTGGGTCGCGCTCGGCGATCCCCGCTCGGCACCCGCCACCGTTTCATCTCGCTAAGAAAGATTCACTGACACCAATTCGCGCTCCCGGTCACGTCCCCACCCCTCCCCGTCCCCAGACCGGGTTCGCGAGCGGCCGATCCTCCCCCAAGGATCGGCCGCACCCTGTTTAGGGGCGCGGCAATTCCAAGTTCAATGTCACGCAATCGTCGTTAGCCGACGCGCTTCAAAGCTTTCGAATATTGCTTCCAGCGCTTCACATAAACTTCCGCGCCGCCGCGGATCATGGCCGCAAGCTTGTCATCGAGCGTACGTATGACGCGCGCCGGCGCACCCACGATCAGCGAATTGTCGGAAAACGTCTTGCCTTCGGTGATGACCGCGCCGGCGCCGACCAGGCAATTTGTCCCGATCTTCGAACCGTTGAGCATGATCGCGCCCATGCCGACCAGCGAGTTATCGCCGATCGTGCAGCCGTGCAGGATGACGTTGTGGCCGATCACACAATTGCTGCCGATCACCATCGGGAAACTCGGATCGGTGTGCAGCGTGGCGTTGTCCTGAATCTGCGAGCGTTCGCCGAGTTCGATCCACTCGTTGTCGCCGCGCAGCACCGCGCCGAACCAGACGCTGGCTTCTTTCTTCAGGCGCACGCGGCCGATCAGCACCGCGGTCTCGGCGACCCAGTATTCGTCCGCACCCGGAAATTCCGGCGCCTGTCCGTCGAGTTCATAGATCGGCATTGCCGCCCCCGCTCAATGAGTAACGGGCGACCATCGCACGACGGCAAAAAATTGGAAGCAGTTAGGCGAACAACCGGCTGGCGACCTGCAAGGTCATCACCATCACCATTCCGGACATCAGGCTCCAGAAGCCGGCGATCACGGTGGCGAGGAACACGAATTCAAAACGGCGGCCTTCTTGCCGGCGGCCGAGCAGCGTGTTGCGCATGATCAAAAACGGCGCGGCCACGATCAACAACGGCACCGCGGCGAATGCCTTCGGGCTCGGTCCGGTCGAGAGCATGCCAAAGCTCGGCAGGCGGCTGGTGGCAAGCTGATAGGCCGAGGTGAACAGACCGGCGACGGCAAAGCCGAGCGCGAGTGACAACAAATTCTGCAACGCTGCCGGAGCCATTACCGCCTCGAACGCAATACGGGAGGCCAACTTTTTACCGGGAACGCGCGTTCCCGCCAGCAGATCCTTAACAAAGGGTTAACGGCGAAAAGCGCCGTGTCAAAGGCATGCCGCAAGCCGTGGCATACTGACGTTTGATTCGTTGGCGCATGATCCCGAAAAGTGGGCACCGGTTTTCGGACCAGATCATGCGCAAGCCCATGGACGCCGATGGCCACCATCACACAACAGCATAAACGCCCCGCCAAACGCCGCACCGGGCATAGCCCTGTTACCGGGCCGGTCGTGCTGTTTGCCGCCGTGGCGGTCACCGCCGCGCTCTACGTGGCTTATGTGCTGTGGCCGCGCTGGCCGGAGGCGCCGGTCAGCCTCGACGCACCGTCATTGCCGATCATCGTCGCGGGCACGTTCTTCAACATCGAGCCGGCAGCGATCCGCCAGGCGATCCAGCGCAAGCCGGGCACGCAAGACCGCGTCGATCTCGCGTATCTGTGGCCGTCGCTGGTACCGCCCGATCCGGCGCAGAAGCCGACCGTAGGCTCCCCGGTAGATCCCAATGAGCGGTTGTTCGTCACCATCCAGGCCACCGACGGCACGCTGCCGCTGCTCGAGCGCGTGCAGACGATTTATCCGCGCTATCTGGTGGCCGAGCCGGTTGCCGGACCTGAGGGCCTGACGGTGCGCGGTTTTCGTAACGACACGCCCTATCGCGGCGAGGAACTGGTGTTCGAGTCGGCCGCGCCTGACCATTTCCTGGCGCGTTGCGCACGCAAGGGCGTCACCAATTCCGGCAGTTGCTTGTTGGAGCGGCGCATCGGCAATACCGACATCACCGTCCGCTTTCCGCGCGACTGGCTGAGCGATTGGCGGAGCGTCTCCGGCGGCATCGACCGTCTGATGACGCGGCTACATCCAAACTGAGAGCGTTAAAGCTGAACGCCTTCTTCGGCCAGATCGACGTCAAGGATCGGCAGTTCGAAGATGTACGATTTGCGGCCCTTCTCATTCTCGAAGAACAGCACGCCGAGAAACTCCTCGCCGATATAGGCCTCGAATGAATCGGTTTTCTTCGGCCGCGTCACGACGCGGATTTTTTCGTTGTCGAACTTGCGCCTCAGATAAGCGTTGAGCGTCGGGATCGGCTGAATGGACGGATCGCTGCCAACCTGAATGACCATGCGGAAATTGAACGACCGGTCGCCATCCTCGTCATCGAGATTGAGTTCGCCGACCTCGTCTTCGCCGACGAAAACATTGGCCGTATCATAGGTCTTCGGCACCACGCGAACCTGCGGATTGCCGAACAGCTTCTTGAGATAAGCGTCGAGCTTTCTGACTTCGTGCACGTCCACGGGCCGCTCCTCTGTCGAATTGTGTGCGCTAGTTGCCCGATTGGACCGCGGAGCGCAACCCGCGCGTCACATTTTGCCGACGCATGATCTTATCCGAAAACCGGTTCCCACTTTCGGGATCATGCGACAAATCAACCGTCGAGCATGATGCCGTAGAGCATCTGATCCATGTTGCGCGACGGCTCGGGGCAACCGGCCTCGCCGACCACCTTGGCCGGAACGCCGGCGACGGTGACGTTGTTCGGCACCGCCTTGATCACGACCGAGCCCGCGGCAATGCGCGCGCAATGACCGACCTCGATATTGCCAAGAATTTTCGCGCCAGCGCCGATCATGACGCCGCGGCGGATTTTCGGATGACGGTCTTCGTGCTCCTTGCCGGTGCCGCCGAGCGTCACGTCATGCAGGATCGAAACGTCGTCTTCGATCACCGCGGTTTCGCCGACGACAAACCCGGTGGCGTGATCGAGGAAAATGCCACGGCCAATTTTCGCAGCCGGATTGATGTCGCACTGGAACACCGCCGACGAGCGGCTTTGCAGATAGAGCGCGAAATCCTTGCGGCCCTTGCCGTGCAGCCAATGCGCGAGACGGTGGGTCTGAATGGCGTGAAAACCTTTGTAGTACAGCACCGGTTCCAGAAACCGTTTGGTCGCCGGATCGCGGTCGTGCGTGGCGACGATGTCGGCGCGGAAGGCCTCCCCCATCGCCGGCTGGTCTTCGAGCGCTTCGTGAAACGCCTGGCGGATCAGATCGCCGGAGACGTCCGAGTTGCCGAGCCGCTCGCTGACGCGGTGAATGACGGCAGCCTCGAGCGTGTCGTGGTTGAGGATGTTCTCGAAGATGAAGGTCGCGAGCTCGGGCTCGCGGCGCGTGACCTGTTCGGCCTCGTCGCGAATGCGGGCCCAGCCCGGATCAACCTTATCCAGGCCCTTGGTGGCCTTCGTCTGATATTGCGCCATCGGTCGATCTCCAGCCCTCTCGGACCCCACAGCTAGGTGTTTTATCACAGATTTGCAGGGGTCCGTAGCGGGCCTCACTTAAGGCTCAGGGACGATTACCCAGGAACTCCAGAACGCCGGTTTTATAGGCTTTATCGCCCACCGCCAGCATGTGGTCGCGGTCCGGAATGTCGAGCGCCTGGGCACCCGGGATCAGGGCTGCCAGCGCCTGTGCGGAGCCCGCCACCGGGTCTTTGGTCCCAACCGCAACCAGTACC
>JANMSH010000421.1:0-9480 GCA_031389105.1 Hyphomicrobiales bacterium
GCCTGCGTGGCCAGTTCGTTGACGTAGAGCATCGCCACCGCGCGGCTGGTGATCTGCTCGGAGCAGCCGAACGGATAGCGGTCGAGCGCATTGAGCAAGGTTGCGGCATCGAGCGAGGTCGAGACTGAGATCGACAGGCCCGCACGGCCGGTGCCCGGCACGAAATCGGCGAACATGTCGTTCGACAATGTCAGCGTCTCGCCTTTGGCCAGCGCACGCACCGTCCGGCGCGTGAGCAATTGCGTCGCCGGACGCACGTCGAGCGCATAAGCGCGCTCCATCGTGAAGCCGTTCGGTCCGGTGACGATCACGCGGATCGTACTTCCGCCCGAGCCTGACGCGGACACCGGCACCGACAGCTTGTCGCGTTGCTTGGCGGCAAGCTTCAACATTTGCGGCGCACCAGCTTCGTTCTTCACCGAGCCTTCGGCAGTGACGGCGAAATTATAGTCGCCCGCCACGCCCTCGACATTGTCGAGCTCAAGCTGCACGGCGCCGCGGTCGCCAGTACGAAGGAAACGCGGCAGCGTCGCAGTGAGCACGACGGTATCGCGCACCACGACGTCGCCGGACGCCTTGCCGACTTTGTCCTTGCTCCAGGCCACCGCCATCACGCGCACGGTGCCAGCAAAAGCCGGGATATCGAACGCCACATTGGCAACGCCGTCGGCGCCGACCGTGACGATGCCGGAATAAAGCGCAAGCGGGGCCTGTGTCGGCGGCGAACCCGACAACTCCCCTGCTCCGGCGTCGCCTCCGGAGCGGATCGCGCCGCGCGCGCCCTGCATGCCGTCGATCAGTTGCCCGTAGAGATCGCGCACTTCCGCCGTGAGGCGGCGCTGACCGAGATAATAATCGTCTGGCGCAGGCGGCTTGTAGTTGGTGAGATTGAGAATGCCGACATCGACGGCGGCGACCACCACGCGCGCGTCTTCACCCGCCGCGAGCCCTGCGAGCTTGACCGGCACGGTCAGCGTCGAGTTCGGCCGCAACGTCGCCGGCAGTTGCATGTCGAGCGCGAACGAGCGCGCGGTGCGGTCAATCGAGAACCACTGCACGCCGATAGCGCGGCCCGGCATGCGCTGCGCCGGCGCATCGAGCGGACGGCGCAACGTCGCAACGATGTAGGCGCCGGTGCCCCAATCCTTGCCGACGGTCATCTTGACCTGCGAGCTACCTGCTTTGACGTCCTGCTGCTGGCTGGCGACCAAACGGTCGGTGAACACATTGACGGTGAGACGGCCGGCGGTCGCCGCCGTCACCGCGACATTCATCGTGTCGCCGGACTTGGTGTCGGTCTTGTCGAGCGCTATCTCCAACAGATCGGGCGTATCGGCGCTCGACTCGGCATAGAAACCGGCATCGAAGCTCAGCGACGTGATGGTGGCGTTCGGCTCGGACACTTCGAGGCGATAGCGGCCCCACTTCACCGGCAGCGACAGCCGCCCGGGTTTGTCGGCGGCGAGATCGAGCGTGCCGTTGGCGACGCGTTCGGTGCGCTTGACCGGCTCGAATTCCCACTGCCCGTTCTGGCGATACCATTGGTAGCGCGTCTCGACCTTGAGCAGTTCATAGCGCAAGCCGGTCTTGGCCATGGTCTTGCCGTCGGGCGCGGCCATCACGACGTCGAAATCGGCATTGGCGCCGTCATCGAGCGAGCGGCCGGCGAAGGCCGGCTTGACGCCGATCATCGGCGCATCGGCGGCGATCGGCAGCGTGACGTTGCGCTCGACCGCACGGCCGCCGGATTCCGCCATGCTGACATTGATTTGCGCTTCGAGCGGACGCGCGGTTTGCGGAATCTTGTCGAGCTTGACCGGGAAGCTCGCTTTGCCGGCCGCGTCGGTGTTGGGGATATCCTCCAGCGTCTGGCGAACCGTGTTCACCTCGTCGTCGAACGGGCCGAACGAATAGCCGGCAAAGCCCGGCCGGCTCTTGGCGGCGGAAATAGTCACCGTGCCGGACAGTTCGAGATTGGAGGCCGGCGCCCCGTAGAGGAATTTTCCGTCGACGCTTATCTGGGCCGCGTTATTGCGCGGCATCGCGGTCGCGGCCGACTTGAGGTCGAATTCGACGCGGTCGGCGACATAGTCCTCGACCATGAAGGTGGTTTCGCCGACCGGCGGACGTTTCGGATCGGTATAGGCGCGCACGCGCCATGTCCCGGTCGAGGCCGACGACACGATCGGCACGACGAGGCTGCGGCCGCCGAGGCCCTGATCGGCCACCGGCACGCGGCGATATTCGACGCCATCGGGGCGCTCGACCACCAGCGTCAGCAGCACAGAAGGCGCTGCCAGCCCGCGCACATCGCGCAGCAGCGCGGTTACGGCAACGGATTCGCCGGAGCGATAGACGCCACGCTCGGTATAGACGAAGGCATCGAGACCGGCGGGCACCTGCCGTCCGGCGACACCGCGATCCGACAGATCGAAGGCTGGTGATTTCAGGCTGAGAAACGCGTAGTCGGCCTTGTCGGTGACGACCACCGCGGCCGGCGCGAGCCCGCCCTCGCCGCGCGCCAGACCGGCGTCGAAATGCACAAAGCCATTTTTGTCGGTCGGTTTGGTCGCCAGCACTTCATTGTTGCGCGCCATCAGGCGAACGCTCGCGCCGGCACCCGGTTCGGCGCTGGCCAGCGAATGAATAAAGACGTCGATGCCGTCCTGGCCGCTATAGGCGGTCAGGCCGAGGTCCGAGACGATGAACCACTGGGTGGCGCGTTGGACGTAATCGTCGGTCACGACACCCTTCGGCGCCGCGGTGATGGCATAGACGCCGGGGCCGATATCTTTCAGCGCGTCGCCAATCGGAAACGCGGTGGTGACTTCGGTGTTGAGCTTTTGCTCGACGGCGAGTTCGCCGCTCCACACCTTGGCGCCGCGTTCGCTGCCGATACGCTCGGCGTCATTCTTGCTGAGATTGCGCTGGAAATCGTAGCCGAGCACGGTCTCGATCAGATTGCGGTCGCCGACGCGGTACACCGCCATATCGAGCGCGGCCGTGTTGACGCTAAGCACCGGAATGCCGCGCTGGCCGGTCTTGGGCAGCACATAGGCCTTGCCGGAAAAACGCGCGAACGGCTTGCGGTCGCGCACAAAGATGGTGAGGTCGGCCGATTTCGCCAGCGTCTCGCGCACGGTCGATGGCAGACCGGCGCGCAGCGTCACAGTGTAGCGTTCGCCGTGCTTGAGGCCCTCGACGCAGAGCTGTTTGTCGTTGGCCGAGATCGCCGGCTTGTCCATGCCGGCGACGGCAACGTAAGGCGAGAAGTCGGTGCGGCGGCCCGGCAGATTTTCCGAAAACTGGAAACAGGCGCGCGGCGAAATGGCGTCGGAATCGACCGAGTAATCGAGATAACGGAAGCCGTGATCGACGCGCAGCCGCTCATATTGGCCGCGCAACTCGGCGGTTTCGCGCATATCGAGCGACAGCCGCAGGGCATCGAGCGCCGAGCGCCATTGGCGGCGGTCGCTGAAGGCGCGGCCGAGCACGGCGAGACTGTCGCCTTCGAGGTTGCGGTCGGCGGCGCGCTGGTAGGCGATGTAAGCGGCGGTGGTGGCGCGATCGAGCAGCAGCGCGCGCTCTTTGTCGTCGCGCGGCCGGATTTGCAGCACCGTGCGCGCCAGCCGCAGCCAGGTCGCGGCGTCTTCGGGAGCAACCGCAACCGCCTGGGTGAGCACCGTCATGCCGGCGCGAAGATCGTTCTTCTGGAAGGCGGCATCGGCTTCGCGGCGCAGCACCGCGGCTTGCTTCGTGACTGTGCCAGCGTCGCTCTTGATCTGCGCCTCGAGCTTGATCGCCGCTTCGCCAAGCTCCTTGCGCTCGAAGGCTTTGTCGGCCGCCAAGGAGGCGGACGAGACGGCGAGCGGGGCACAGCAAAGCAGCGCGGCGGCAAAGACGACGCGAAGCCCGGCGCGGGCGAGCGTGAGCATGGTGTGAAACCTCCCGAAGCAGACGACGCACATTGGAGTTCCCGATGGTGTCGAGGACATGGCGGATATTTTTTTGCGGACGTTTAAAATCCCGGAGGCGACTGTATTCTCAGGCCAGTATCAGCATAGACAAAAGTCCCGTTGCGCCATCCTGATAATTTAGTTGAACCGCGCGAAGAAGTACCGCCAAGCACTTTATTTAACTCATAAATTGAGACCTAGTAGGCCGCTGGCGAGGTAGCGGCTTTCGGTGCGCAATCCCCGGCGCGCCTTTCAAACAAGGCACAAGGCGGGTAAACGAAGGGACGGACGACCCCGTAGCTCAGCTGGATAGAGCACCGGCCTTCTAAGCCGGGGGCCGCTGGTTCGAATCCAGCCGGGGTCGCCAGTCTTTTCAGAATTGCCATTTACCAATGAATAATCCCCGCCGCCTCGTGGCACGGCTGCGTGACTAATTCATCAGCAATTATAAACAATTAACCCGCCAAGCGCGGACCCATTCGCGGTTGTGAGAACTCATAATTAACGAGTTTGGAACACCAATAGGCTGGGTACCCTTGCACCGACCATGCCCGTTTGGAATCCATGACCGACACGGCCGCCGCCTCGCTGCCCAAGACCGACACCGTCGTCGAAGCTCCACCGCTCGCGACGGGCGCCGCTCCGCTCTGCTACGTGGTAGACGAAGAAGCCAGCATCCGGCACTTTCTGTCGCTTGTGCTGCACGGCTCCGGCATCGATACCATGGAATTCCCGGACGGCGCCGCGCTGCGCCGCGCGCTGGAGCGCCGCGTCCCCGATCTCGTCTTCCACAACATCGCGCTTGATTCTTCCGATGCCATCGAGTCGATGATAGCGCTCAGCAAGCGCGGCCTGCGCGGCTCCGTGCAACTGATGAGCAATCGCGGCGCGGCGGTGCTCGAACACGTCAAAAACGCCGGCGTGCAGCACTTGCTCAACATGCTGCCGGTGCTCAAGAAGCCGTTCGAGACCGACGCCATCGTCAAGATCCTGGAAGAGCTCAAGATCGGCATGCCGATCGCTGCCGGCGACCGCCTCAGCCTCGACGAGGCGCTCGACAAGAAATGGATCGAATTCTGGTTCCAGCCCAAAATCGCGCTGCGCAAGAAGCAGCTCGCCGGTGCGGAAGGCTATGCCCGTGCGCGCCACCCGCAAAACGGCATCGTGATGCCATCGGCCTTCATGCCGGACGCGTCGGAAGCGGCCGTCGTTAAATTGTCGGAGCTTGCGCTCGACAGCGCGCTTCGGGCCGGGCTCAATTTTTCCAAACTCGGCCTCAACTTGCGGCTCACCGTCAACATCCCGATGGCTGCCCTCGTCAAGCTGCCGATCGAGGACATCGTCAAAGCGCATCATCGCGACGGCGAAAAATGGCCGGGCCTGATCGTCGACGTCCCCGAGGAGCAGATTGTTGCCGACCTTCCACTGGCCACCGACCTGGCCAAACGATTCGAGCAAGTCAACGTGCGGATCGCGATCGACGATTGCGGCCGCGGCTACTCGGCGCTGTCACGCCTTGCCGAATTCCCGTTCGCCGAGCTCAAGCTCGATCGCGCTTTTGTCGCGAACTGTGGCACCGACAAGGTCAACGCACCGCTCTGCAAGTCGGTGATCGATCTCGCGCATCATTTCGGCCGCACCGCGGTCGCGATGGGCATCGAAAATGCCGCGGATGCGGTCGCCATGGTGAGCATGGGCTGTGACTACGGCCAGGGCTTCCTGTTGGGCCTGCCGATGCCGGAAGAACGGTTCATTTCGCTGTTGCGCCAGCGCGCGGCGACGCAAGGCCGCGATCTGCCCGCCGCCGCGGCCAGCTAGCCCCGCTTCCTCCGCTAAAATTGTCTAGTGGGTCCAGGCGTCGCGGCGCTTGAAGGAAAAATTGTCTGCATAAGAAGCGATACGCCGGTTCTGCGGTTTGGCTTCCGTGAGCTGGTAGGCCACGCCATGACGTTCGCAATAGGCGATCGCCTCTTCCTTGGTGGCAAAGCGCAGGCGCAACTGCTGGAGCATATCGCCCGACGAGGTCCAGCCCATCAACGGTTCGATTTGGCGCGGCTCTTCCGGGTCGAAATCCACCACCCATTCCTTGGTATTGGCAAAGCCGGACTGCATGGCAGTCTTGGACGGCTTGTAGATGCGCGCGGTCATTAAAGGACTCACGGTATGGCTGATGCGGCGCTGGTATAGGACCAATGCGGCAGGCTGGCAACGACGCCAGGGCCGCATCATCGCCCGTAAAAATTGGTCGGAGCGGCAGGATTTGAACCTGCGACCCTCTGGTCCCAAACCAGATGCGCTACCAGACTGCGCTACGCTCCGACGCTTGTGGGGTCTGGTACACGCTTCGACCCAGCCCAGCAAGCAAGCCTCGGAACAGCCTCAACGGCCGCTAAAGATCGGGTGGGCGACCCGGTCGCCGGCGGCGATGCCGAGTTTGCGGGTGGTACCGGCGATGACTTCCAGCACCCCACGCACCGGACCGCGTGACGGGATCATCTTGGTCGACATCGGCTCGGTGTTTTCGACGATGTTGGCGATGCGGCCATCGGCCTTGATAAAGATCATGTCGAGCGGAATGTAGGTATTCTGCATCCAGAACGAGACGTCCTGTTCGCGTTGGAAGTCGAACAGCATGCCCTGCCCTTCCGGCAAGGACTTCCGGTACATCAAGCCTTTGGCGCGATCGGCGTCGTTTGCGACCAGTTCGACGGCAAACGGGTGAACGCCGCTTTTGCTGACGATTTCCAGCGTCTGCTGCTCGGCCGACCGCACCGGAACCGCGGTGACGAGCAAACTCAAAAAGACAAAGGCGGCAAAGGTCCAAGCGCGCATGCGAAAGGATTTACGCGGCGCGACGCTGACCGGCAACCGGAAAAGCGGGAGACGGCGGGCTTAGTGCGACGCCAGACCGAGCGGCCCGCCGTCCGGGCGAACTTCGGCCGCCATCAGGCCCTTGGGGCCAGGCCCAAAGCGCACCAGCACCGTCTGACCGGGCCGCAGTTCGGCGAGGCCATAGCGGCGGAGAGTTTCCATATGCACGAAAATGTCTTCGGTGCCCTCGCCGCGCGTCAGAAAACCGAAGCCGCGCAAGCGGTTGAACCACTTTACCTGGGCGCGTTCGAGGCCCGAGGTCGGCGTCACGGTGACGTGCGTGCGCGGCGGCGGCATCTGCGCCGGGTGCAACGCGGTCGATTCGTCCATCGACACGACGCGGAACGCCTGCAAGCCCTTCTGGCGCTGAGACACTTCGACGACAACCCTTGCACCTTCATAGGCGGTCTGGAAACCGTCGCGGCGCAGGCAGGTGACATGCAGCAGAACGTCCGGCATGCCGTTGTCGGGAACGATGAAACCGAAACCCTTTGAGACGTCGAACCACTTGATGACGCCGGTCAATTCGACGAGGTCGGTTGCGGTATCGTCGGTGAGGTCTCGGACCGTTCCTGGCCGGAGAGTGGTGCCTGGCATTTTCGATTCAACCCCGTCCGCCGCCATGACCCGCCACTTTGCTGGCGCCTCTTCGAGAGCGCTTCGACGAATCTGTGATTTGAAGATAACACCGAGGTTTAAACCGCAAAGAGCAAAATGTGCTTGCACACAGCTCTGTACACAGCGGAAACCTTTGCGAATCAGTTGCCGATGAAGGGCCCGAGCACGTCGCCGATGTCGTGCCGCACCACCAGATCCGCCAGTTCGTCGAACTCGGTCGGCTCGCGATTGACGATCACGAGCGCGGCGCCATTGCGTTTCGCCATCAACGGAAAGCCCGCCGCCGGCCACACCACCAGTGACGAGCCGACGGCGAGAAACAGATCGCAGCTCTTGGTCAATTGCTCGGCGCGCTGCATGGCGTCGGCCGGCATAGCCTGTCCGAACGACACGGTCGCGGTCTTGATGTAGCCGCCGCAGGTACAATCGGGTGCGTGCTCGCCATTGGCGTCGAATTTCTCTTTCACCCAAGACACTTCGTAGCGCTGCGCACATTCGAGGCACGCCGCGTAGGTGGTATTGCCGTGCAATTCGATGACATCTTGCGGTGCGACGCCCGACATTTGATGGAGATTGTCGATGTTCTGGGTCACCACGGCCTGAACCTTGCCGGCATGGTAGAGCGTCGCCAGCGCGCGATGGCCTCTGCCTGGCTCGGCGCTGGCGAAACTCTCCTCCATGACGAAACGCCGCCGCCAGGACTCGTCGCGCATCGCGCCGTTAGCCATGAAGTCGTCGAACGGGATCGGGCGATTTTTGGTCCACAGGCCGCCGGGCGAACGAAAATCCGGAATGCCGCATTCGGTGGAGATGCCAGCCCCGGTGAATGGCAGAATGCGGTCCGCATCCTTGATCAGGCTGCGTAAATCGGAAATGGCCGTCGCGAGATCGGAAGCTGTCATTGCTGTATGGTCGCCAAACTGATCCGTGTTTGGGCGCCCGCCCCTTCGTTCACGAGGTTTCACCCCATGCGATATCTGCACACCATGCTGCGCGTGCGCAATCTCGACGCCGCGCTCGATTTCTACGTCAACAAGCTCGGCCTCAAGGAAACCCGCCGCCGGGTCGATGAAAAGAACCGCTACACGCTGGTGTTCCTGGCAGGCAGCGACGACCAGCAACTGGTCGAGGCCAGTAAGAAGAACGGCCGGCCCGGTCCGGAAGTGGAACTCACCTTCAACTGGGACACCGAAGACTATGGCGAGGCGCGCTATTTCGGCCATCTCGCCTACGAGGTCGATGATATCTATGCCACCTGCGATCAGTTGATGAAGGCGGGCGTGACCATCAACCGGCCGCCGCGCGACGGCGTGATGGCCTTCGTACGCTCGCCGGACAAGCATTCGATCGAGCTGCTGCAAAAGGGCGAAGCCAAGCCGCCGCAGGAACCGTGGAAGTCGATGCCGAATACCGGCAAATGGTAGTCGGGGTTGCCGCTGGCGGCGAAGCTCTTTATACGCCTCCCCACGCTGCGCCCTTCGTCTAGAGGCCTAGGACACCGCCCTTTCACGGCGGTAACAGGGGTTCGAATCCCCTAGGGCGCGCCATTCACGAACATGTGCGGTCCGCGGCGCTCATGGCAGCCATGCGCCAGCGTGCTGCATGGCACGCGTTATTTAACGTAGAAATTATTGGCTGATTGAGTCGTTGCGGGATACACCTGCGCCGTCCTGCAACAGGCTTCATTTGAGGAGCGACAGGCCATGATGAACAAACAGACGGTAGTGGCAGCGCTGCGGCGCGACGTTAATTTCGTCGGCAATGCAGTGGTCGCGGTGGTGTTCGTTGGGTTCGCCAGCCTCGCGGTGGCTGCGACGCTGATCGATATTATGGCGATCCGCCACTAACATCAGGGGCTGGCGGATATCGATGCCGCCTCCCTTTGAAATCCTCGACCACGACGCGCTCGCCGCCGTCTCCAATCGTGTCCGATTGATCGAGGTAATTCGGGCCGATCGGCGATTTGCCGTGGCCGTTCGGAATGTCGAGCACGTAAGTCGGCTGGCATAGGCCGGACAGACGGCCGCGCAATCCG
>JANMSH010000025.1:0-13948 GCA_031389105.1 Hyphomicrobiales bacterium
GCACGAGCAAATGGATGGCTGACTTCGCCGAGACCTATGGCGAGCGGCCGCTCACGGTCGCCTTCCTGCGCGACGGCGAGCACAAGACGGCAGTGCTGAACCCGGTGATCGGCTGCGCCGTACCGATCACCTTCGAGATAAATCCCGTGCCGAATGCTTTCGCCAGCGACACCAGGATCGTCATCCAGTCCGGCATGCTGCGTCTGACGAAGACCGAAGCCGATCTCGCGGTGATCGTCGGTCATGAACTTGCGCACGTGACCATGGGTCACCTCAATAAGAGGAGATGGAACGGCCTGCTGGGTGCCGTCGGCGGCACGGCGATCGATGGCGGCTTTTTGCTGGGCGGCATCGGCACCGGCGGCGCATTCACCCGACGCCTGCACGAGACCGGACTGATGGCGTACAGCGTCGCCTTCGAACGCGAGGCCGATTATATCGGCGCCTATTATGCGACTCGCGCCGGTTATGACATTTCCGGAGCGGAAAATGTCTGGCGCGCGTTGTCGCTGGAATCTCCTGAGAGCATTCGCGTGGCGACAACCCACCCGACGTCGCCGGCGCGGTACGTGCAACTGCGCAAGGTGATCGAGGAAATCACCGAAAAGAAGCGCAAGAATTTGCCGCTGATGCCCGAGCGGCGCATCACGCAGGCCGATGCGGAGCCGGAGATGCCGGCGCGCGAGCGCAATTATTAGCGAGAACGCGCCGCGGCTACTCGCACTTCTTCGCCAAGCAGAGCTTTTCCAGTTCCGGGAACGGCTTGTAAGCCGCGTTCGTGCATCGCTCGCGGGCCTCGACGAATTGGTTGAGACGACCGCCGAAGAAAGTGCCGATGCGCTCCTGCTTTCCCTCATACTGATTGGGGCTGACGCGCGGATTATAGCGGACGCAGACCGTGTAGCGCTGCTCTTTGCTGCCAGGCGCGACCGTCAGCGCCGGCTCGGAGATAAAGGCTTCGCGCACGTTGGTCGGATCGTCCAGCAGACGCGTCAATGAATCGAGTATTTCCTGTTTGTAGTTCGTCGGCACAATATTCGGATTGATATCAGCTTCCTTGCCTGTGCCCGAACAGGCAGCAACTGCGAAGGCCATAAAGCCGAGGAAGATTAGTCTGGTTGCACTGCCGGCCATCACATGCCTCCGCATCATCGCCGCACTTGGCGCCGCCTCAGTCACGCTTGAGCGTCTTGCGCCGCTGTCCGAGCGTGCGCAGCCGCAGCGCGTTGAGCTTGATGAAGCCTTCGGCGTCCTTCTGGTCGTAGGCGCCCTTATCGTCCTCGAAGGTCACCAGCGTCGAGGAATAGAGCGACGCCGGGCTTTCGCGGCCAGTGACGATGACGTTACCCTTGTACAGCTTGAGCCGCACTTCGCCTTCGACCATGTCCTGCGACTTGTCGATCAAGGCTTGGAGCATCTCGCGCTCGGGTGCAAACCAGAAACCGTTGTAGATCAACTCCGCATAACGCGGCATCAGTTCGTCCTTGAGATGGCCAGCACCGCGGTCGAGCGTAATCGACTCGATGGCGCGATGCGCCGCGAGCAAAATCGTGCCGCCGGGCGTCTCGTAGACGCCACGCGACTTCATACCGACGAAACGATTCTCGACCAGATCGAGTCGGCCGATGCCATTGTCGCGGCCGAGCGTGTTGAGCCGGGCGAGCAGGCTCGCCGGCGACAGTGTCTGCCCGTCGATGCTCACCGCATCGCCCTTTGCAAAGCCGATCCGGATTTCGGTCGCCTTGTCGGGCGCTTCCATGGGCGAGATGGTGCGCTGATAGACGATTGCAGGCGCTTCCTTGGCCGGGTCTTCCAGTACTTTGCCTTCGGACGACGAGTGCAGAAGATTGGCGTCGACCGAGAACGGCGACTCGCCTTCTTTGTCCTTGGCGATGGTGATCTGGTGGTCGCGCGCGAACTTCAGCAGTTCCTCGCGGCCCTTGAATTCCCATTCGCGCCACGGCGCGATGATCTTGATGCCGGGCTCCAGCGCGTAATAGCCGAGCTCGAAGCGGACCTGGTCGTTGCCCTTGCCGGTGGCGCCGTGACAGACCGCATCGGCGCCGACTTTGCGCGCGATCTCGATCTGCTTCTTGGCGATCAGCGGCCGGGCGATCGACGTGCCGAGCAGATACTGGCCCTCGTAAACCGTGTTGGCGCGAAACATCGGAAACACGAAGTCGCGCACGAATTCCTCGCGCAAATCCTCGATGAAGATATTTTCTGGCTTGATGCCGGCGCGTAGCGCCTTTTCACGCGCGGGACCCAGTTCCTCGCCCTGCCCCAGATCGGCTGTGAACGTCACAACCTCGCAGCCATAGGTGGTTTGCAACCACTTCAGGATGATCGAGGTATCGAGCCCGCCGGAGTAAGCGAGCACGACTTTCTTGACGTCTTTGGTGCCGGCGCTGGGCATTGAAAGTCCATGGCAATTGCAAAAATCGCGCGGACTATAGGGCCAAAGGTAAACGGCGCAAAGTGCGCGTTCCGAATTAACCTCACTCCCCGATGCCGCTACTCCACTTTCCGGCGTTGCGATATTCCTTCGCAAACGGGTTTTCATCAGTGGGGCAGATCGATGTCAAAAATTAACGCTGCAATCGCCGCAGCGCTTACGGGCGCCGTGCTTATCTCCGCCGCGCCGGCCTTTGCCGCGCAGTGCAATCACAAAGGCGGGTTTAACGGCTTCATCGCCGACATCAAAAAGGAAGCCGCCGCCAAGGGCATCAAGCAGACCGGACTCGCCGCGCTCGACGGTCTGACCGTCGACGACAAGGTGCTCGCCGCCGACCGCAACCAAAAGGTCTTCAAGCAGAGCTTCGAGGAATTCTCCGGCCGCATGATCAGCAAGGATCGCATGGTCAAGGGCGCCAGGATGCTGCAGCAGCACGCCGACACGATCAAAAAGGTCGAGGCGAAGTACGGCGTTCCCGGTGCGGTCATCGTCGCGATCTGGGGTCTTGAGACCGACTATGGCGTCAACCAGGGCAAGATGTCCGTGGTGCGCTCGGTTGCGACGTTGGCCTATGACTGCCGCCGCACCGATAGATTCCAGGGTGAACTGTTCGACGCGCTCCGCATCATCGATCGCGGCGACATGGCGTCGGCCGACCTGAAGGGCGACTGGGCCGGCGAAATCGGCCAGACCCAGTTCCTGCCGTCGTCTTACGTGAAATACGCCGTCAGCATCGACGGCCGTGGCAAGGCCGATCTGGTCCGCAATCAGGCGGACGTGATCGCTTCGACCGCCAATTATCTCAAGAGTCACGGCTGGCAACGCGGCCAGGGCTGGGGTCCGGGCCAGCCGAATTTTTCGGTGATCCAGCAATGGAATAAGGCGGAAGTCTACGCCAAGACCATCGCGCTGTTCGCCGACAAGCTCGGCGGCGTCGGAAAGAGCGCGCAACGCTAACACGCAACGCGTCATCCCGGCGCAGCCGGGATTCAGAATTTAGTTCGCCGGGCCTCAACGCCCGGCGATTTTTTTGGCGCTACTGAATCTTGATGCCGGCGCGCGCCACCAGCGCCTTGACCGCCGGAATTTCCGCGGCCAGACGCGCGGCCAACTGCTCCGGCGTGCCGGCAATAACCTCGAAGCCCGCCGTCTGCGCGGTCTGGCGCGCCTTAGCGGCGGCGAAGGCTTGGCGGCAGTGTTCGGCCAACATAGCGATGATCTCGGGCGGCGTGCCAGCAGGCGCAAACAGCGCCGAGAATGTCTCGGACACAAAACCCGGATAGCCGGACTCGATCATGGTCGGCACGTTGGGCAACGAGAACCAGCGCTTGGAGCCGGTCACCGCCAGCCCCGTCAGTTGTCGGGACTGCACCAGGGGCTCGGCAGCCGGCAGAGCCACCGACGCCACCTGCACGGTGCCCTCCAGCGCGGCCAAAGCCGCAGGCCCGGCGCCGCGATACGGGATGTGCGTCATCTCGATGCCGGCGCGCTGCTTGAGCTCCTCGCCGGTGAGATGCGACTTGGTGCCGACGCCGGGCGACGAATAATTGAAGGTGCCGGGCGCGGCCTTGGCGCGCGCGACCAGATCGGCCACTGTCTTCATGCCGGAATCGGCGCGCACCACGACGATGTTGGGCGAATTTACCAGCTCCGAGATCGGCGCGAAATCCTTGAGCGGATCGTAAGGCAGCTTATCGAACAGCGCCGAATTGACCGCGATCGCAGTCGAGGCCAGCAGCAGCGTGTAGCCATCGGGCTTGGCCCGCGCCGCCACACCCATGCCGAGATTGCCGGCAGCACCCGGGCGGTTGTCGACGATCACGGATTGCTTGAGCGACTGGCTCAGCGACTCCGACAGAATGCGCGCGATGATGTCGGTCGGCCCGCCTGGCGCGAACGGAACAATGAGCGTGATGATGCGCTCCGGATAGGCCGCATGCGCAAACGGCGCTTGCACAAAGGCAAACGCCGCCAGCATCAAACCCTGAATGAAATGTCGCGCGCGATGGTTTTTCATTTTTTTCCTCCCGCTTGATTTTTGCGGCCGAACAAAGAGCATAGCGCCAAATAACCCGGCATGGCGATACGCTTGATCGCCGCTTCGACGGCGGCATCGGTGAGCCGCGTGCGTGGCCAGCGATAAATCAAGCCGTGCATCAGCCAGATGACCAGGAAGGTGAAGACACCGGCGAACGCCACATCGCTGACGAAATGGCCGCCGGCCATCACGCGAAACGCGGCCATCACGGTGCCAAGCGTCAGCGCCGCGCCATAGGCCAACGCGCGCCATGGTAACGGCGTCAGTGCGGCCGGTGCCAGAGTCCAGAACGCGCCGGACACGTCGCCGGAGACGAACGAGCAGTTGTTCGGGCATTCGCCGCGCGGATCCCACCACGGCACGAAGGTTTCGGCGCCGCCGAGCTGCTTCACATCGATGGGTCGCGAGCGGCCCCACTGATCCTTCAGCACGACATTGACGAGCAGGCCCGGTCCCAGCGCGAGGGTCGCGGCAAGGAAAATGATGGCTCGGCCAGGCACCAGCATCTTGCGCGTTGGCAGCAAGAATTTGAATGCCAGCGCGGCTAGCACCGGTACGATGATCGCTGTGCTGACCCACAGGCCGATGTCGCGCGCCATCATCAGCGGCGGATAGATGCGCCAGGCGAATGTGTTGTTCGCGCCGTCGACAACTTCATGGAAGTACCGCGAGATGCGCAGATCGAGTTCGGGATAGAACCCGAACACCAAGCCGGTAACGGCGGCGATGGTCAGCGCGATAATCAGGCCGGTGCGGTTCATGGCTGTCCGGTTCGGTGGGCCTGCGGTCTAGCCGAGCAAAGCGACGATGGGAAGTCAGGCGCCGCGCCAGCGGCCGGCCTTGCGGCCAGCGATCAGCCAATAAATCAGGCCGAACGCCGCACCGGCCGCGGCGGCGATTTCGAGTTCGCGCGAGATCGGCGGCGGCGCGCGGTCGATCGACTCCTCGCCGCTGCGGCCCAAGCCCGCACCTTGATAGGCGAGTAGTACCAGCGCGACGGCGCCCAACACATGGATGAGCAGCGAGCGTATCGCGAAAGCTTCGGTCAGCACCACCGCGATCAGCATCGGCAGGAACAGCAGGCTCGCGGTGATGCCAGAGGCGATGAAAGCCGCGCCCCAAAACACGACGCGGTCGGGCACGTCTCCAGACAGCGCCGGCCATTGCGCGCCGAGCAACCCGATGCTCCACACGATGCCCGCCGCCATCGTGGCAAGCCACAGCGCAAACAAAATGACGATGATACGGCCGAGCAGCGCCACGCTAGTCCGTCATCGCCATGGCGCGCAGCGCCATGCGTTCGCGGGCGGACAGTTTCTCGGTCGCGCTCTTGAGCTGGCCGCAAGCGGCGAAAATATCGCGGCCGCGCGGCGTGCGCACCGGCGAGGCATAACCGGCGTCGAACACGACCTGCGAGAACTTCTCGATCTGCTCCCAGTCCGAGCATTCATATTTGGTGCCGGGCCAGGGATTGAACGGGATGAGATTGATCTTGGCGTGAATGCCCTTGAGCAGCCGCACCAGCGCCTTGGCGTCTTCGATGGAATCGTTGACGCCCTTGAGCATGACGTATTCGAACGTAATACGCTTGGCGTTCGAAGCGCCGGGATAATTACGGCAGGCTTCCAGCAACTGCGCAATCGGGTACTTGCGGTTCAACGGCACCAGTTCGTTGCGCAATTCGTCGCGCACTGCGTGCAGCGAGATCGCCAGCATGCAACCGATCTCCTCGCCGGCGCGCTCGATGTTTGGCACCACTCCCGAGGTCGAGAGCGTGATGCGGCGTTTGGAAATACTCAGGCCCTCGCCGTCGGCGACGATCAGCAGCGCATCGCGCACCGCGTCGAGATTATACAGCGGCTCGCCCATGCCCATCATGACGATGTTGGTGACGCAACGGTTGGCGATGCCCGGCACCACGCCATCGGTCGGCCGCGTCGCGCCCGGCCAATCGCCCATGCGGTCGCGCGCGACCATCACCTGGCCGACGATCTCGCCGGCGGTGAGATTGCGCACCAGCCGCTGGGTGCCGGTGTGGCAGAACGAACAAGTCAGCGTGCAGCCGACCTGGCTCGAGACGCAGAGCGTGCCGCGCTCGGTGTCGGGAATATAGACGCACTCGACTTCGTGCGGACGCTCGCCTTGCGTTTCGCCCGGCAGCCGCAGCAGCCATTTACGCGTGCCGTCGACCGAAACCTGTTCGGCCACCACTTCAGGACGCGCCAACGTAAAGTGTTGCGTCAGCGCGGCGCGCAATTCCTTGGACACGCTGGTCATGGCGTCGAATTCGGTGAAGCCGCGGAAATAGATCCAATGCCAGAGCTGCTGCACGCGCATCTTGCGCTGCGCCGCCGGCACGCCGGCGACGCCCAGTGCATCGGCAAGTTCGGCGCGCGACAGCCCGATCAGCGACGGCTTCTCGGGCGCGACGTAGCGCTCAAGCGGCGTCTTCTCGACGAAGCCCGCAAGCGATTGGGCCGTCTCCGGTGTGATTTCGATCGTGCTGGTCATCGGCTCAAGTCGTCCTGTCCGCCTCTGGCGGTGTCGACGACTATATAGGGTTTAGAGGACTTACTTGCACTCCTCAGCGACCTTGTCGAGCGCAGGGCCGATGCCCTTGAGGGAGTAGGTATCGGTCGTCTTGGTGCCGAGGCCGGACTCGCTCTTGACCACCAGATCGCCGCCATTACGCATCGCGGTCACCATTTGCGCCTCTTCGCCGGCGTTCTTGACCCAAGCGCCGTCGTTCTGGGTGTACATCACGTAATTCTTGGTGCCGATCGCCGCCGAAGCATCGACGCCATTTTTCTGCGGATAGCCGACGATCACCGAGACTTCGTTCTTCACCTTCTCCGACGGCCGCGTGGAGATGAACGCGTATGACGGATCGCGCTTGCGGCCGGCCGGTTCGGTCGCCGCCGAGGTCGGCTTGGCCAGCGCGAAGCAGATTTTCTTGCCGCCCGGCGTCGCCTTGTAGGCGCCCCAGTCGCCGAATTGCCCGAGCAGCACCGCTTGTTCGGTGGGGTCTACCGGCTTGGCGCCAGGCTTTGCCGCGGGCTTGGCCTGCTGCGCGTGAGCCGCGCCTCCACAGACCAGCGCGCCGGCGGTCACCAATGCAATCGCGGAGCTTTGCCAAAACATCTTCGTCATCGGGCTCTACCGGCTGAATTGATCGACGGGATATCCGTCCTCAAGTATCGCTGAATATTAGCCCCTTATGGGCGAATATCGGCAATGTGAAGGCGGCAATAGGCCGCCGGCCGCGAACCTAGCCAGAAAAAGTTAACACCCGCCCGCCTGACGACTGCCCCCGCCGTGCTAAAAACGGTCCCTGTTGCATCCAACATCTGACCCCAAAGATCGCATCCATGAAAGCCATTCTCTGCACCCATTACGGCACGCCCGACGACCTCGTATTTGCCGACATCGCCGACCCCATTGCCGCGCCGGGCGAGGCTATTGTGCTTGTCCAGGCGGTGGCGCTCAACTTCTTCGACACCCTGATCATCGCCGGTAAATATCAGCGCAAACCGCCGTTTCCGTTCTCGCCGGGCGCCGAATTCGCCGGCACCGTAGAGAGCCTGGGGGCCGGCGTCACGGCGCTCAAGGTCGGCGACCGCGTGATGGGTTACGAGGGCGGCGCCAACGCGGCGCGTGAGAAGGTCGCGGTGGCGGCCGAGCGGCTGGTCAAAATGCCGGATGGCCTCGACTACGATCGCGCCGCGGGGCTCTGCGTCACCTACGGCACGACGCTATACGGACTGAAGGATCGCGGCGGCCTCAAGCCGGGCGAGACGCTGGCGGTGCTCGGCGCCTCCGGCGGCGTCGGCGTCGCGGCGATCGAGATCGGCAAACTGATGGGCGCACGCGTCATCGCCTGCGCATCGTCGCCGGAAAAGCTTGCCTTCGCGCGCGATCACGGCGCCGACGAATGCATCGACTACAGTAAAGTGGACTTGAAGGAAGCTCTGCGGCGCGTCACCGGCGGCCGCGGCGTCGACGTGATCTATGATCCGGTCGGCGGGCCGTTCGCGGAATCGGCGTTGCGGGCGATCGCCTGGCTCGGACGATATCTGGTGATCGGCTTCGCCGCCGGCGACATTCCGAAGGTGCCGTTCAACCTGATGCTGCTGAAGAACTGCGACGTGCGCGGTGTGTTGTGGGGCGGCTGGACCGAACACGACGTTGTCGGTCATCGCGCAAACACCATGCAATTGCTGGCTTGGCTCGCCGAAGGCAGACTGTCGCCGCACATTCAGGCGGTCTACCCGCTGGCCGAAACGCCGGCCGCGCTCAAGGCCATCGCCGCGCGGCAGGTGATGGGCAAGGTGATCTTAAGGCCTTAAAGCCTGTTCAAGGCGGCGCGCGCGGCGTCCTTGTGAATCGGCTGGATATGACCGGCGACCAGCTTGATCGCAGTCACCAGCACCGCGGCGTCGTCGGTAAAGCCGATCAGCGGCATCACGTCGGCAATGCCGTCGAGCGGCATGACGAAATAAGCCATTGCACCGAGCAGCGTCGCCTTCACTTGCAACGGCGTCTCGCGGTCGAAGGCACAGTAGTAAGCGGCCAGCAAATCGGCGGCGAAGGGAATATGCGCAGCGACGCGCCGCGTCTTGCGCCAGAATTCCTGCCGCAAGGATTGCTCGTCGCTGTTGTCTCGCCGCCAGAATGCCGCTTGTGCGAATGTCATGCGGATTAATTGGTGGGCGATAAAGGCGCCCGCAAGGCGTACTAAACTGCCCAGGCTAGCCCGCCAGTCTGTCCATGGCCTCGGCGAGCTTGATGTCGAGTTCGGTCACGCCGCCGGCGTCATGGGTCGACAGTGTCACCTCGACGGTCTTGTAGACGTTGAACCACTCCGGATGGTGATCCATCTTTTCGGCCACCAATGCCGCCCGCGTCATGAAACCGAAGGCCTGGTTGAAGTCCTTGAAGGTGAATTTCCGGGTGATGGCGTCGCGGCCGGCGACTTCGGACCAGCCGGACAATTTGGCCAAGGCCGCCTTGCGGGCCCCCGCATCGAGTTTCTGCGCCATAACGACCTCCCCTGAAGCCAACGCGGCGGCCATAGCGATGGGCCCGCGCTCCATCCTACCTCTTTCCGGCCGTGTTGACCCTCAAAAGGCCTGAATTTCGGGCATTATTGCCTCCGGGAGCTTAACCCTCAGGCTTTATAAGCGGTTGCTTCCGCCCGTTCCGTGACTATATTGCGCCGCAATAGCACTTCGCGATCACTTCGCGTCGCGGGCCCCGAAAAGGCCCGCGCTTTGATTTTTGGAACACAGCGCATGACCCCGAAAAGTGGGTACCGGTTTTCGGTAAAGGTCATGCGCGAAGGAAAATTCTAATGAATATCCGGAATATCGCCATCATCGCGCACGTCGACCATGGCAAAACCACGCTGGTCGACCGGTTGCTGCAACAGTCCGGCGTTTACCGCGCGAACGAGCGCCAAGTCGAACGCGCGATGGACTCCAACGATCTCGAGCGCGAGCGCGGCATCACCATTCTCGCCAAGGCCGCCTCGGTCGAATGGAAAGGCACGCGCATCAATATCGTCGACACGCCGGGCCACGCCGATTTCGGCGGCGAGGTCGAGCGTATCCTCAACATGGTGGATGGCGCGCTAGTGCTGGTCGACGCCGCCGAAGGTCCGCTGCCGCAAACCAAATTCGTGGTGTCGAAGGCGCTGCGCATGGGCCTCAAGCCCATCGTCGTCATCAACAAAGTCGACCGCCCTGACGCGCGCCCTGTTGAAGTGATCAACGAAGTATTCGATTTGTTCGCGGCGCTCGAAGCGACCGACGAGCAACTTGACTTCCCGATTCTCTACGGCTCCGCCAAGCAAGGCTGGATGGCCACCTCGCTCGAAGGTTCGCACGACGACGGCATGCAGCCGCTGTTCGATCTGGTGCTGAGCCACGTCAAGGCGCCGGTCGTCGAAGCAGGCCCGTTCCGCCTGCTCGGCACCATCATCGAAGCCAACAACTTCCTCGGCCGCATCATCACCGGCCGCATCACCTCGGGCAGCGTCAAACCGAACCAGACCGTCAAAGTGCTCGACCGCGACGGCAAGCTCGTCGAGTCCGGCCGTATCACCAAGGTGCTGGCGTTCCGCGGCCTCGAGCGCGTGCCGCTCGACGAAGCCGAAGCCGGCGACATCGTCGCGCTGGCGGGCCTGCCGAACGCCACCGTGGCGATGACCATCTGCGATCCCTCGGTAGAGACTTCGATCCCGGCACAGCCGATCGATCCGCCGACGCTGGCCATGACCTTCCGCGTCAACGATTCCCCGCTCGCGGGCACCGAAGGCACCAAGGTCACCGGCCGCATGATCCGCGACCGCCTGCTTCGCGAAGCCGAAGGCAACGTAGCGCTGCGTGTGCGCGAGAGCGACGACAAGGATGCGATGGAAGTCGCCGGCCGCGGCGAATTGCAGCTCGGCATTCTGATCGAACAGATGCGCCGCGAAGGATTCGAACTGTCGGTCTCACGTCCGAAGGTTCTGCTTCAGCGCACTGATAAAGGCGAACTGGAAGAGCCGATCGAAGAGGTCACGATCGACGTCGATGAAGTCCACTCCGGCGTCGTCGTGCAGAAGATGTCCGAGCGCAAGGGCGAGATGATCGAGCTCAAGCCGTCCGGCGGCGGACGCGTGCGCATGGTGTTCTACGCGCCGACGCGCGGCTTGATCGGCTATCAGGGCGAACTGCTCACCGATACGCGCGGCACCGCCATCATGAACCGGATCTTCCACGCCTACGAGGCGCACAAGGGTACGATCCAGGGCCGCCGCAACGGCGTGCTGATCTCCAACGACAAAGGCGAGGCCGTCGCCTACGCGCTGTGGAACCTTGAAGACCGCGGCCCGATGATGATCGAGCCGGGCTGGAAGGTCTACAACGGCATGATCGTCGGCGAACATACGCGCGACAACGACCTGGTCGTCAACGTGCTCAAGGGCAAGCAGCTCACCAACATCCGCACCACGTCGAAGGACGAGGCCGTCCGCCTCACTCCGCCGATCCGTATGACGCTGGAAAAGGCGCTGGCTTATATCCAGGACGACGAACTGGTCGAAGTGACGCCGACCTCGATCCGGCTGCGCAAGACGCAGCTCGACGAGACCGAGCGCAAGCGCGAGGACCGCGCCAAGTCCGCGGCGACCGAGACGGTCTGAAGCTTCATTTGAATGCTTCGAAAGCGTATTACGCCTGCCATTCCGGCAGGCGTTTTTCTTTGATCAGATGCGTGCCGATTCGGCACACTTCGAATCACTTTCATCCCAATCGTCGCGGCCGGCGCTGAACCTTGGCCGGCGCGCGCGCCTGACTCGGCAAAACGGCGCTCCCGCAGCGCTCGCACCTGCGTTTTACCAGCGGCGGTACGGGCACTTCTCGCCGCCTGTGGCCAGTAATCCACACCGTTAACCCATCATTAACGATAGGGCTTGAAGGGCGCGAGGTTCGTTGCTTCTATTCTCGAATGACGACGACCCTCATAGAGATTCGCCGCGCCAAGGCAGCCGACTCAGTCGACGTTGCCACCACCCATGACGAAGCATGGCGCGCGGCCTATCAGGGCATCATCCCCGGCAACGAACTCGACAAGCTGATCAACCGGCGCGGACCGGATTGGTGGGACTCGGCGATCCGCAAAGGCAGCCGCATCACCATCCTGCAGTTTGGCGACAAGATCGCCGGCTACGCCAATTACGGCCGCAACCGCGCGCGTAGCCTGTTCTATGACGGCGAAGTCTATGAGCTGTATCTGCGTCCCGAGTTCCAAGGGCTCGGCTTCGGCCGCCGTCTGTTCACCGCGGCGCGCAAGGACCTGGTCCAGAGCGGCTTGAAGAGCCTTGTGGTGTGGGCTTTGTCCGACAACGAACCGGCGATGGAATTCTATCGCGCGCTCGGCGGCCGCGCGGTCGCCCGCTCGTCGGAGAAATTCGGCACCAAGACCCTCGATAAGGTCGCCTACGCCTGGCAGCAGAACTAGACTTTAATCATCGTAGCTGCCGCTAAAGCCCGAACCTTTATTACCCAGCACAACCGGTTTGTCGGTTCCGCACTTGAACGTGCGTGCTCTGTCGTCGGCCAGTTTCTGCGCCAGCACATTGGCATCGGTATTGGCACGGCCGTCGACATAGCCGACGTGGCAGACGCCGCCAGGCCCGAGCCGCGTCACTACCAGCACCTGGCCACGCACTGGCTTGTCGTCGGTCGCGACCGTGGTCGACCACCGCACGATGGTCGCATAGGGCTTGAGCGTGCCGTCGGCGCCGCGCTCGCCGCGCCATTCAATATTTTTGCCCTCGCCGTTGAACGAGGCCAGCGTCTGCTTGGCGGCGGCCTGCTTCTTGGCATTCGGCCCATAGCTCATGTAGGTGCGCTGGTCGCCGGCGCTGACATGCACGGCAATGCCGCCATAACCGGCACACGACCACTCACCGTAGTCTTCGACATCCTTGCCGGGCGTATGGCGACATTTCTTGAGATCGAGCGGCGTCACGACGCTCGCGGCGGTCTGCGCAAGCGCCGATGTACTGACAACCCCCAATGCAAGGATGGCGGCGAGAACGCGGAGCGGTTTCATCTCAGCCTCCAATGTTAGGAGCCGGCAATCCATTCTGTGCACAAGCCGCGCGCAGCGTGTTGAGCAGCAAACAAGCAATCGTCATCGGCCCGACGCCACCCGGCACAGGCGTAATCGCGCCGGCGACTTTCTCGGCTTCGGCAAAAGCGACATCGCCGACGATTTTATATTTGCCGGCTCCGCCGGCGGGGCGCGATTCGCCGCCCTCATCGGGGACGCGATTGATGCCGACATCGATCACGGTCGCGCCCGGCTTGATCCAATCGCCGCGCACCGCTTCGGCGCGGCCGATCGCTGCGATCAGCAGGTCGGCGCGGCGGCACACCGCCGGCAGATCGCGGGTCTTGGAATGCGCGATGGTCACGGTAGCGTTTTCGGCCAGCAGCAATTGCGCCAACGGCTTGCCGACAATATTGGAGCGGCCGATCACAATCGCTTCGAGGCCCGCCAGCGATGGGTTGATCGTCTTTGCCAGCAGCACGCAGCCGAGCGGCGTGCACGGCACCAGCCCCGGAATCCCGGCGGCGTGACGGCCGGTGTTGAGCGGATGAAAACCGTCAACGTCCTTGTCGGGCTCGATCGAAGCGATGATCTTCTGCGCGTCGATCTGCGGCGGCAGCGGCAGTTGCACCAGGATGCCGTTCACCCGGGCGTCGGCGTTGAGCCTGCCGATCAGCGCCAGCAATTCGGCTTCGCTGACGGTCTCCGGCAATTTGTGATCGAAAGCGCGCATGCCGGCTTGGGCCACCGCCTTCGATTTGTTGCGGACATAAACGCTGCTCGCCGGATTATCGCCGACCTGCACCACGGCGATGCCAGGGACGAACTTATGCGTGGCCTGCACGCGCGCGACTTCG
>JANMSH010000126.1:0-1926 GCA_031389105.1 Hyphomicrobiales bacterium
CGGGGCGGGCTGGGTGCCGAAGTCGCCCTCACGCTGGGTGGCATCGAACGGGCTCAAGCGCTGATCATGACCCACGGCGCCGAAGTGCCGAACTCCGCCGGTCTCGGCGGCGGTTGGCCGGGTGCCACTGTCAGGCAGCAACTGGGACGCAACGCGATCAAAGACGGGCTTCGAACCGAGGGTACTTGGGAATCCTTTGGTCCCAAGCCCGGCTTGATGACCATTACCAACAAAGACGTGTTCGACGTGTCCTGGCAGGGCGGCGGCGGCTGGGGTGATCCATTGGAGCGCGACATCGCCGCCATCGAGCAGGATGTGGCTGACAATGTGGTGTCGCCGGAGGCGGCCCGGTCGATTTACGGCGTCGTGGTCGAAAATTCTAAGGCGGATCTCAATGCCAGCAAGCAATTGCGCACACAGATGCTCAAGGCGCGGGTAGGGCAGTTCAAAACCGATCCGTCCAATTTCTGCAAGAGCGAGCCGGTCGCCGCGATCAGTGAAGCACTCTTGGTCGCGCGCGACGAACGCGGCATCCATATCGTGACAAAGGCTGGTTACATCCTCGCATCGGGAACGACACGCTGGCGCAACGGAGCTGTTGCCGTTACCCGCGATCAACCGCCGGCTGGACACCGCATTCTTCTGCACGAGCAGTTGGCCATCACGACTTACTACTGTCCGGCCACCGGCACGTTGCTGGCCGTAGACATCCACGAACGCGGACAGGGCCCTGTCGATGATGTGTTGATCGAACCAAGTTCGCTGCTCGCTATCCAAAATGAAATAAGCAGGAAATTTGAACCTGCGCACTGACCGCTAGATAAACCGTTCTTAAAAAACCAAAGGAAACGACCCATGTTGAAACTCTCTCAGTTGACTTTCGCAGCAGGACTACTCGTCGCGGCGACTTTGTCGCCCGCGGCGTTGGCGCAAGGAACCAAAATCAATCTCGGATATGCGACGGCAACAGACTATCTGCCGGCCTTCGTCGCCAAGGAAAACGGATGCTTTGCCAAAAACGGGCTCGACGTCACGCTGACCCGGATGCAGATCATCGGGACAATTCCACCCGCATTGCTCGCGGGTAGCCTTCAGATTGGCATCGGTACCCCGCCCGTTCTGCTTCAGGCCGTTGACGGCGGCCTCGAACTCGTCGCCATCGCCGGCGCGGCGCGTATGCTCAAAGCAAACCCAACTATCAGCTTGGTCGTGCGTCAGGGTGTCGAAATAAAATCTGCGTCCGATTTCAAGGGCAAGAAAATCGGCGTACCCGGCGTCAACAGCGTTGCCGATGTGATGTTCCGGAAATGGCTGAAAAATAATGGCGTAAAGCCTGAAGAGGTTACATTCATCGAAACGCCATTCCCGCAGATGAACGATCTTCTCAAGGCCGGAACCGTAGACGGCGTCACTGCGGTTGAACCCATTCGGTCACGCATTGTTGGATCCGGGGTGGGAGCGCTGGCGCCTGAGGAATACTACGTGTCGGTGCACCCCGACACGTTGCTTTCCTTCTATGTCACGACTGCGCAATGGGCCAAGGCAAATCCCGACGCGGTCAAAAGCTTCCGCACTTGCCTCACCGAAGCTCTGGCCTCCGTGAAGGCCAATCCGGAAGCGGCAAAGCAAGTCGAAAAGCAAGTCCTGGGCTTTAACGCGCCAGCCTTTCCTTCGTTTTCCGTCGATGTGAAACCGGATGACTTCAAATTCTTCGTCGAACTATCGAAGGAATTCGGCCTGATCCGTAAAGACATTGATGTGAAGACGATCGTCGCTCCTTGATTTCGATCGCTTCGGAATTCCGGCCGGTGTCTAGCCGGCCGGAACTCCGTGCTCGCAAGAAGATTCGGATGATTCTGCCGAGGGAGTAGGCAATGGCTAAATTCGGAATCGGACAAGCGGTTCGCCGCGTCGAGGATCAGCGAT
>JANMSH010000138.1:0-2089 GCA_031389105.1 Hyphomicrobiales bacterium
GGAAGAAGCAGTCCGGCTCGAAGAAGAATTGCGTCGTCGCGCGTGTCGCCCCGGCGTCCACTTTGGCCTTCAAATTATCGATGTCGGCGGCGACGCTTGGCGAATCCGGATGGCATTCGGGAAAGGCCGCGACCGAAATCTCGAAGGGTGCGATCCGGCGCAGCCCTGCCACCAGAGCAGCCGCGTTGGCATATCCCTCAGGATGCGGTTCGAACCGCGCATTCTGATCGGGGGGATCGCCGCGAAGCGCCACGATATGACGCACGCCCACGTCCCAATAAGCGCGCGCGATCGCATCGACCTCATCGCGCGTTGCGTTGACGCAGGTGAGATGCGCGGCTGCCGGGATTGCCGTTTCCTGGACGATACGTGCAACGGTGGCATGGGTCCGCTCGCGGGTCGAGCCGCCAGCGCCATAAGTGACCGAGACGAAGCGCGGTCGCAGCGGCTCCAGCGTCTTGATCGACTCCCACAAGGTCTCGACCATCTTCTCGGTCTTGGGCGGAAAGAATTCGAACGATATTTCGATATCGCCGCCCGCCTCCGCAAAGAGGGGAACGCCGCAATCAGCGATCGGCGGGTCGGGCGCAACGGAACGTGGCATGAAATAAGGATATAAAGATATCTTTATGTGTCAGTCAATAGCAAGCGCCGTAAGCGGTGGGGCTAACCCTTCGGCTGATTGACTACTAAATGAGTAGACATCTGTGCCGCGCTGCCGTAAATCGGCCTACTGCTGGACGCCGAAGCCACGCTTCGGCACCTCGCCCAGCACATTGAATGAGGGGAAGAAAGCATGAAGAAATTTGCCCTGGCCATCGCGGCCCTTGGTTCGCTCGGTCTCGCCGCTTGCGGCGATACGGCTCCAGACGCGAACACTGCGGCCACCAACGTCGAAGTTACCACCGAAAATGCGGTCGAAGACGTGACCGCAGCCGAGAATGCGGTCAATGCCGCCGACACTGCGCTGGAAAATGTGGTTGTCGCGGCGGACAATGCGGCTGCCAACGCGCAGTAAGCATACGACGCCTCGCAAGAATCAAGGGTCGCATGCCTGGCATGCGGCCCTTTTTCTTTATGCGACGGACGGAAGGCTTGATACGACCACCGGGGCCGAAATCCTTCAGCTGCTCCATCACTACTGATTGCACCGATCGCTACGGCAACCTAGTTTCTTCTCCGAAATGACGAGGAGAGGGTAATGCAGCGGATCACTATCGTCGCGGCTCTGGCCGCAGCCGCGGCACTGGGTGCCTGCGGCAGCAAGGATCAATCGAACGGCGGCGTGACCGCCGAGGAATCGGCGGGGCTGAACAATGCCGCCGAAATGCTCGACGCGTCGCCGGACAGCCTGGTCGCGCCCGACGAGTCCCCGCTCGGCAACGGCGATGAGCCGGCCGTGTCCGATGCGGCGACCAACCAACAGCCGGTCGCAGATAACAGCACCACCCAATAAAAAGCCGCCCGTCGGCAAAAAGAAGAGGCCGGGAGGATGTCCCCCCGGCCTCTTGTCTTTTCAGAATAAGTGGAAGGACTTTTAGAAGTCCATGCCGCCCATTCCGCCCATGCCGGGCGCGCCGCCCATCATGGCCGGCTTGTCTTCCGGAAGCTCGCTCACCGCCGCCTCGGTGGTGATGAGCAGACCGGCGACCGATGCCGCATCCTGCAGCGCCGTGCGCACGACCTTGGTCGGATCGATGACGCCCGCCGCGACGAGATTCTCATAGACCTCGGTCTGGGCGTTGAAGCCGAGATTCTGATCGTTACCGTCGATCAGCTTGCCGGCAACGACCGCGCCGTCATGGCCGGCATTTTCAGCGATCTGACGGACCGGTGACTGCAGCGCCTTGCGGATGATGTCGATGCCGCGGGTCTGATCGTCGTTCGCGCCACTGAGACCGTCGAGCGCCTTGGTCGCATAGAGCAGAGCGACGCCGCCGCCCGGAACAATGCCTTCCTCGACTGCCGCGCGGGTGGCGTGCAACGCATCATCGACGCGATCCTTGCGCTCCTTCACCTCGACTTCGGACGAACCGCCGACCTTGATCACCGCAACGCCGCCGGCCAGCTTGGCCAGACGCTCCTGCAG
>JANMSH010000206.1:0-19929 GCA_031389105.1 Hyphomicrobiales bacterium
GCGCACCGGCCAATCGACCGCGGGCGCGACGCATCTGATCAAGGTTGCCTGCGAAGCGGCGCTCGGCAAGCGGCCGAAGATGGATATCTACGGCACCGATTTCCCGACGCCGGACGGCACAGGGATCCGCGATTACATCCATGTCAGCGATCTGGCACGCGCGCATTCGGCGGCGCTGGCGCATCTGCGCCGCGGCGGCGCGAGCAAGACCTTCAATTGCGGTTACGGCAAAGGTTCGTCGGTGCTCGAAGTGATCGACGCGGTGCGCCGCGTCAGCGGCCGCGAATTCCCGGTCGAGGTCTGTGGACGCCGCCCCGGCGATCCGGCAGCGCTGGTGGCCAATGTCGACCGCATTCGCACGACGCTCGACTGGCGGCCGCAATTCCAGGATCTCGACACCATCGTGGCGCACGCTTTCGCGTGGGAGCGGCGGCTTCCGGGCAAACGCGAAACAGCCGCGGCCTAGAACGGCGCCTACCCCGCGTTTCCACTGTTTTATTAACGTGTTTTGGCTTGAAATTGTCCTTCCCAACGGGCAAGGAAACGCGAGCCCCTGCGCGATTTTGTTGCGCATGATCCTGCGCAACCACAACAGCCCAACAGAGGGCGGATGATCGATCACATTTCGCCAACGGCCGACGACGAGCGGTACCGCCCACGCAAGCTGGTCAAGCGGCTGCTGACGGAGCAAGGCCTTGTGCATTGGCGCAAGTATGCCGTCGCCTTCGTGTTGATGGCGCTATCGGCGGCGTGCACGGCGCTGAGCGCCTATCTGATCGGCGACGTCATCAATCAGGCTTACGTCAACCGCAATCTACCGGGCATCGTCACCCTCGGCGCGATCACCGCTGCGCTGTTCGCGGTCAAAGGTTTCGCGACATACGGCCACAGCGTGTTGCTGTCGCATATCGGCAACCGGATCATCGCCAATAATCAGCGCGCGGTGTTCGCCAAGCTGCTTAACGAAGGCCTGAGCTTCTTCTCCAACCGGCATTCGACCGAATTCATCGCGCGGCTGTCGACCGGCGCCGCGGCGGCGACGCAAGTCATCAATCTGCTAGTCACATCGATCGGCCGCGATCTGCTGTCGCTGATCGGTCTTGTGATCGTGATGGTGGTGCAGGACCCGCTGATGTCGTTCTTCGCCTTCATCGTGGCGCCACCGGCCTTCCTGATCCTGCGCAAGCTGATCCGCCGCATCTATGCGATCGCGCGCACCCAGTTCCACGGCGGCACGCGCATTCTCGAAACCTTGCAGGAAACGCTGCAAGGCATCCGCATCGTCAAGGCCTTCACGCTGGAAGACACCATGCGCGAGCGCTTCGACCGCAACGTCGCCGCGGTCGAGCACGAGGCCAACAAGATGGCGCGCGTCTCCGCCCGCGCCAGCCCGCTGATGGAAACGCTCGGCGGCTGCGCCATCGCCATCGCCATCACTTATGGCGGCTACCGCGTCATCGACACCGGCGCGACACCGGGACAATTTTTCTCGTTCATCACGGCGTTCCTGCTGGCCTACGAACCGGCCAAGCGCCTGGCGCGGCTGAACATCGAGCTCAACAGCGCGCTGGTCGGCGTGCGCGTGCTGTTCGAGGTGATCGACAGTCCGCCGACCGAGCCGGCCGACGTCAGTATGCCGCCGTTGAAGGTCGGGGCGGCGCGGCTGGAGCTCGAGGACGTGCATTTCCATTACCGCAGCGACGAGTCGATTCTGCGCGGCATGTCATTTGTGGCCGAGCCGGGGATGCTGACGGCGCTGGTCGGCCCGTCCGGCGGCGGCAAATCCACCGTGTTCAGCCTGATCATGCGCTTCTACGACACCGAGCGCGGCAAGATCACGATCGACGGACAGGACATCAGCACCGTTTCGCGGCGTTCGTTACGCCAGCACATCGCCTATGTCGGGCAGGACGTGTTCCTGTTCCGCGGCACCGTGCGCGAGAACATCGCCTTCGGAAAACCCGGCGCCAGCGAGGACGAGATCGTGGCGGCGGCCAAGGCCGCTTACGCCCACGACTTCATCATGACGTTCCCGCGCGGCTACGACACGCCGGTCGGCGAGCACGGCCTGCAATTGTCCGGCGGCCAGCGCCAGCGCGTCGCGATTGCCCGTGCGCTGATCAAGAATGCGCCGATCATTCTGCTCGACGAGGCGACCGCCGCGCTGGATTCGGAATCCGAACTCCAGGTGCGCGAAGCGATGGAGCATCTCTGCCAGGGCAAGACCACGCTGGCGATTGCGCACCGGCTGCACACCATCTCGCATGCCGACCGCATCTACGTGGTCGAGGACGGCCGCGCGGTCGAATCCGGCCGGCATGACGATCTGCTACGCAAGGACGGCCGATACGCGGCGTTCTATCGCTTGCAGCTCAAGCAGCAGGAAGCCCGGTCGGATATGGCCGAAGCGGCCACCAGTTAGTCGCATGAGCGCTTTGCAACAGGCGCCGGAATCCACGCCGCCCGAACTGAGCGTCATCGTTCCCACCTTCAACGAATCAGAAAACTTGCCCGTGCTGGTCGAGCGGCTGCGCGCCGCGCTCGACGGCGTGGCCTGGGAAATGATCGTGGTCGACGACGATTCGCCGGACGGCACCGCCGAAGTCGCGCGCCAGATCGGCGCCAGCGACATTCGCATCCGCTGCCTGCGGCGCGTCGGGCGGCGCGGCCTGGCGGGCGCGTGCCTCGAAGGCATGCTGGCGAGCCAGGCGCGCTTTGCCGCCGTGATCGACGCCGACTTGCAGCATGACGAGAAGCTGCTCCTGCCGATGCTCAAGAAAATGCGCGAGGGCGCCACCGACGTCGTGATCGGCACGCGTTATGCGGAAGGCGGCAGCACCGGTGATTTTTCCAGCGGCCGGAAATGGATCAGCGTCACCGCGACGCGCGTCGCCAACATCGTGCTCGGGCGAAAGCTCTCCGACCCGCTCAGCGGCTTCTTCATGCTGCGCCGTGACGTGGTCGAGGAAATCGCGCCGAAGCTGTCGACGCAGGGCTTCAAGATCCTGCTCGATATCGTCTCGACAGCGGGCCAATCGCTGCGCATCGCCGAATTGCCTTACACCTTCAGTTCGCGCACCCGCGGCGCCAGCAAGCTCGATGCGCGGATCGCGCTCGACTACGCGGGCCTCGTACTCGCCAAAGCGACGCACAATCTGCTGTCGCTGCGCTTTATCTTTTTCTGCCTGGTCGGCCTGACCGGCATCGTTGTGCACTTCGTCGTGTTGTGGCTCGGCGTCACGCTACTCGGGCTGTCGTTCGAATGGGCGCAGACGCTGGCGATTGCGGTGGCGATTGCCAACAATTTCGCGCTCAACAACGCCATCACCTACCGCGACCAGCGCCTGACCGGCGTGAACTACTTCACCGGCCTGCTGCTGTTCTATTTGATCTCCAGCATCGGCGCGATTTCCAACCTCAGTGTCGGCACCTGGCTGTTTGGCCAGGATCAGACATGGTGGCTCGCCGGGCTGGGCGGCGCATTGATGAGCGTGGTGTGGAATTACGCCGTGTCGTCGATGATGGTCTGGCGCGCGCGCTAGGCAGGCGCAGGCGCCGTCTGGCGCACATCGCCGCGCACGATCACGTAGGCCAAGAATACCAGCAGCACCAGCGCGCTGAGCACCAGGAAATTGTGCTTGTAGGACCATTCGGTCAGGAAATGACCGGCAATGTCGTTGGACGTTGCAGTCCCCAGGATGAAGCTCAATGCCACGGTGACGATGGCCGGCACGCGCAGCGAGCGGTCGCGCACCGCCAAGCCCACGACAGTCATGTAGGGCAGCACCAGCAGGATGTAGTGATAGCGGCTGGTCATCGGCGACAGCATCAGCATGCTGATGACCAGGATCGAACCGTCGACCGCGACGAAGTCGTCGCGCCGCGACGAGCGCAACATCAGCAGGCCGACGAAGGCGACATAGACGGCGCAGAATGTGTAAAGAATGACCTGGCCATGCGCCGCGGCCGAGGTGTCCATCACCATGCGCGCCACGGTGCCGCGGAATGAGTGGTTGAGGATGTTGGCGCCCATCCACGTCTTCCAGAACGACGCGTCGGTCTGCTCATGAGTGATCGCCGGCGTCACGATCTGGCGCAGCCAGTTTTCGGTGTAGTGCGGATAAATGCCTTTGAGCGCGCTGTAGGCATCGGGCAGCAGCCACAGGCCGACAAACACCGCGAGAAAAATCCCAGCCGCCACGAATCGCCGCTTGACCACGAGATACGGCAGAAACACCAGCGGCGTCGCCTTGATCGCGGCGGCCAGCGCCAGCAGCGCGCCGGCAACGAAAGCGCGGTTCTGCACGATGGCCCACAGCCCGAGGAACACGAAGAAGGCGGCGAGCGTGTCGTAGGCCTGATACTCGAACACCGCGAGCACGAACTTGAGGCTGACGATGACGGTGACGATGCGCAGCCAGGCCAGTTGGACCTGGCTCCAGCGGCCGGGCAGCAATTGCAGCACTAGCCGTTCGCACACCCAGAAGCAGCCGACCGTCGCCGCCATCGAGACCAAATACCAGACCACGATGCGCGGCCCCATCGGCATGGCCGCGAACGGCGTCATCAAAAATCCGAAGGCGGGCGGATAGCTGAACAGCTCGGCGCAGCTGCGCAACGGCGCGCCCTGAAGAATGCAATCGGCGGCCTGCGGATAGACTTCCATGCCGACGGTGTCTTTGGCGAAGCGCCGGTAATAGGCCGCCGTCGCGATCGCCAGGCCCACCCAGGGGCCGTAGCGGCGCAGCACGGTGTCTCGCGCCAGCCAAGCCTCGACCGCACCCTGCGACATGTGTTTCGACCTTGTTTGACGTGCTGGAATGCGATACCGGGTGAGCTTCCGAACCCGCTATACCTTCCAACATCGTAATTTCAAAGGCAAACCCGTCATGAGCGCGGACTACGTCATTCCGCCCGCACCGCAAGCGGATATCGCGGTTGCCGGCACGTCGAAAACTTTCCCCGTGCGCCGCATCTGGTGCGTCGGCCGCAACTACATCGAGCACATCCGCGAGATGGGTCAGGACGAGCGCCTGCCGCCGTTCTATTTCGCCAAGCCTGCCGACGCGGTCGTACCGGATGGCGGCACCGTGCCCTATCCGTCGCTGACCAAGGACATGCATCACGAAGTCGAATTGGTCGTGGCGCTCAAGAGCGGCGGCCGCAACATCCCGGTCGAGAAGGCCAATGATTGCATTTATGGCTACGCCGTCGGCATCGACCTCACCCGCCGCGATTTGCAGATCGCCTCGCGCGACCTCAAGCGTCCGTGGGAAGTCGGCAAGGCGTTCGACCACTCGGCGCCGTGCGGTCCGATCAAGCAGGCCACCGAAACCGGCCACCCGAAGGCCGGCAAGATCACGCTCAAGTGCAATGGCAAGCTCCGTCAGGACGGCGATCTCAACCAGCTGATCTGGAACGTACCGGAAATCATCGCCAACCTGTCGGAGATGGTCACGCTGGAGCCGGGCGACATCATCATGACCGGCACGCCGGCGGGCGTCGCGGCGACTGTCGCCGGCGACGTGCTGGAGTGCGAGGTCGAAGGCATCGGCAAGCTCACCGTGACCATCGGCCAGAAGCTGAACTAAGAGAACTGAGCAAGAAGCCCCGGAGAAATCCGGGGCCTTTTTCTATTCAACCTCACGCCAGGCCGGTGCACACCCTCCACTGGATCGGTGCCGCGCATATTCAAAAACTCATTCAAATAACTACGGTTTTACCGTCGCAACCGGCGGGCGGAAAAACTTGAGCGCATTGACGGCGACCGTGGAACTTTCGGCCGTAGGTGCGATTAACGAATGATTAAAATTCGAGTCGGCATAATGCCGGGTGCCGCGCATAGGACTTTGAAGATGGGCCAAGCCTTTCAAACTACGCATTATTCGTTCGCTCCGGTTTCCGACCCGACTTTGATGGCCGAACAGATCATGCAGTTTTCACCGGCGACCGACGCCGAAGCGCTGAAACTGCTGCGCGCCAGCTTCCCCCACTGCCCGCTGAGCATGCGGGTGGCGGCGCTGGACTTCCTGATGCGCCACAAGTCGCGCAGCCGCGCCTACAGCCCCAAATAGGCCTGCCGGACCCGGTCGTCGCCCAGCAGCGCCTCGCCGCTGCCTGACAGCGTGATCCGGCCGTTTTCCAGCACATAGGCGTGGGTGGCGAGTTTCAGGGACACCGCCACATTCTGCTCCACCAGCACGCAGGTCAGGCCCTCCCGGTTGAGGTCGCGCACCGTCTGCAGCACGCTCTGAACGATGGTGGGCGCCAGACCCAGCGACGGCTCGTCGAACATCACCAGATCGGGCGCGCCCATCAGGCAGCGGCCAATGGCCAGCATCTGCTGCTCGCCGCCCGACAACGTGCCGGCGGCCTGATTGCGGCGCTCTGTGAGTACCGGAAAAAGGGTGAAGACATGGTCGAGGTTTTTGGCGCGCTCCTCGCGGGCGCGCGGCAACATGGCGCCCATCTCCAGGTTCTCGGCAACCGACAACGACGGAAACACCTGACGGCCTTCGGCTACCTGGCCGATGCCGAGATCGCAGACTTTGTGGCTCGGCCAGCCGGCGATATCGAGGCCACGAAAAAAGATGCCCCCGCGCGCCGGGGCGTGCATACCGGCGATGGTGCGGATCAACGAGGTCTTGCCAGCGCCGTTGGCGCCGACGATAGCGACAATGGCGCCCTCCTCGATCTCAAGCGACACGCCGTCGAGCGCCTGGGCATCGCCGTAGAACACGTCGAGGTTCTCGATCTTAAGCATCGAAATATCCTCTACCCGCGCGCTTGTGCGGGAATGAGCGGTGTGTGTGGTGGCACCACTGCATCACGCCACGTCCTCCACGCCGAGGTACGAGTAAATAACGGCCGGATCGCGCACCACCTGCTCGGGCGACCCTTGAGCAATCGCGGCGCCGTGGTGCAACACCAGGATTTGCCCGGCGAGCGCCATCACCGCGCGCATGACGTGCTCAATCAGGAGAATGGTCAGGCCGGTCTCGCGGTTGAGTTCGCGCAAGATCGAAACGATACGATCGGTTTCGGTCGGCCGCAGTCCCGCCATCACTTCGTCGAGCAGCAGCAGCTTCGGATCGGTGGCAAGCGCGCGCGCCACCTCAAGCCGCTTGCGGTCGGGCAATGTCAGCGACGAGGCGCGTTGCGCGCGCTTGTCGTAGAGATCGAGGCGGCGCAGCACGTCGTGGGCATGGGCGCGCGCGTCGGTGACGTGATGGCGATGCAACAGCGCGCCGACGATGACATTGTCCTCGACGCTCAGCCCCGGAAACGGCCGCACGATCTGATATGTGCGGCCGATGCCGCGCCGGCAAATCTTGTCCGGCGTCAGGCCGTCGATGCGCTCGCCGGCGAAACTGATGGTGCCGCCGTCGGGCATGAATACCCCGGCGATCATGTTGAACAAAGTGGTCTTGCCCGCGCCGTTCGGACCGATCACCGCGTAGATGCCGCCTTGCGGCACCTCGAAGCTCAGGCGGTCCACCGCCACAAGCCCGCGAAACCGCTTGCTGATGCCCTCGACTTTGAGAAGCGCACTCATTTGCCGCGCTCCGTCAGGCCAATGCGCTTGGCCAGCCACGGCCATACGCCGTCCGGCAACGTGACGATCACCAACAGCAGGCAAATGCCGTAGAACACCTGCTTAGCGCCGGGCAGTTCGATGCCGAGCGAGTCCAGCACGGCGTTGAGCGTTTCAGCCAGCCCCGTCAGCACGAAGGCGCCGAGGATCGGCCCGAACAGCGTACCGACGCCGCCGACGATGGGGCCGAGAATGATCTCGATGGACCGTGAGATGTGAAACACCTGCTCGGGAAACAAGTTGTTGTAGAAGAACGCATAGATCACGCCGGCGAACGACGTCATCGCCGCGGAAATCACCACCGCGATCATCTTGTAATGGAACGTGTCGATGCCGGTCGAGCGCGCGGCTTCCTCGTCCTCGCGGATCGCGCGCCAGAAATAGCCGATGCGGCTTTGCAGCAGCGCGCGGCAGCCGATGAAGGCCAACACGGTCGCGACCAGCAGGATGTAGTAGAACATCACCGGATGGCCGCGCAGATGCCAAAGATCGTTGCCGGTATATTTCGCCACCGGCAGGAACAGACCCGAGGAGCCTTGTGTCCAGGCCAGATGGTCGAAGCCGACGCGGGCAAATTCGCAGACCGCGATGGTAAGGATGGCGAAATAGACGCCGGCGACACTGAAGCGGAACGCCAGAAATCCAATAAACGCACCGGCCAGCGCCGCCACCGGCACCGCGACCAGCAAACCGAGCCACGGCCCGATGCCGAAATGCACGTAAAGCGCGGCGGCGGTATAGGCGCCAAGCCCGACGTAAAGCGCGTGCCCCAGCGACAACTGCCCGGCAAAACCCATCATGATATTCCAGGCTTGACCGATATAAGCGAAGTACAAAATCAGGATCAGTACGGTGAGCAGATAATCGCCGGCGACCAGCGGCGCGAACAGCAGCGCCACGAGCAATACGCCGAGCAGGATCAAGGCGCGGGCCGGTACACCGTCGATCAGGCGGGCGATCATGCTCTTTTGCCCATAATGCCTTGCGGACGGAACAGCAGCACGAGCACCAAAATGGCGAAGGCGAACATGCTCTTGGCCGATGGCGTGAACAGCAATCCGGCCATGGCTTCGGTCAGCCCGATCAGCACGCCGCCGAGAAGCGCGCCGGGCATCGAGCCGAGGCCTCCAGTGATGACGATGACGAAGGCGAGCAATGTGTAAGCCGGGCCGAGCGACGGTGTGACATCGACGATCAGCACCAGCATGACGCCGGCAGCACCGACGCAGGCGGCACCGAGACCGAAGGTCAAAGCGTAGAGATGTTTGACGTCGAGGCCGACCACCAGCGCCCCGGTGTAATTATCGGCGCAGGCGCGGATCGAGGTGCCCAGCGTCGTGTACTTGAAGAAGGCAACTAGCGCGGCCGCCACCACGATCGCGGCGAGGCCCGCATAGGCCTTGGTGGCGTCAACGATCAGTTTGCCGATCTGGAAGCTGTCGAACGAATACGAGGTCTGAACGCTGCGCGCATCCGGCCCGAAAAGGATCAGCTGCACATTGACGAGGATGATCGCCACCGCGACCAACAGCAGGAATTGGCTGTGCTCGGCGCGGGTGATGAAAGGATTGATGACGCCAGCCTGCAGCGCATAACCGAAGGCGAACAGCACCGCTGCGATCGGCACCATCATCAGCAGCGGGTCGAGGTGGAAGGCGGAAAACAGCACTACCGCGATATACATCGCGATGGTCATCATCTCGCCGTGGGCGAAGTTGACCACCCGCACCACGCCGAAGATCACCGACAGGCCCAGCGCCATCAGGCCATAGACGAGGCCGGTCAATACGCCCCCGACGGCGACGTTCAGGTAGATCTCTGCCGGCACAATTATCCTGGGATCCGTTATCCGCGCTTGTCGTAAGGCGTCAGCGGCCATACCGGCTTGCCATTGGCCGCTTCCTTCGGTGCCACGGTGAGCAGTTTGCCGCCGCGGTTCTGGATGCCGCCACCGATGATCTTCGAATTCTGCCCCTTGGCGTCGAACTGGATGCCGGGGCCGATGCTGGCATTGTCGGCGATGTTGGTCATGCGCACCGCGTCGGCCAGCGCCTTCGGATCGGTCGAGCCGGCGCGCTTGTAGGCGTCGGCGGCGATCAGCAGCGCCTCGAAGGTATAGACATGGTTGGTGTTGAGATTGACGCCGGCATGCGCCTTGGCGAGCGCAGCATCGAGCTGCTTCGACAGCTTCTTGTTCGGATCGTACCAGGGCGCAAAGCTCAACGGCCCGTCGGACAGCTTGCCGAGTGTCTTGAGATACTGGTCCTCGTACCAGCCTGGGCCCATGCTCATGATGGTCATAGGCGTCCAGCGCTGCTTGACCAGCTCGCGCGTCAGCAGGATGGCGTCGTTGAGGCGGCTGACCATCAGCAACGCGTCGGCGCCGGTCGCCTTAGCCTTGGCGATTTCGACCGACAGATCGCGCGCCGCCGGATCGTAAGCGATGGTCTCGACGATCTTGTAGGGCATCTCGAACCGCGGCATCACCGCGCCGATGCCGCCTGCCATGGCAGTGCCGAAGGTGTCGTTGACGTGCATGAACACCGCGGTCTTTGGCGCGGCGCCGGTGGCGGCGAAGATTTCCTTCTGGCAGACGAAGGCGTCACGAAGGATCATCGGCGCGGTCGGGAAGTTACGGAACACGAACTTGTAGCCCTGCTCGGTGATCGGGGGCGCAGCGGCGATGTTGATGATGAAGGGAATGCCCTTCTGCTCGGCGACCTGCGCGATCGCGGTGGACTGCCCGGAATCGAACGCGCCGATCAGCATCTGCGCGCCCTCGCCGATCAGCTTTTCGGCGCGCGAGCGCGCGACCTCGACATTGGTTTCGGTGTCGGCGTTGATGATCTGGAGCGGCGGCAGACCCATGTCCTTGAGTATGCCAGAGGCGATATCGACGCCGCGCTGGCAGTCCTGACCAATGCCTGCCTGAAGGCCTGAGCGCGGCAGCAGCACGCCGACTTTCAGCCCGGCGCCTTGCGCGCGGCCGATGTTGAACGGCGCAGTGCCGGCGACAAATCCGGCGGCGGCAACGCCCGCGGTGAAGGTGCGGCGGCTCACGCGTGATGGCTTCGTTGTGCGGCTCATTTTAAGGACCTCCCTGGTCAGCACTGCGGCTGTTGGCGCGGATGATGCCGGATTTGTTCCGGCTTTAACAAGCACGAAAATCAAGATCGGCGATATCGGCAGCCCGACATTGCAGCTTTGGCAACATTGTTGACGTGGACAACAAATTTCGTCAATACCGTATTTGTCGCCTGTGGCTAGCGCCCGACGGCGCTACTGGACTTTCAGCAATGCCGCCAAGCAAACTGCTGCCTAAGGTCTTGCCGCTGCGCAAAACGCCGCAACTGCGGCTTGCCAGCCGGCCGGTGATCGAGTTCGGCGTGCTCAACGACCATCTCGGCTATTTCATCCGCCGGGTGCAGGTTTGGGTGTTTCAGGTCTTTATCCGCAGGCTTTCCAGCATCGACCTAAGCCCGGCGCAGTTTTCGGTGTTGGTAATGATCGGCGCCAACTCCGGCCTGTCGCAATCAGAGCTGGCCGCGACCTTGGGCATCGAGCGGGCACGTTTGGTGCGGCTGCTGCACCGGCTGGAGCGGCGCGGGCTGACGCAACGCCTGCCCTCGTCCGCCGACGGCCGCCGGCACGCACTTCGGCTCACCCGAACCGGCCAGACCCTCCTGGCGCGCGCAAAGGTGCTGGCCGGGGAACATGAAGCCGCGCTGAAGGAAAAGTTCGGCGCCGAACGTTACCGCGTACTGCTAGAGACGATGCGGACGTTCTAGGCGAGCGCAAGCTCCACCGCCGCCGCGATCCGCAGCAGCCGGCGATCATGGCCATTGCGGGCCACCAGCATCAGGCCGACCGGCAGGCCGCCGTCGCGCGGCAGCGGCAGCGACACCGCGCAGCAATCGAAGAAATTGACGATTGTTGTGTTGCGCAACATCATGGCGTTGCGGCCCATGAAGGCCTTGGGCTCGGCGACCTCGTCCAGCCGCGGCGCGACGATCGGAACCGTCGGCATCGCCAGCACATCGAGATCGGTCAGGCGCGCATCCATGGCGCGGACCAGCGCTGCGCGCACCTGCAATGTCTCGATATAGTCCGCAGACGAAATCTCTCGGCCCTTTTCGGTGCGGCGCGCGACAATGGGATCGACGTCGGCGGCCCGGCGGGTCAGCCGGTCGCGATGGATCGCATAGGCCTCGGCCACCAAAATGCTGGTGCGCGATAGCAGTTGTGTCATGTCACCGATCAGCGGCAGGACTTCGTTGGACAACCGCACGCCAGCCTTCTCCAGACGGTCGAGCGCGGCGGGAAACCGCTTGCCGACAGTGTCGTCGAGATTTTCCAGCGGCACGCCCTGCGCCACGCCGATGCGCAGACCGCTAAGCGGCGCAGGCTCCAGTGTCCACGCTGCCTCGCCGGCCATGACGGCGTCGGCCTTTGCACAGTCGGAGATATTGCGCGCCAACGGTCCGATGGAATCCAACGAGCCCGACAAAGGAAACGCGCCGGTGGTCGGCACGCGTTGGCGGCTCGGCTTGAAACCGGTGACGCCGCACACAGCCGCCGGAATGCGGACCGAACCGCCGGTGTCGGTGCCGATGGCTATTTCGCACATGCCGTCAGCAACGGACACCGCTGCGCCCGATGATGAGCCGCCCGGCGCACGAGCGCGATCGGCCGGATTGCCCGGCGTGCCGTAATGGGGATTGATGCCGATGCCGGTGAAGGCGAATTCAGACATGTTGGTCTTGGCGACAATCACCGCCCCGGCGGCGCGCAGGCGCTGCACGACCGGCGCATCGGCCACGGCCGGCTGGCCTTCCTCAGCCAATAATTTAGAGCCGGCACGCGTCACCTCACCGGCGACGTCGAACAAATCTTTCAGCGAAACGATGGCGCCGTCCAGCGGTCCGAGCGAAAGGCCAGAGCGCGCCCGCGCGTCGGCAGCTTCCGCCGCGGCTTGCGCCTGGGCGCGGTAAACTGTGAGGCAGGTGCGCGCACCCTCACCCGAAGGGTCATCGATACGCGCCAGCGCGACGTCGAGTCGATCGCAGGCGGACACACCGCTCATGATGTAAGCCCGCCCTTCTGCTCGATGAACTTGGCGATCTCGTCGACGCCTTTTCCCTCTCTTAAATTCGTGAACACGAAGGGCCGCGCGATGCGCATTTTCTTGGCATCGCGGTCCATGACTTCGAGCGAGGCGCCGACATAAGGCGCCAGATCGATCTTGTTGATCACCAAGAGATCGGACCGCGTAATTCCGGGTCCGCCTTTGGACGGGATCTTGTCGCCGGCGGCGACGTCGATGACGTAGATCGTCAAATCCGCAAGCTCAGGCGAGAATGTCGCGGCGAGATTGTCGCCGCCGGACTCGATCAGCACCAGATCGAGATCGGGAAACTTGGCGCGCATCTCGGCGATTGCGGCGAGATTGATCGAGGCGTCTTCGCGGATCGCGGTGTGCGGACAGCCGCCGGTCTCGACGCCGGCGATGCGTTCGGCCGGCAGCGCGCCCGAGCGCACCAGATATTCGGCATCCCACTTGGTGTAGATGTCGTTTGTGATCGCCGCGATTTCGTATTTGTCGCGCAATTTCTTGCATAGCTGGTCCATCAGCGCGGTCTTGCCGGAGCCGACCGGACCGCCAACGCCGACGCGCAAGGGTCCGTGAGGATTTTTCATGCGGTCATTTCCTTTTTCGTCCTCACACTTCGCCATTCCGTGACAGCGCGCAAGCGTCCGCGTTCTCGCGGCGCGTTACGCGCCCGAGCTATGACCACGTCGCCCCCTCCTAAGGGCGCATCCGCGCAACGAAGCGCGGACGGTGGAGCGGCGGGAGACGCCAGAGGCCTGGTGAGGGCCCCTTTAGGCCAGCCTTGCGATCGGCCGGCCTGCACGCCCACGGCCCGGTCCCTGTTACCAGGGGGAGCCGCTTGCGGGGCGTGCGCGCCCAATGACGCAGGGCGCAGCGCCTCCCGGCGCTCCACCTTGGCCACATGCCCTCGCCCAGCGGCGCTCGAGACGCCGCCCGGTCCGGGCGCATGACTTTCTCGTATATAATCCTAGGATTAATGTCAAGACCGAAACAGCCGCGTGTACTGCGTCTCGTGCCGCGCGCTGGCGAGGTCGGCGCGGAAGGCGGACGAACCGAGATCGTCGAGCTTGGCGCCAAGCGCGCGCTGCACGGTCGCAGTGACGGCTGGCTCAAGCGCGGCGAGCACACGCTGGCCGTCGCTCTGGCCGAGCGGAATGAGACGCACGCCGGCCGACACCCAGTTGGCGGCGACGGCCTGCAGGTAAGCCGCCAGCGCGGGCTCCAGCGCGATGCCGTGCCCCGCCGACGCAGTGGCGACCGCCACCGGATAGGCCACCGGTCCGTCCCAGATCGTCTTCAGTCTTTCGATCGCATCGCAGCCCCAGGCGGCGCGCGTCGCCTCGACGAAGGCATTGCCCTGCGCGGTGGTTTCGAGGTGACGCTCCTTGGAGGGCGCAAAAGCGGCGGCAAGTTCGGCGACGTCGCGCAGCGCCTTGTCGTCGCCGCTCATGACCGCGCGATGCGCGTGAGCAAATAAAATTGCGTCGCAAAAGCCGCCGCCGTCGGTGAGCATGACATTCAGCCAGGCTTTTAGCGTCTCGGCATCCTTGATGTCGTTGGCTTCGACGGCCCATTCGATGCCGCTCGAATACGAGAACGCGCCGACCGGGAATGCCGGCGACAACCAGGCCATCAGGCGATAGAGCGCTGCGGGCGCGAGATCATCCGCCATGATCATGCCCATCATGATGGGCGCTTCCATGCTCGTGCGACGGCGCAGGCTGCTCCGGATCGAACGCGGCGTCGAGCGGCGCAAGCTGAGCGCCCAGCCCGCGCAACATGTCTTCAAGAACATGATCGCGGCGGATGCGTATCTTGTTAGCGACAATCTGCACGTCGGTGTGGCGGTTGCCGAGATGCCACGCCAGCCGCACCGTATCGAGCGCATTGCCGGCGGAGATTTCGATGAGCTGCTCGGACGCACCGGTGACCAGCACGATGCTGCCGTCATCGAGCACAAGGCCATCGCCACCGCGCAGGCTTAACGGCTTTTCGACATCGAGCAGGAATTGCGTGCCCTTCTCGCCGGTCATGACGATGCGGCGGCGATTGCGGTCGCCGGCGTCGAGCACGACGCGGTCGATGGCAGCCCCTGCCGCCCACGCGCCGGCGGGTTTCACTTCAGCAACGCGCTTCATTTCCTCACACTAGAAAAGGAAATACCGTTGCGCCATCGGCAGCACGTCGGCCGGCGCGCAGGTCAGCAACTCGCCGTCCGCCCGCACCTCGTAGGTTTCCGGATCGACCTCGATGTTGGGCGTGGCGTCGTTGTGGATCATGCTCTTCTTGTCGATCTTGCGCGTGTTCTCGACCGCGACGAACTGCTTCTCGACGCCAAGCTTGTTGCGCAGGTTGCTCTTGGCCGCCGCCTTCGACACGAACACCAGCGACGACGCGGTGAGCGCCTTGCCGAAAGCGCCGAACATCGGCCGGTAATGCACCGGCTGCGGCGTCGGGATCGACGCGTTCGGATCGCCCATCTGCGCCGCGACGATGGTGCCGCCTTTGATCACCATGTCGGGCTTCACGCCGAAGAAAGCCGGCGTCCAGATCACCAGATCGGCCAGCTTGCCCTTCTCGACCGAGCCGATGTGCTTGCTCACGCCATGCGCGATCGCGGGATTGATGGTGTATTTGGCGACGTAGCGTTTGACGCGCTTGTTGTCGTTGTCACCTTTCTCGCCCGGCAGCGAACCGCGCTGCTTCTTCATCTTGTCGGCGGTCTGCCAGGTGCGGATGATGACTTCGCCGAGGCGGCCCATCGCCTGGCTGTCCGACGACATCATCGACAGCGCGCCGAGGTCGTGGAGGATGTCTTCCGCCGCAATGGTTTCCTTGCGGATGCGGCTTTCGGCGAACGACAAATCTTCGGCGATCGACGGGTCGAGATGATGGCACACCATCAGCATGTCGAGATGTTCGTCGAGTGTGTTCACCGTGTAAGGCCGCGTCGGATTGGTCGACGACGGCAATACGTTCTTGAGCCCCGCCACCTTGATGATGTCGGGCGCGTGGCCGCCGCCGGCGCCTTCGGTGTGAAACGCATGAATGGTGCGGCCTTTGAAGGCCTTGATGGTGTCCTCGACGAAGCCCGACTCGTTCAGCGTGTCAGAGTGGATCATCACCTGAACGTCGTATTTCTCGGCGACCGTGAGGCAGCAGTCGATCGCGGCCGGCGTCGTGCCCCAGTCCTCGTGCAGCTTGAGCGAACAGGCGCCGGCCTTGATCATTTCCTCCAGCGCGGCGGGCCGCGAGGCGTTGCCTTTGCCGGCAAAGCCGAGGTTCACGGGAAACGCATCCGCCGCCTGGATCATGCGGCCGAGATGCCACGGCCCGGGCGTGCAGGTCGTCGCATTTGTGCCGGCCGCGGGGCCGGTGCCGCCGCCGAGCATCGAGGTGACGCCTGACATCAGCGCCTCGTCGACCTGCTGCGGACAGATGAAATGGATGTGGGTGTCGAAGCCGCCGGCGGTGAGGATTTTTCCTTCGCCGGCGATGATCTCGGTGCCAGGCCCGATGATGATGGTGACGCCGGGCTGGATGTCGGGATTGCCGGCCTTGCCGATGGCGGCGATGCGGCCTTCCTTGATGCCGACGTCGGCTTTCACGATACCCCAGTGGTCGAGGATCAGCGCGTTGGTGATGACGGTGTCGACGGCACCCTGCTTGTTGGTGATCTGCGATTGGCCCATGCCGTCGCGGATGACCTTGCCGCCACCGAACTTCACCTCTTCGCCGTAAACGGTGAAATCCTTTTCGACCTCGATGATCAAATCCGTGTCCGCCAGCCGCACGCGGTCGCCGGTGGTCGGCCCGAACATATCGGCATAGGCCGCGCGCTTCATTGTGACTGCCACGATCAGACTCCGGTCGTTGTTTGAACGAAAACCAAAAAGCTCGCCTCGCCATACGCTTGCAGAAACTTATCCTCGCAATTAACAACAGGGCTGCGAACGCCCTTGCGCGTCGAGCGCGGTCGCATAAGCTTCACATCAGGTCACCCATCTCTGGCTCCGCCGGACACGGACGGCCGCCATGACCGGAGCGGGCGTGGGACGTGGATGCTGCTTGCAGTATTCGTGGTCCATGTTTGCCGGCCCTGGCTCTCAGTAACTGGGTACCGAGTGACGCGCTCACGCGCGAAGCCCGGAAATGGATCCGAGAGCTTGTGACGGGCAGACGACGGTCTGCCCGTTATGGCTTTCTGGGGTCCATTTTTTATTTGAGGCACGTTTATTTGCGCTCCGGCGCTCACATGCTCCGCCCGTCGTACTTCATCACCTCGAACTGCTCCGCGTCGACGCCATCGAGGCAGCGCACATTGATCATCACCATGTCCTTGCCGCCCGGCCCCTTGCCGTTGGCGAACGACTGGATGCCGCAGGTCGAGCAGAACGGGTGATTGATGACGTGCTTGTTGAACTTGAACGTCGTCATGTCGCCCTCACCTGACGTCAGCTTGAAGTCTTCCGCCGCTGCCGCCGACAGCAACGAGCCCAGTTTGACGCAGCGCGAGCAATTGCACGAGATCACCTTGCCGATATCGGCCTGCACTTCGTAGCGAACCTTGCCGCATTGGCAGCCGCCAAGATATTTCTGTTTCATCGCGTTCTCCCATGGTCGTTGGTCTTGTACGTAACATGGAAGACCGCGCTAAAGTTTCCCCATCACGTCGCCGCGGAATCCGTAGACCGTCCGCTTACCGGCGAGTGCAACGAGATTGACGTCGCGCGTCTGGCCGGGCTCGAAACGCACCGCGGTGCCGGCGGCGATATCGAGCCGCATGCCGCGTGCCTTCTTGCGGTCGAACTTCAGCGCCGGGTTAGTCTCGAAAAAATGATAATGCGAGCCGACCTGAATCGGCCGGTCGCCCGAGTTCGCGACCGTGATGGTCGCGGTCTTGCGGCCGGCATTGAGCTCGATGTCGCCGTCCTTGATGAACATTTCGCCGGGGATCATGGATTCACCTGCGCCTGAATTGCGTGAACGCGATCACTGCAATGGCGAGCACCAGCGCCGCGACACCGAAAGTGCCGACGTCCGGTAGCATGCTGGTCGGATGCGGATGCTGATGCGGCACTACCGAATCATGCGCTTGCGCCGCGCCGGAGGCAAAAATCGAAATGAGCGCGATAAATTTTTCCATCGTTAAACTCCTCAGCGGATCGGATTGTGCACGGTGACGAGCTTGGTGCCGTCGGGGAATGTGGCTTCGACCTGAATGTCGTGGATCATTTCGGAAATGCCGTCCATCACCTGGCCGCGCGTGAGCACGGTGGCGCCCTGCTGCATCAGCTCAGCGACGCTTCTGCCATCGCGCGCGCCCTCGAGGATGAAGTCGCTGATCAACGCCACGGCTTCCGGATGGTTGAGCTTGACGCCGCGCTCGAGTCGGCGGCGCGCCACGATCGCGGCCATCGCGATCAGCAGTTTGTCTTTTTCCCGCGGCGTTAAGTTCATACTTCTTTCCTTTTGCGCATGATCTTATCCGAAAAAAGCTTCACACTTTTCTGGATTATGCGCGCCCTCATTGTAACCACAGCCGCGGTACCTGCGCGCCGAGCGCCGCCAGCACCGCGATCAGATCGTGGCGTAGCGTCGCGCCGTCTTTGGCGCAGAGCCGCGCCACCGCAATGCCGTTCCAGGCCGAGATGCCGACCTCGCTTTTGAAAGTGTCGCCGAGCGCACGCACTTCTTCAAGTTTTTGTGCAAGCTGGTCCTCAGCCGCGGGTGCGTACAGCACGGTAGCGAAGGCGATGCCGCCGGCCATCACCGCTGCCTGCCCGAGCTTCCCGGCAATATCGCCATCGAGCCGCGCGGTGTCGGCGTAAATGAGTTTGCCACCGCGGCGGATGCGCCAGCGGTCAGCCAGCATGCCCTGCTTCATTGTCTCGCCATGGGCAGCGCGGCCGAGCACGACGGCTTCCGCCATCAGTAACGAAGCGCCGGGCGCCAGCTCAACGTCGATGCTGCGCGACAGCCGGGCGCTGTCGAACAGAATGGTCTCCTGCGGCAGCCAGGCGAGCTTGGCGCCGTCCGCCACGTCGAGCCGCACCGTCATTTCCGCGTTGGGACCATTCGAACGGTAGACCTTCTCCGCCGCAGCGGTGCCGGCGATCAGGCTTGAGCCTTCTTCCAGCGTCATGTCGATGGCAAAGCGGTCGCCGCCAGTCATGCCGCCGCCGGTGTTAACGATGACGGCTTCCAGCGCCTCGGGCGCGGCATTGGGAAAGCGGATGCGCAGCGAACCGTCTTCATGGACGTGAGAGCGGCGGGTGCGGCCGTCAACGGCCTTGACGCTCAGCGCAATATGGCCGGTCGCCCGATTGGCGGCGAAGATTTCGGCATTGCTGTGCAAGGCAGCCATCCCCACGCCCGTCCCTCCGCCTACTCTTGCACGGTCCTTGCGTAATTCTCAAATCGCCAGCGCGCGCTTGATCGCAGCTTCGTCCATGTTGGCCTTGTCGCTTTGATAGACGATGGCGCCACGGTCCATCACCACCAAATGATCGCCGAGCTCCTGCGCGAAGTCGAGATACTGTTCGACCAGCACGATCGCCATTTCCTTGAGCGAGCGCAGATAGCTGATGGCGCGGCCGATGTCCTTGATGATCGAGGGCTGGATGCCTTCGGTCGGCTCGTCGAGCAGCAGCAGCCGCGGCCGCATCACCAGCGCGCGGCCGATGGCGAGTTGCTGTTGCTGGCCGCCGGACAGATCGCCGCCGCGCCGCCCAAGCATCGAGCGCAGCACCGGAAACAGCGTGAACACGTCGTCAGGCACCGTGCGCTGGTCGCGCTTGAGCGGCGCAAAGCCGGTTTCAAGATTTTCCGCCACCGTCAGCAGCGGGAAGATTTCGCGGCCCTGCGGCACGAAGGCGACGCCGCTGCGCGCGCGATCGACCGTCGGCAACTTGGTGATGTCGGTGCCGCCAAGCGAAATCGAGCCGGCGCTGATCGGTTTCTGGCCGACGATGGCCCGCAGCAGACTGGTCTTGCCGACGCCGTTGCGGCCGAGAACGCAGGTCACCTTGCCGACCTCGGCTTTCAGCGACACGCCGCGCAGCGCCTGCGCCGCGCCGTAGTGGAGGTTGATGTTGTTGACGTCGAGCATTTGTCACTCTTTCTTGCGCATGATCTTATCCGAAAACCGGTACCCACTTTTCGGGATCATGCGCTAGCGTCCTAGGTAAACTTCAACGACGCGGTCGTTGGTCGACACATCGTC
>JANMSH010000242.1:0-1718 GCA_031389105.1 Hyphomicrobiales bacterium
GCGCTTGATGACGACCTTGCCGGTCGCCGGATCCTTGACGTCCTCCGCCGTGGTGCGGCCGAGGATGCGGATCGCCAGCGGCGCGACAACGGTGCCCGCGTCGATGATGGCGCGGACGTTGATGCCGTCCTTGGTGCCGCAGTCGAAGATCGTGATGATGCAGTCCTGCGCCACGTCGACCAGACGCCGCGTCAGGTACCCTGAGTTCGCCGTCTTCAAGGCGGTGTCGGCCAGACCCTTACGGGCGCCGTGGGTCGAGTTGAAGTACTCGAGCACCGACAGACCTTCCTTGAAGTTCGAGATGATCGGCGTCTCGATGATCTCACCCGACGGCTTGGCCATCAGGCCGCGCATGCCGGCGAGCTGACGCATCTGCGCCGGCGAACCACGGGCGCCGGAATGCGCCATCATGTAGATCGAGTTGACCTGCAGATCGCGGCCTTCCTTGTCCTTCTTGGTCGTCGAAATTTCCTTCATCATCGCGTCGGCGATCGCGTCGGTGGACTTCGACCAGGCATCGACCACCTTGTTGTACTTTTCGCCCTGCGTGATGAGGCCGTCATTGTACTGCTGCTCGAACTCCTTGGCGAGTTCGCGCGTGTCCTCCACCGTCTTCCACTTCGACGCCGGCACCACCATGTCGTCCTTGCCGAACGAAATACCGGCCTTGAACGCGTGATAGAAGCCGAGCGACATGATGCGGTCGCAGAAGATGACCGTCTCTTTCTGGCCGCAGTGGCGGTAGACCTGATCGATCATCGATGAGATTTCGCGCTTCGTCATCAGCTTGTTGACGATGTCGAACGGCGCCTTGACGCTACGCGGCAACACATTGCCGAGCAGAACGCGGCCGGGCGTGGTCTCGTACCACTTGGTGTATTCCTTGCCCTTGTCGTCGATACCGGTCCAGCGGTAGCGGATCTTGGTGTGCAGGCTGACGACCTTGGCATGCAAGGCGTGATCGATCTCGGCGATGCTCGTGTAATAGCCTTGGACCGTGTTTTTCAGTTTCGGATTTTTCTTAAAATCCGCCTCGGAATGGAGTTCGAGCTTCCACTCGCCCGGCATGCCTTCGCTCATCAGCGAGAGGTAGTAGAGACCGAGTACAATATCCTGCGACGGCACGATGATCGGCTGGCCGTTCGCCGGATGCAGGATGTTGTTGGTCGACATCATCAGGACGCGCGCTTCCAACTGCGCTTCAAGCGACAGCGGAACGTGCACGGCCATCTGGTCGCCGTCGAAGTCGGCGTTGAAGGCGGCGCAGACCAGCGGATGAAGCTGGATCGCCTTGCCTTCGATCAGCACCGGCTCGAACGCCTGGATCCCTAAGCGATGCAGCGTCGGCGCGCGGTTGAGCAGCACCGGATGCTCGCGGATCACCTCGTCGAGAATATCCCAGACTTCGGGCTTCTCCTTTTCGACGAGCTTCTTGGCCTGCTTCACGGTGGTGGACAGACCCTTGGCGTCAAGCCGCGAATAGATGAACGGCTTGAACAGTTCGAGCGCCATTTTCTTCGGCAGGCCGCACTGATGCAGCTTGAGCTCGGGACCGACCACGATGACCGAACGGCCCTAGTAATCGACGCGCTTGCCGAGCAAGTTCTGACGGAACCGGCCCTGCTTGCCCTTGAGCATGTCGGCGAGCGACTTCAGCGGACGCTTGTTGGCGCCGGTGATGACGCGGCCGCGGCGGCCGTTATCGAACAGCGCGTCCA
>JANMSH010000247.1:0-12319 GCA_031389105.1 Hyphomicrobiales bacterium
CCGGTGTTGAGCAGCGCAAAGCAGCCGGTGCCGTAGGTGGATTTCAACATGCCCGGCGTAAAGCAGCCCTGCCCGACCGTCGCCGCCTGCTGATCGCCGGCCATGCCGAGGATGCGGATCGGACCGCCGAACAAGTACGGCACGGTTTCGCCAAATTCGCAGGCGCAATCGCGCACCTGCGGCAACAGGCTTTGCGGCACGCCAAACATCTGGCACATTTCGCCATCCCATTCGCCGCGGCCGATATCGAACAGCAGCGTGCGCGCGGCATTGCTGGCATCGGTAGCGTGCACCTTGCCGCCGGTCAGCCGCCACAGCAGAAAGCTATCGACGGTGCCGAAGGCGAGCTGGCCTGCTTGCGCCGATGCGCGCGCGCCGTCGAGGTTATCGAGCAGCCAGGCGATTTTGGTCGCGGAGAAATACGGATCGAGCAGCAGGCCAGTCTTGGCGGCGGCCTCGGACTCTTGGCCGTCACGGCGCAATGCATCGCAGAAATCCGCGGTGCGGCGGTCCTGCCAGACGATGGCGTTATGGATCGGCTTGCCGGTGGCACGGTCCCACACGATTGTGGTTTCGCGTTGATTGGTAATACCGATGCCCGCGATATCCCTCGCGGTGAGCCTGGCTTGCGCCATGACCGCGCGCACCGTGGCCACGACCGCCTGCCAGATTTCTTCCGGGTCGTGCTCGACCCAGCCGGGCGACGGAAAAATCTGGCGCAATTCCTGCTGCGCGACAGCGAGCGGCTTGAGGCCGGCATCGAACGCGATGGCGCGCGTCGACGTGGTGCCCTGATCGATGGCGATGAGTGCTGGCGGCAAGACGCTTCCCCGGAGTGACGCCGGGGCAGACTAAGCCAGCGAAGCCTAGTTCACCATCACCAGTTGGGTAATGGCGGCGTCGTTATCTTCGTTCATGCTGTTAATCAAAGTGCGTGGCACCGGGCCGTAATAGCCACCGGACTTCACCACCGGACGCGGCTTGGTCAGCACCGAGATCAGGCGGCTTTGCAACGCCTTGGTCGAGACCGGCTTGAGCAGAAACTCGTTGACGCCGATCTGGATCGCCTCGACCACGCGCGAGCGCTCGCCATGGCCGGTCAGCATGATGATCGGGATGTCGGGATAAGGGAAGGTGTCGGGCGAGCGCACCATGCGCACGAATGCGGCGCCATCGAGTCCCGGCATCTGCCAGTCGACGATGACGACGTCGGGCTGCACGTTACGGATCATTTCGAGGCCGGCCGGACCGTCGGGCGCCTCGTAAACGGTCCGGATGCCAATGCTCATGAGCAAAGCCCGCACGACCTTGCGCATGTAATGTTCATCGTCGACCACCAATATCTTGGTGGCGGCGAGAAGCGCGGCGAGATCCTTGGTATCGGTCATCGGTTCGGTATCCGCAATAAAAGAGATACGCCCGTCCAATAAAACACAAAGGTATAGCTGCACTACTAAGCGGGCCGCCTTATTTGCAGCGGTCGCGGTAACGATTGGCTAACCATGCTGGCGCGACTCAGGCCGCCGGCTTTGCACCTAGCGACACGATGAACTGGTTGATGGCGATGCGTTCGTCCGGCGTCGCCTTGAGGCCGAGCTTACTGCGGCGGTACAGCACGTCCTCGGCGGTCTCCGCCCATTCGTGCTCGACCAGATAGCGCAGTTCGGCGCCGGTCAGATCGCCGGTAAAGCACGGTCCGAGATCTTCCATGCTTTGCGCCTCGCCAAGGATGCGCTCGACGCGCGTGCCATAAGCCCGCACCAGGCGCTTAGCATGTGGCTCCGACAGAAACGGCCAACGCCCGATGGTTTCGCCGACCAGCGCATAAAATCCCTCGGCCGGAAAATCGCCGCCGGGCAGCGTGGAGCCGGCGGTCCACGGCGGCACGCCTTTCAAGAAAATTTCGATGCGGGCCATCACCGCTTCCGCCAGCTTGCGATGGGTGGTGATCTTGCCGCCGTAGATGGTGAGCAGCGGCGCGAGATTCTTCTTCGCGTCGAGTACCAGTTCGTAATCGCGCGTCACATCCTCCGGCTTCTTGGCGCCATTGTCATAGAGCGCGCGCACGCCGGAAAACGACCAGACCAGTTCGTCGGGCGTGACGCGGTCGCGGAAATACTGGTTCACCGCTTCGCACAAATAATTGATTTCGGCCGGATCGGGCGCCGGCGATTTGAGATCGCCGACAAAATTCTGATCGGTGGTGCCGATCAAGGTGAACTCATCGCCGAACGGCAGCGCAAATACCACGCGCCCGTCGGAGGCCTGAAACACATAGCCGCAATCGTGGTCGAAGCGGCGGCGCACCACGATATGGCTGCCCTTGATCAGACGCACCGGCGCCTTGAGCGGCTGGCGGATCACGGTCTCCGCCACTTCGCCGATCCAAGGCCCCGCGGCATTGATCAAGACACGCGCGGTCGCGACACTGCGGCGGCCGCGGCTGTTAAGCACCAACTCCCAATCCTCGCGCCGCTCGACGCGCACGCAGCGGGTGCGCGGACGGATATCGGCGCCGCGCTCGGCCGCATCCAGCGCGTTGAGCACGACCAGCCGGGAATCGTCGACCCAGCAGTCGGAATACTCGAAGCCATAGCGAAACAGTCGCTTCAGCGGTTGCCCGACCGCGTTGTGCGTGAGATCGACGGTGCGTGCCGGCGGCAGAAATTTGCGCGGCGCGAGCTTGTCGTAAAGGAACAACCCAAAACGGAGCAGCAGCGGCGCGCGCGCCCCCGGCAACGGCGGCAGCATGAAACGCATTGGCCGGATCACATGCGGCGCCATGCGCAGCAGCACTTCGCGTTCGCCGAGCGCTTCGCGCACCAGCCGGAACGCGTATTTTTCCAGATAGCGCAGGCCGCCGTGGATCAGCTTGCTGGAGGCCGACGAGGTGCCGGAGCCGAGATCGTTGCTCTCGACCAGCAGCACGCGCAACCCACGGCCCGCGGCGTCGCGGGCCAGGCCGGTTCCATTAATGCCGCCACCGATGATGGCGATGTCGAAGTCAGGCATGGGCGTAAGGATTAACTGCCGATTTAGCGATACGCCGCAGAATGGGCGGCTTATGCGGCACAATCTAGCGTGCCGCGCGTTAACGTCGATTAAAGCCGTTAATTTCGGGGCGGTTGCCAATTCGCCCCCACTTGGCCATATCCGAAGTGTACCCAGGACACGCAATGCCCTCCCCTCGCCTGCTCGTCATCGAAGGTAATGTGCCGGAAAGCCTGGCCCAGCACGTCGCTGTTGGCGGCATCCCGGCGCATCAGGGCTATTCCAATCTGCTGCGCGAATTATTGCCCGGCGCCATCGTCGACACCGCGCATCCAGGCGATCCGGCCGCCACGCTTCCAGACGGCGAGTCGCTCGAAGGCTATGACGGCATCGCCATCACCGGCTCGTCGCTGCACGTCTACCAAGGCGGACCGTCGGTGACCCGGCAGATCGATCTGGTACGCGCGGCGATGGCGACCGGCACGCCTTTGTTCGGCTCGTGCTGGGGCTTGCAGGTGATCACCGCGGCGGCTGGCGGTGTGGTGCGGAAAAATCCGAACGGCCGAGAGATCGGCTTCGGCCGCGGCATCCGGCTGACGGAAGCCGGCCGCAAACATCCGATGTATGTCGGCAAGCTCGACGTGTTCAACGCGCCGACCGTGCATCTCGACGAGGTCGAGACCTTGCCGCCGGGCGCCACCGTGCTCGCGACCAACGCTATTTCGTCGGTGCAGAGCGTCGAACTCCGCACCAATGGCTCGGTGGCCTGGGCGGTGCAGTATCACCCGGAATATCCGTTGCGCGAGGTCGCGGCGATCGTGCGACGCATCGGCACGCGACTGATCGAGGAAGGCTTCTTCAAGGATATTGCTGACATCAAGATTTTCTCCGACGATCTCGATACGCTCGACCGCGATCCGGAGTGCAAGCGGCTGGCGTGGCGGCACGGCATCAGCAAAAACGTGCTCGACAAGAAATTGCGGACCAGCGAAGTCGCCAACTGGATCGAATTCCAAGTGCTGCCGAAGCGGGTCAAGCGCGGCCGCGGCTAGACGCCGTCGCGGCAATCCATCATTCTCTGTAGGGTGCGCCTACGGGGAACGCGAATGGATTTTTCCAACAAACATGTCGTGGTCACAGGCGGCACCGGTGCGCTCGGCACCGCGGTGGTAGGTCTGCTGCTGGATGCGGGCGCGGCCTGCACCGTGCCTTATCTGCATGAAGCCGAGGCGCAGCGCTTTCCGCACCGCGACAATGCCAAGGTGAAGCTGATCGCGGTGTCCGATCTGTCGGATGAAGCCGAAGTCGCGAAGCTCTATGCCGGGCTCGACCTGTGGGCTTCGATCCACATCGCCGGCGGCTTTGCGCCGGGCAAGGTCGCAGAAACGGACAAAGCTGCGCTGATGGCGCAGATCGACGGCAATCTGGTGTCGTGTTTCCTGTGCTGCCGCGCCGCGCTAGGCAAGATGAAAAGCGGCGGCCGCATCGTCAATGTAGCGGCCCGGCCCGCGCTGGAGCCGCGCTCCGGCGCCGGCATGACGGCCTACACGATTGCCAAATCCGGCGTCGCCGCGCTCACGATCGCGCTGGCCGAAGAAGTTGCGAATGACGGCATTCTGGTCAACGCGGTGGCGCCATCCATCATGGATACGGCGGCCAATCGCAAGGCGATGCCGAAGGCGGACTTCGACACCTGGCCGAAGGTCGAGGAAGTCGCGGCGACGATTCTATTTCTGGCGTCGCCCGATAACCGCGTCACCCGCGGCGCGATCGTGCCGGTGTATGGAAAGGCCTAGCCAGCTATCGGAACTAGTTCGAGCGATGGGCGCAGCAGACGCTGCACGGCGTTCGAAGCCACTACGGTGCGGCCCTCGGCATAGAGCTCGTGGTTCTTCTCGATGTCGTCGAGTTCGTAACGATAGTTCACCATCAGCCCGTGGCCCTGCGCCAACGCTTTATCGGACGTGTCGGCGAGCCAATTGATACGCTCGAGTCGCGCGCCGTTGCCGAGATGAAAGCGCGCCACCGCATCGACCGGAACGCCGGCCGGTGTCTTCGCCCGCACATAATAATAAGCCGCCGCGCGCAGCAACGGATCTTCCAGCTTGGAGAAGATTTCCGGATCGGTCCACCAATGCGGCCGTTCCATCAGCGACAGCACACTACGATCGGATTCAGTGAGGACGGCGGAGCTTTCGGCCTTGAGTTCGCGCGCCAGCCAGCGCGCAAAATTCGTCACCGGCGACAACGTCACGAAGGTGGCGAGCTTGGGCAGTTCGCGGCAGATTTCCTCGACCACCTGCTTGATCAGGAAGTTACCGAACGACACACCGGCCAACCCGCGCTGGCAGTTCGAGATCGAGTAGAACACCGCGACCCGCGCCTTTTCCGGCTGCACGAACTCAGCCGGCCGCTGGCCAGTATCGGCGCAATCGCGCCGGGAATGTCGCGCTCCAGCGCGACCTCAACGAAGATTAGCGGCTCATCGATCAGCGCCGGATGGAAAAACGCGAAGCAACGCCGGTCGGGCGGATCGATGCGGCGGCGCAGATCGTCCCAGCCGCGGATTTCATGCACCGCTTCGTAACGGATGATTTTTTCCAGCACGATGGCTGGCGTCGACCAGTCGATCCGCCGCAAGACGAGAAAGCCGCGGTTGAACCACGACGAGAACAGATGGACGAAATCGTCGTCAACCGCGCCCAGATCGTCGCGCTTTGGCAGCACGTCGAGCAATTGCTCGCGCATGCGCACCAGCAAGCCGGTGCCGCCGGGCGCGAGGTTGAGCCTACGGAACAGTTCCTGGCGGCGCGGTTCGGATGCGGCATGAACGCTGGCGGCGGTTTCATCAGACGGCTTGGCGCGCCAGGCGGCGATGGCTTTTTCCATGCGGGCCGGATCGGTGCCGAAGCGCTGCGCCAGCGCCTCGAAGAAGGCGATGCGTGGGCCGATGGTGAGGCCGGCATAACGGCCGAGAATTTCGCGCGCCAGCGCGGCGCCCGAGGCCTCGCCTCGCCCGGACAGCAAGTGCTCGCACAGTTCGACCAGGCTCTCGGAATGGGCCGCAGCATCGACCCGCCGGCTGCGGTCGAGCAATGCGCGACCGCGGTCGGAGATCGTCTGTAGCAGTTCGCCGAAGAAAGATGTATTCATGTTTCCCCAAACTCGGAAGCGCCTACCCGGCGCGCGGCCAGATCACGATCTCACGCAACAACCACATAAGCATACCAGGCGACATCATACAGAGGACGTAACGTCGCTTTACCGAGCGAGCCGCCGGATTATGCCCGGATTTTCACCGGCTACCGCTCGATTGACAATACTTATGAGCGCAATTGGTTCGGGAGGCCGGAAACTGCGTCTCATAGTAGTAAAGGTGCACTTGCGCGCTTGAAAACGGCACCGCATTCTGCCACCCGGAGGATGGCGGGGTCCAACGAGGCGCCGCTGAACGCACCGAGAGGGGTTAAAGCTTGAGCATCGCTGAAGCTGACGACGACCTGCGTGTCCGATCGTCCACGCAGCGGAGCGGTCCGCTGTTGGACGTCGACGACCTGCACACCCAATTCGTCACGTCGCGCGGTATCGTCCGCGCCGTCGAAGGCGTGAGCTTCACCGTGGACCGTGGCGAAGTGGTCGCGATCGTCGGCGAATCGGGGTCCGGCAAGTCGGTGACCGCGCTCTCGATCATGCGGCTGCTACCGCGTCTCACGGGCAAAATCCCCCAAGGCAAGATCACATTCGACGGCCGTTCGTTGCTCGAACTCGACGACGAGCAGATGCGCGAAATCCGTGGCCGCGACATCTCGATGATATTCCAGGAGCCGATGACCTCGCTCAACCCGATCCTCACGATCGGGCTGCAGATCAAGGAGCCGCTGCAGATTCATCTCGGCATGACCGACGAGGAAGCGCAGGCCCGTGCTGTCGAACTGCTGCAACTCGTCGGCATCACCGATCCAGAACGGCGGCTCGACCAGTATCCGCATCAATTCTCGGGCGGCATGCGCCAGCGCGTGATGATCGCGATCGGGCTTGCCTGCAATCCGAAGCTGATCATCGCGGACGAGCCGACCACCGCGCTCGACGTTACCATCCAGGCGCAGATTCTCGAGCTGATGAAGAATCTGTCGCGTAAGCTCAACATCGCGCTCATCATCATCACGCATAATCTCGGCGTGGTCGCACGCTATGCCGACCGCGTCATCGTGATGTATGCCGCGCGCGTCGCCGAGCAGGGCCCGGCCGAAGCTGTGTTTCACAAACCGCGGCATCCCTACTCCATGGGCCTGCTGCGTTCGGTACCGCGGCTGGATCGCCCGCGCGGCAGTAAACTGGAAACCATCGAAGGCCTGCCGCCCAATCTGACGAATGTCTCCTCGGCCTGCCGCTTCGCGCCACGCTGCCCGTTCCGCATCGCGGTCTGCGACACCGAGCCGCCGCTGTTTCCGACCGACACCGGCGCGGTTTCGCGGTGTCATCGGCATGCGGAAATCGCGGCCGGCAAGATTACCTGGACGGGCTCCGGCGGCGCGGGATTGAACTTCGCCGCCAATACCGAAGCGCCGGTGCTGTCGGTGCGCAACCTCACCAAATCCTTCCAGGTCGCCGGCGGCCTGCGTGGCGTCAAGGGAACGGTGCGCGCGGTGCAGGACGTGTCGTTCGACATCTTTCCCGGCGAGACGCTGGGACTGGTCGGCGAATCCGGCTGCGGCAAGACCACCGTCGGGCGGCTGATTCTGCGGCTCGAAGAACCGACGGCGGGCGAAATCCACTTCGAGGGTGTCAACCTGTCGACCGCGTCGGCGGCTGAGTTGAAGACGATGCGACGTAAAGTTCAGGTGATCTTCCAAGATCCGTACAGTTCGCTAAACCCGCGCATGACCGTGGGTCAGATCATCGGCGAGCCGCTGCACGTCTACAAAATCGTCGATGGCCGCAAACGGATCGAAGAACGTGTCGGCTCGCTGTTGGAGAATGTCGGGCTGCGCCCCGAGATGGCGGAACGCTATCCGCATCAGTTGTCCGGTGGACAGCGGCAGCGTGTCGGCATCGCGCGCGCACTGGCGATGGAGCCGTCGTTCATCGTCTGCGATGAAGCCGTATCGGCGCTGGACGTCTCGATCCAGGGCCAAATCATCAACCTCCTCGAGGAATTGCAACGCAAATTCCGGCTTGCATATCTGTTCATCGCGCACGACCTCGCGGTAGTGCGCCACATCTCCGCGCGCGTCGTCGTGATGTATTTCGGCCGCATCATGGAGGTGGCCGACCGCGACGCCATCTACAGGGAATCGTTGCATCCCTATACAAAAGTCTTGCTGGATGCCGCTCCGGTGCCCGATCCCGCGGTCGAGAAACAGCGTGAGCCACGCCTGATCACGGGAGAATTGCCGAGCCATCTGGCACCGCCCACCGGATGCGTCTTTAATACGCGCTGTCCGATGGCAAGCCAGGAATGCCGCGAGGTCATTCCGCCACTCGAGGAGAAGCGACCGGGCCATTTCGCGGCCTGTATCAAAGTCTAACGCCCAGCAGCAAAACAGGGCGAAAACACAGGGAGGATTTTTCGATGGAATCAAGACGCACAACCTTAAAGAAAATGGCCGGAGCGCTCGCTCTTGGCGCGGGCGGCTTTAGCCTGGAGTCGACGTTTGCAAACGCTCAGTCTCCCAAAAAGGGCGGCACGCTGACCTATGCGATGAATGCGGAGACGCCGCACTACGATGGCCATGGCAGCGATACATTCGCAACGATCCATTTCGCGTCGCCGTTCTACTCGACGCTGCTAAAGTTCAATCTCGACAAATATCCGGATGTGCAGCCCGATCTGGCCGAGTCCTACACGGTCTCGCCGGACAAGCTGACCTATACGTTCAAATTGCATCAGAACGTGAAATTCCATGACGGAACGCCTTGCACCTCGGCGGATGTCAAGGCGACCTACGACCGGATGCGCAATCCCCCGCAGGGCGTGGTTTCCACACGCAAGGCGACGTTCTCCGACATCGCCTCGATCGAAACGCCCGATCCGCTGACGGTGGTGTTCAAGCTGAAGGCCGTGAATGCCTCGATCCTCCAACATTTTGGATCGCCTTGGAACTACATCTACTCGGCGAAGGATCTCGAAAAAGATCCAAATGCTCCGAAATCGAAAATCAACGGCACCGGGGCTTTCGTGTTCGTCGAACACGTCAAGGGCAGCCATGTCGCCGGAAAGCGCAACGAGAACTATTTCAAGAAGGGCTTGCCCCATCTCGACGGCTTCAAAGGCGTGTTCATGCTGCAAGCGGCGACGATGCTCAACGCATTGCAGGGCGGCCAGGTACAGGCGGAATTCCGCAGCGTTTCCGAGCCCGAGAAGGCGCGGCTTAATCAAGCCATGGGCGACAAGATTCGCATTGAAGAATCGAGCTGGACGCTCAACCTGCTCGTCTGCTTCAACGTCGACAAGAAGCCGTTCGACGACGTTCGCGTCCGCAAGGCGCTGCTGATGGCGATCGACCGCTGGGGCGGCAGCAAGGGACTGGGTCAAATCTCGACGCTGCGCTCGGTTGGCGGTGTTTTACGTCCCGGCTACCCGATGGCGACGCCGGAGGCCGAACTGGTCAAGCTGCCGGGCTTCTCCAAAGACATCAAGCAATCCCGTGAAGAAGCCAAGAAGCTCCTCAAGGAAGCCGGCCAGGAAAACCTGAAGTTCACGCTGCACAACCGCACCATCGCACAGCCCTACACGCCGGCCGGCGTGTTCCTGGTCGATCAGTGGCGGCAGATCGGCGTGACCGTCGAAAACAAGCAGCTCGAAACGGCGCCTTACCTCGCCGGCCTCGACGCGGGCAATTACGATGTCGCGATCGATTTCTCGAACCTGTTCATGGACGATCCGAGCCTGGCGCTGATCAAGTACCTGTCGGTCGATCGTTCGCCGGCCAATCGGTCCCGCTCGAAGGACCCGGAGTTGGACAAGCTCTATGATGCCCACATGCGCGAAACCGACCCGAAGAAGCGCCAGGCGCTGGTCCAGGCGTTCGAGAAGCGGTTGTTCGAACAAGGCTATCAACAGCCACTGCTGTGGTGGTACCGCATGGTCGCCACCCACAAGACAGTGATGGGATGGAGAATGTCGCCGAGCCATAACCTCGGTCAGGACCTGACTGAAGTCTGGATCAACACCTAGCCGAAAGGTGTCCTTAGCGCGGCGTAGCGCGCAAGCGCTGCGCCGCATACGGACCTTCTGCCCACTTACTCCAGCGAACCCCGGCGACGCATTCTTAATGCGCTGCGCCGGGCACACGAGACAGAGATGCTCCGTTACACGATCAACCGAGTACTGATGACAATCCCCACGCTGCTTGGCGTGGCGGTCCTCGTCTTCTTCATGCTGCGCATCATTCCGGGTGACATCGTCGAGGTGAAACTGCGCGGTGATGGCGGTTCCGTCACGCAGGAAGTCATCGAGATGGAACGGCGCAGGCTCGGTCTCGACAAGCCGCTGATGATTCAATTCAAGGACTGGATGGTCGGTGTCGCTACGTTCGATTACGGAAAGTCGATGTGGACCGACCGTCCTGTCATGGAGGAAATCGCAGTCCGCCTCGAGCTGTCGCTTGAGGTTGCTATTCTGGCGACGCTGATAGCCTTGCTGTTCGCCATACCTTTAGGAACGACCGCCGCGCTCTACCGAGATACCTGGATCGACTATCTCATGCGCATCGTAACGATCGGAGGCATTTCGATTCCCGCGTTCTGGTTCGGCATGATCATCATGCTGACGCTGCTGGCGCTGTTCAACTGGCTGCCCCCTATCACCTTCACCCCGATTTACGTCGATCCGGTCGCCAACCTGACACAGTTGATATGGCCGGCCCTGGCGGTCGGTTATCGATACTGCGCGGTCACGGCACGCATGATCCGCTCGTCGCTGCTTGAGGTGCTGAACGAAGATTACATCCGCACCGCACGCGCCAAGGGCGTGTTCGAAAAGCTGGTGGTATCCCGACACGCGCTGCGCAATGCGCTGTTGCCCGCCATCACTGTCATCGGGCTCGAATTCACCTTCCTGATCGGCGGCCTCGTCGTGACCGAGCAAGTGTTCAATCTCAACGGCATCGGCCAGTTGTTCGTGCAGAGCGTGTCGCGCAACGACTTCACGCTGATTCAAGGCATGGTGATGCTGATCGCCGCGTTCTACGTCTTCGTCAACCTTGCCATTGACTTACTCTATGCGGTGTTCGACCCGCGCATTAGGTACGGCTAATGACTGTGACAACCCCCGACATCGCCGCTATCCCGGCTGCGCCGCGGGCGCACGGACGAATTTACGACTTCGTCCGCCAGCAGCCGCTTGGCACTGTCAGCTTCGCCATCATCGTCATCATGATGGGCGCCGGCATTTTTGCGGAGTGGGTGGCGCCCTACGACCCGCTGGCGATCGATTTTTCATCGATCCTCGCGCCGCCCTCGTTCGATCATTGGTGCGGTACGGATGCTTATGGTCGCGATATCTGCTCGCGGCTGATCTACGGTTCGCGCACCGCGCTTGTGATCGGCTTCACGTCATCGTTCATCGGCTCATCGATCGGGGCGATACTCGGCATCGCCGCGGCATATTTCGGCGGCAAGATCGACGACTGGATCCAGCGCATCATGGATGTCCTGCTGGCCTTCCCGATCATCGTTCTTGCCATGGTCGTGGTCGCGGCGTTCGGCAAACTTCTCGTAGGTGGTATAGACTTGAACCTGATCATCGCCATCGCCATTCCGATCCTGCCGCGGGTGGAGCGGGTCGTGCGCGCCGCGACGATGTCGGTGCGGGTGATGCCCTATGTCGACGCGGCGCGCGCCGCCGGCTATTCCCATACCCGTATCATCTTCCGGCACATGGCGCCGAACGTGGCGGCGCCTTACCTCATTATGCTCACCGCCTTTATCGCCCAGGCTATCCTGGCCGAAGCGTCGCTCTCTTTCCTCGGCCTTGGGGTTCAAGAGCCGGCTGCCGCCTGGGGCCTGATGCTGTCCGGCAACGCCGCAGACTTCTACCGCCAGGCGCCCTGGATGGTGCTGTTTCCAGGCATCGCGATCAGCCTGGCTGTCTTCGCCTTCAACCTGTTCGGCGATAGCCTTCGGGACTTTCTCGACCCGCGCTTCAAGGTATAAGAGCGCCCGGTTTCGTCCCGATCCGCTTCCAAGGAACTCCCATGCCCAAACCCCTCGCCGGTATTCGCGTTCTCGAACTTGCCCGCATTCTGGCTGGGCCATGGGCAGGGCAGATGCTCGCGGATCTAGGCGCCGACGTCATCAAAGTTGAGCGCAAGGGCGCCGGCGACGA
>JANMSH010000269.1:0-3946 GCA_031389105.1 Hyphomicrobiales bacterium
TACAAAGCCTCTTGACAATATTCCCAAGGTATATAGTCTCCACCCGTCCTGCTCATCGAGGGCGCTCTCATGAGGCGTCGTGATGGTGGAGCAGGATGTGGCGCCCGCGGGCGGGGAGAACGTACCCCCGCACCCGGGAGGCCTCGGGTCACCGTCCGCTCTCACTAATGGAGGGCTGCCTTCAATGGCTGCACGGGTGCGGATGAAGGCTAGCGAAAGCTGCCGGATCAGGGAAGCGAAGAGTTTCCCGTCGCGCACACGGAAGTACGGTCCCGGGGACAAAGAAATCGCCGCGATGGAGCGCCGGGAGGCGCCGCGCACCCGGGCGGTGCGCGCACAAAAAGAATGGACGCGCCGCTCGGTGCTCCATCCCCTCGGCTTTCGAGGGGCACGAAGGAAGGAACGACGGCGTACCCGGCGCCGCAAAGAACACGGGCGCATTCGCACGTCTGCGCGCCGGAATGTTAAACGTGCTGGCCGCCGTTGATATGTATCTCGGCGCCGTTCACATACGAACTCATCTCCGTGCACAGCACGTAGATGATCTTGGCGACTTCATCCGGCGTGCCGAGCCGCTGCATCGGGATTTGTTCGACGATCTTGTCGGTGCCGGGCGACAGGATCGCGGTGTCGATCTCACCGGGCGCAATCGCGTTGACGCGAATGCCGAGCCGGCCGAAGTCACTCGCCATCTCTCGTGTCAAAGACGCCAATGCCGCTTTCGACGTCGCATAGGCCGCGCCCGCGAACGGATGTACATGCGAGCCGGCGATCGACGTCACGTTCACCACCGAACCCTTGGCTGCCTTCAACTCCTCGACGAGACCGCGCGCCAGCATGATCGGCGCGAAAAAATTCACCCGGAACACCTGGCGCCAGACTTCGGTCGCGGTGTCGAGCGAGCCGAGCCGCTTGCCGCCTTCGGCCTTGGGCGAAATCGCGGCGTTGTTCACCAGCGCATGCAGTTCGCCGGCGTTGAGCCGCCGTTTGATTTCGGCGATCGCTTCGTTAGTGCTGCCTTCGTCGGCGAGATCGACCTGGATGTGATCTTCTGGCCCTGCGCCCCATGGGCAATTTTCCGGGAACGCATGACGCGAGCATGTGATGACGCGCCAGCCGGCGGCGGCGAAGCGTTTTACCGTCGCATGACCGATGCCGCGGCTGGCTCCGGTCAGAAGCAGCGTGCGGACCGGCTGGTTGGATTGCGAAGTCGGCATTGGCGTCCTTGGAATCGTTCTGGACTGCGCGCGCGTTGCGCTCACGATGCTAGCTTAGTCGATGGCGTTACGGATAGAGCCGCGTTTTGCTCCACGGCGCACCGGGTTTGTTGCGCTTGAAAACGATGCGGTCATGCAGGCGGAACGGGCGGTCCTGCCAGAACTCGAACACGGTCGGCACGATGCGATAGCCCGACCATTGCGGCGGCCGCGGCACGGTACTGAGCGCGTATTTCGCGGCAGTGACCGCGACGGCTTTTTCGAAGGCGAGGCGGCTTTCCAGCGGCTGCGATTGCTTACTTGCCCAGGCGCCGATCTGGGCCTGCTTGGGGCGGGTCGCGAAATACTCGTCGGCCTCGGCGTCGGTGACGTGCAGGACGGTGCCGCGTAGCCGGACCTGACGGTTCAGCGACTTCCAATGGAACACCAGCGCCGCCTTGGCGTGGGCGTCCAATTCATGCCCCTTTTGGCTGTCTTTGTTGGTGTAGAACACGAATCCTTGCTCATCCGCGCCCTTCAACAGCACCACCCGGGCGTTCGGCATGCCGTCGGCATCGACGGTTGCCAAGGTCATGGCGGTCGGGTCACGCGGTTCCGCGGCCGCCGCGTCCTTCAGCCACGCCGCAAACAGCCGAAAAGGCTCTTCGGCGGCCGTGAAATCACCAGTCGTTAACCAACTCGGGTGTTCAATCGGAGTTGAATCGGACATTTCGGAGTGCTCGCTTGGTCGGTCTTAAGACCCGTAAATTTGAGGGCCTTTATAGGGGATGTGGCGGGTCTAGCCTATGGCGGGGGCTTGCTGCGGCCGCGGCGCTGACGCTGGCTTTCGGCTGCGGCGGTTGCAGCATCGGCCAGTTCGACTCGCTCACCGCGAGCGAAAAATCCGACCGCACCGGCTCGATCACGCCGCCGCCGGGCGCCAAGCAGGTCAGCGACCTGCCGCCCGATTCCGATCTCGTGTTCACGAAGGCGGCGGTCAGCGAAGTCCTCAGCCGTCCCAGCAACGACGCCAGCGTGCCGTGGGAAAATCCGCGCTCCGGCGCGCGCGGCACGGTGACGCCGATCACGTCGGCCTATACGCAGGCCGGTCAGACCTGCCGCGATTTCCTGGCGAGCTACGTCAACGGCAGTTCGCAGGCCTGGCTGCAGGGCGAAGCCTGCAAGCATCAGAAGGGCGCTTGGGAAGTCCGCTCGCTCAAGCCCTGGAAGCGGTCGTAGTCTCCAACGCTCGGACGCGTTGCATCCGGCCCTCTGGAACCCCACATTAACGGTCGAGTCGCCGGTGTTCGCCGGCGGGATTTTCACGGGAGTGTTGACGGATGCGCGACCCCTACGAAATTTTGGGGGTTTCAAAGGGTGCGAGCGAAGCCGAGATCAAGAGCGCCTATCGCAAGCAAGCCAAGAAGCTGCACCCCGACGCCAACAAGCACGACCCCAAGGCCGCCTCGCATTTTGCCGAGTTGAACGCCGCCTATGAAATCGCCGGCGATGGCGACAAGCGCAAGGCGTTCGACCGCGGCGAGATCGACGCCGAAGGCAAGCCGCGTTTCCAGGGCGGCTTCGAAGGCCAGCCGCGCGGCGGCGCCGGTTTCAACCCGGGCGGCAGTCAGTTCGAAAGCTTCAGCTTCGGCGCGGACGGATTTCAACGCCGCGCCGGTGGCGGCAGTGCTGGCGGCGGTGCGGGCGCTGGCGGCTTTGAGGATATCCTGCGCGGCATGTTCGGTGGCGGCGCACGCGCGCGCCCGCAGTTCGAACAGGGAGAGTTTGGCGCCAGTTCGGGCCAGGATCTGCAGGCGAGCCTCACCATCTCGCTTGAGGACGCGGCGAAAGGCACCAAAACTCGCGTCCATCTGCCGACTGGCAAGGACATCGAGGTCAAAATCCCAACGGGCATTACGAGCGGTCAGCAAATCCGGCTCAAGGGGCAGGGCTATCCCGGCATGGCGGGCCGTGCCGGCGATGCGATCATCACCATCGCCATCGCGCCGCATCCGGTGTTCACGCCGGACGGCGCCGATTTGAGGCTCGATCTGCCGATCACGATTTACGAAGCGGTGCTCGGCGGCAAAGTGCGGGTGCCGACGCTCGGCGGCGCGGTCGAACTGGCGATTCCGGCCGGCACAGATAGCGGACGCACGTTCCGGCTCAAGGGCAAGGGTCTGAAATCGAAGACCGCGACCGGCGATCTGCTCGCCACCGCGCGTATCGTGTTGCCGGAAAAGCCCGACGACGAGCTCAAGGCGCTGCTGAAGAAGCTGCGCGACAGCGAGCCCTACGATCCGCGCCGCGATCTCGAGTAAGCGCTACAGCTTCTTTGCGCCGGACTTGTCGATCTGCTCGTAGATCGACTTGGTGACGGTCTCGAGCCGCTCGCGATTGGCCGGTCCACTCACCACATAGGCGACCTTGTCGTCGACCCAGTAGAACGCCGCGGCGTTATCGTCTTTCTTGAATTGCAGCGCGGTCGTCGCCGCCGCAGCAGCCTTGGCGCAGTAGATCGTGAAACGCTCGCCCGACGTGCCTTCGTACATATAGAACGCGGCGGCGCCGGTCGGTCCTGGCAACAGACGGCCGCCGACGAGTTTCAGCCCGATCGATTGAAGCTCGGGCACGCGCAAGTCCGCGCCGACACGCTTCGACAGCCATTGGGTGATATGGGGGCGATCGGTGCCCGGCACTTCGACCGGATGACGGACTTCGACGACGTAGAGCTTGTGGGCGCCGAGCGC
>JANMSH010000291.1:0-4087 GCA_031389105.1 Hyphomicrobiales bacterium
TGCAGCAATCGTTCCTCGACGCACAGGGCTTCCAGTGCGGCTTCTGCACCGCCGGCATGATCATGACCGCCGCCGCGCTCAATCAGGCGCAGCGAGCCGATCTCGGCCAAGCGCTCAAAGGCAATTTGTGCCGCTGCACCGGCTATAGCGCCATCGACGACGCCATTGCCGGCATGCGTAATGTCGAGGACGCGGAAGCGGGCGCGGCCTGCGGCCGAAATACGCCGGCGCCGGCCGGACCGGATGTCGTCACCGGCAGAGCGCGCTTCACGCTCGACGTTGCGCCGCAAGGCCTGCTGCACATGAAGCTGGCGCGCTCGCCGCATGCGCACGCGCGCATCCGCTCCATCGACAAGACCGAGGCGCTGGCCGTGCCCGGCGTCCAGGCGGTGTTCACGTATGAGGACGCGCCGCAAACAATGTTCTCGACCGCGCGGCATGAAGTTCTCAGTACCGATCCGCCGGATACACTGGTGCTGGACCGCGTCGTGCGCTTCATCGGGCAGCGCTTTGCCGCTGTCGTCGCCGACAGCGAAGGCGCGGCGGAAGAAGGCTGCCGCCGCCTGAAGGTCGATTACGAAATCCTGCCCGCGGTGTTCGACCCCGACGAAGCGCTGCGCGACGGCGCGCCGATGATCCACGACCTCGACCCCGGCGAGGCGCTGGCGAACCCGCGCCGCAATCTTGTTGCCGAGGTCCATGGCAACTTCGGCGATGTCGCGGCCGGCTTTGCCGCCTCGGATGCGATCCACGAGGGCACATATTTCGTGCCGCGCGTGCAGCACGCCCACCTCGAAACTTTGTGCGCCATTGGCTGGTTAGATGAGAACGGCCGGCTCAACGTGCGCTCAAGCACGCAGGTGCCGTTTCTCACCCGCCGCGAACTGGCGCGGGTGTTCGGTCTCGACGAGGCCCAGGTGCGGGTGTTCTGCGAACGCGTCGGCGGCGGCTTCGGCGCCAAGCAGGAAATGCTCGCGGAGGACGTCGTCGCGCTCGCGGCCTTGCGGCTGAAGCGGCCGGTGCAACTCGAATTCACCCGCGAGGAGCAGTTCACCGCCGCTACGACGCGGCATCCGATGCGCGTCAAGATCAAGATCGGCGCCAGGCGCGACGGCACGCTCAGCGCCATGCAGATGCATGTCATGTCGAACACCGGCGCCTACGGTAATCACGGCGGCCCGGTACTGCATCACGCCTGTAACGAAGCGCTGAGCGTTTACCGTTGCGCCAACAAGAAGGTCGATGGCTGGGCCGCCTACACCAACACCGTGCCGGCCGGTGCGTTTCGCGGCTACGGGCTGCCGCAGACATTGTTTGCCGTCGAATCCGCAATCGATGAAGTCGCACGCGTCATCGGGATGGACCCGCTGGAATTCCGCCGCCGCAACGTGATCAAGCCCGGCGACAAGATGATCGGCGCGGTGGAGTCTCCGCCCGACGTGATCTTCGGCAGCTACGGCCTCGACCAGTGCATCGACCTGGTCGAGGCGGCGATGCAGCGCGGCGACGGCGACAAGCCGCCCTCGCCCGAATGGCTGGTCGGCGAAGGCACTGCGCTCGCCATGCTCGATACCGTGCCGCCGGGCGGGCATTATTCAGACACCACGATCACGTGGGCGTCCGACGGCGGCTACGACATGACCGTCGGCACCGCCGAATTTGGCAACGGCACCACCACGGTGCATGCCCAGGTCGCCGCCACCGCGCTCGGAACCACGCCGTCGAAATTCCGCATCCGGCAATCCGACAGCGACCATGGCGGTCATGACACCGGCGCCTATGGCTCAACGGGCACGGTGATCGGCGGACGCGCCACCCAATTGGCTGGCGAAGCCTTGCGCGACAAGTTGTTGGGTTTCGCTGCCGAGTATTTCAAATCCAACCAAGGCGAGTGCAAGTTATCGGCGGACGCTGTGACCTGTGGCGCGCAGCGCGTCACACTTGCCGAACTTTACAGCGTAGCAACGCGCGCGGGTACCGATATCACCACCACCGGCACCACCAACGGCACGCCGCGCTCGGTCGCGTTCAACGTGCAGGGCTTCCGCATCGCGGTGCATCCGGTCAGCGGCGAAGTTCGCATTCTCAAGAGCGTGCAGGCCGCCGACGCCGGCACCGTGATCAATCCGATGCAGTGCCGCGCCCAGATCGAAGGCGGCGTGGCGCAGGCGATCGGCGCGGCGCTGTTCGAGGAAGTGGTGGTCGACGCGCAAGGCCGCGTGACGACGCCGACCTTCCGCGCCTATCGCCTGCCCGCTTTCGCCGACATTCCGCGCACCGAGGTGCTGTTCGCCAAAACCACGGACAAGCTCGGGCCTTATGGCGCGAAGTCGATGAGCGAGAGCCCGTACAATCCGGTCGCGGCCGCCCTCGGCAATGCGATCCGCGACGCCACCGGCGTGCGCTTCACCACGCTGCCGTTCAAGCCGGACCGGATTTTTGCGCAGATCGCGAAAGACATGGCTGAGAGAACAGCCGTCCCAGATGCACACTAGCTACCAAGGCTTCAGTACGATCTTCCCCACACCACTCCGTCCCGCGACGAGCCTGTGCGCGGCGGCCGCATCCGCCAGCGGCAACACCTGGTCAATAAGGACGTCAAGATGCCCCTCGGCGGCGACCTTGAGACTCAACTCGACATCGGCATCGGTATGTATCGTCGAGCCGATGATCGTAATGTAATTCAGGTACAAATGATTCAGGTCCAGAGGAACGATACCGCCGGCATGGGCGCCCGCGGTCACGAGCCGGCCATTGCGTGCCAAACTCGCAAACGCTTTTGGAAACAGATCGGGATCTCCGACATTCTCGACGACAACGTCGACGCCGCGGCCGTCCGTAAGACGACGAACGTCGGCCGTCAAATCTGCGCTGCGATAATTGACCCCGAAATCGGCGCCGAGCTTCCTGGCCGCCTCAACGCGCTCGTCGGCGCCCGCCGCAGCGATGACACGTGCGCCGAGATATTTGGCGACCTGAATGCTTGCACTGCCGAGACCGCCGGCTGCGCCCATGATCAACACCCACTCGCCTGATTTTAATTGAGCCTTGTCCTTGAGCTGATTGAACGCAAGCGGCGCATGGCGGCCCACGATAGTTGCCGTGCTGAAATCCATTGCATCGGGGATGAGATGCGTGTTCGCAGCCGGCAAGGTCACATATTGCGCGTAACCGCCCCACACCTGCACGCCGAGCATCACCGGCGCTTGCGTCGCCGCGGCCGCCTTGATGCGCGGCGACGTCGTGACGCGGTCACCCACCCGGCGCGATGTCACGCCTTCGCCCAGAGCGACGATCGTCCCCGACGGATCGGTTCCCAGAACATGGGGCAGCGTGATCGGCCGCGCATAGCGCCCGGCGCGAACGGCGAGATCCAGTGTCCGATTGACCGAGACGGCTTCGACCTCAAGTAGGATTTCGCCGGCGGATGGCGCCGGGGTTGGCACCTCTTCGAGGCGCATCACGTCAGGACCGCCGAATTCACGAAAGACAACAGCTTTCATCAAGATGCTCAGGGCGAAGCCCTTACTCCCGGAACAGCGGTGGCGTTGGAATTCCCCAAATATTCGACGCCGAGGGACCGGGTTGCCATACCTTCGGACGCTGCGGATTGTCTTCGTGCCAGGGACGGGGATCGAATGCGCCCGACGCCTCGTCGGTCATCTGATCGAGGTCCGTGTACAGCTCCATAATCTGGCCGTCGGGCGTGAGATGGTAGATGAAGATGTTGTGACCGACGCCGTGGCGGCCCGGCCCCCAGATCAGCGGGATCTTCTGCTTGCCGAGAAAATCGCAGGCGGTCCTGATGTGCTCCCAATCGCGCGCCTCGAAGGCGATGTGATGCATCTTGTTGGCCTTGCCATGCAGCACGTTCAAGGTGTGATGATCGGGCCCGCAGCGCAGGAAGGCAAAAAAATCGCCCATCCAGTCCGAAACGCGGAAGCCGAGTATCTTGACGAAGAAATCGACGCTGCCCTGGACGTCATCGACCTTGAACGCAATGTGTCCGAGTTTGCGCGGGCCGATTCCGTCCACCGGCGAACGCCCTTGCGGGACGGTGCGTTCGCTGATCAGTCCAACGCGAATG
>JANMSH010000317.1:0-2750 GCA_031389105.1 Hyphomicrobiales bacterium
CATGGAAATTCTCGATGCGGTGTATGCGCTCGATCGCGATGCATTGATCGCGAAAGCAAAGGTGATTTGATGCCAAACCACCGTTCGCAGGTCGATCTTCGCTGCTACGCCATCGTCGATCCGGAGGTGAGCGGCGGGCACGATCTGGTGGAGCTTTGCCGGATGCTGGCCGCGGGCGGCGTCACGCTGGTCCAGCTTCGCGACAAGCTTTCCGACACCCGCGTGATGATCGACCGCGCCCGCGCCATCAAGGCGGCGCTCGGCTCCGTGCCGCTGGTCATCAACGACCGCGTCGATGTGGCGCTCGCCATCGGGTGCGAGGGCGTTCACATCGGCTGGGACGACATGGCGCCGGCCGACGCGCGCCGCCTGCTCGGTCCCGATGCGATCGTGGGCCTCACCATCAACAGTTCGCAGCGCGCGGACACGACCGATCTTGGTCTGATCGACTATGCCGGGATCGGCGGTGTTTACGGCACGACTTCGAAAGTGACCAAGAACAATCCGATCGGCATCGCCGGGATGGCGCGCGTCATTGAGGCGCTGCATCGGCGCAAGCCCGAGTTCCCGACCTGTGGCATTGCCGGCATCAATGCGGCCAACGCCGCGCCGGTAATCGAGGCGGGCGCGGACGGTGTATCGGTGATCTCGGCGCTGTCGCTGGCGAAGGACCCGCGCGCGGCGACCGCCGACATGCTCCGCGTCGTCGACGCCGCATTGGCGAAGCGGACGCCAAAATGACCGCCATCGCCGTCACCATCGCGGGTTCGGATTCCGGCGGCGGGGCGGGCATCCAGGCCGACCTGAAAACATTCTCCGCGCTCGGGGTTTATGGCGCATCGGTGATCGCTGCGTTGACGGCGCAGAACACCCGGGGCGTCACCGGCATCCACGACGTGCCGGCGGACTTCATCGCGACGCAGATCGACGCGGTGTTTTCCGATCTCGATGTCGGCGCGGTCAAGATCGGCATGCTGTCGCGGGTCGCCGCGATCCAGGCGGTGGCGGAGGGCCTCGCGCGTCACAAGGCAAAAAATATCGTGCTCGACCCGGTGATGATCGCGACCTCCGGCGACAGGTTGCTTGCGGCGGACGCGGTTGCGGCGCTGCGCAACGAACTCATTCCGCGCGCTCTGGTGGTGACGCCGAATTTGCCGGAAGCGGCCGCGCTGACCGGCGCTTCGATCGCGCGCAACGAACAAGAGATGGAAGTGCAGGCGCGCGAAATCCTGGCGCTCGGCGCACGCAATGTATTGATTAAAGGCGGGCATGGCGACGGCATCGAGAGCGTCGATCTGCTGATCGGCGAGGGCGGCGTCATTCGCCTGTCGGCTAAGCGCATCGCCACCAGGAATACGCACGGGACCGGCTGCACTTTGTCATCGGCGATTGCGGCCCGCCTCGCCAGCGGCCTCGATCTCGCGGCGGCGGCGCACGACGCCAAGGCTTATGTCACGACGGCCATCGCCTCTACCGATCAACTCAAGGTCGGCCGCGGTAGCGGGCCGCTGCATCACTTTTTTGCGCAATGGAGCGACGAATGACGACACGACGCAATTTCACCTTGGCCGGCGCCGCCGCCGCCGCTGGCATCATTGCCGCGCCCAACGTCGCCCGGGCCCAAACCGTAAAATGGCGCATGGTGACGTCCTGGCCCAAGCGGCTGCCGGGACCCGGCATGTCGGCGGAGCGCGTCGCCGAACGCATTCGCACACTGTCCGGTGGACGGCTCGATATTTCGGTGTCGGCGGCCGGCGAAGTCGTGCCGGCGTTCGAGGTGCTGGGTGCAGTCGGCAACGGCGTTGCCGAGATCGGCCACACCGCGTCGTTCTATTGGCAGGGCAAGATGCCTGCGGCGGCGTTCTACACCACGGTGCCGTTCGGCCTGACGCCGTCCGAGCACGTCGCCTGGATCGAGGCCGGCGGCGGGCAGGCGCTGTGGGACGAACTCTACGCCCCCTTTGGCGTCAAACCATTTATGGGCGGCAATACCGGCGTCTGCATGGGCGGTTGGTTTCGCCGCGAGGTCGCGGGCCTCGGCGACTTGCGCGGGCTGAAGCTGCGTTCGCTGGGCTTGGGCGGCGAAGTCTATCGCCGTCTCGGCGCCACGCCGCAGACCACGCCGCCGGCGGAAATTCTCACCAGCCTGCAATCCGGCGTGATCGACGGCGCGGAGTTCGTTGGGCCCGGCACCGACATCGCGCTCGGGCTCTATCGCGTCGCGCCGTTCTATTATTATCCCGGCTTCAACAAGCCGAACGGCACTGGCGAGTGCATCGTTTCGCTCAAAGCGTGGGATGGGCTCAGCCCCGACCTCAAGGCGATCGTCGCGCATGCCTGCGCCACCGAGGCGAACTACGCACTCGCCGAGATGGAGCAGCTCAACGGCCGCGCGCTGGCGGCATTGATCAAGGATCACGGCGTCAAGCTCGCGGCGTTCCCGGATGATCTGGTGGCGGCGGCGCGCAAGCAGGCGGTCGACGTGCTCGGCGAACTCGCACAACGCAGCGCGATCTCGGCCAAGGTGCACGACTCCTACGCGGCCTTCCGCGAGCGCAACGCGCCGTGGTCGCGCGTGTCCATCGAAGCGGTGCTGCGCGCGCGGGGCTAGCGGCCCTGTAAAATTCACGGTTTAACCAAGTGCTAACCATACCCCGGTAGGTTAGCCCTCGGGTCGTCGGAAGTTCGGTCACTGTCGTCCGCACCCCTTCGTCATCTGAACGTGCGTCCTGGGCGGGACGAGCGGCAGC
>JANMSH010000332.1:0-3688 GCA_031389105.1 Hyphomicrobiales bacterium
CACGCTCAACAACTGTGGCACCGGCAAGACACCCTGGGGCACGCTGCTGACCGGCGAAGTTCGCCTTGGATCACGGCAAGGCCCCTCGCCACGCATTGGTTCACGCCCTCGCGCGACAGCTCGATGCCGCGGCCGTCGACATCGCGGCTTTCGCTTAGCAGGCTCAGCAGTTCGCCGTCGCCGCAGCCGACATCGAGCACCTTGACGCCGCGCTCCACCATCTCTGCGACCAGCACCAGGTCGACGCGCTTGCCGCTGGCGGTCCGCTCGATATTGAGGGCCGTGAGATTGCTCATGACGTCAACTTTGCTTTGGGGGCAATGCTTTGGAGAAGCCCGCGTGCTTTGCCGGCGCCGTCGAGGAAGCCGCGCACGATGCCGAACATTTCCGGCTCTTCGAGCAGGAAGGCGTCGTGACCTTTGTCGGTGACGATTTCGGCGAACGAAACGCGCGCGCTCGACGCGTTGAGCGCATGCACCAAGGCGCGCGACTCGGAGGTCGGGAACAGCCAATCGCTGGTGAAGGAAATCACGCAGAAACGGGTCGGCGCGCCCTTGAAGGCGTTGGCCAGCACACCACCGGAATCCGCCGCCAGATCGAAATAGTCCATGGCGCGCGTCAGATAGAGATACGAATTGGCGTCGAAACGCTCGACGAACGAACTGCCCTGGTGGCGCAGATAGGATTCGACCTCGAAATCCGCGTCGAATGAGAACGTCGGATTTTCGCGATCCTGAAACTTGCGGCCGAATTTCCGGTGCAGCGCGGCATCCGATAGATAAGTGATATGCGCGCCCATGCGCGCGACCGCGAGGCCGCGGCGCGGATTGGTGCCTTCCAGGTGATAGCGGCCGCCGCGCCATTCCGGATCGGCCATGATGGCCTGCCGGCCGACTTCGTGGAACGCGATGTTCTGCGCCGAATGCCGCGTCGCGCAGGCAATCGGCAGCGCTGCGAACACCCGCTCGGGAAAACTCGCGGCCCATTGCAGCACCTGCATGCCGCCCATTGAACCGCCGACGCAGGCAAACAGGGTCGAGATGCCGAGATGATCGAGCAGCATCGCCTGAGCGCGCACCATGTCGCGGATGGTGATGACGGGAAAATCCAGTCCCCACGGCCTGCCGGTCGCTGGATTGATGGACGCCGGTCCGGTGGTGCCCATGCAGCCGCCGACAACATTCGGACAGATAATGAAATAACGTTCGGTATCGATCGGCTTGCCGGGACCGATCAAGGTTTCCCACCAGCCTGATTTCTTGGTGACCGGGTGCACGTTCGCGACGTGCTGGTCCCCGGTGAGTGCGTGGCACACCAGCACCGCGTTGGAGCGGTCGGCATTGAGCGTGCCGTAGGTTTTGTAGGCGATTTGAAAAGGAGTGAGTTCAACTCCGGCATCGAGCTTGAGCGGCTGGTCGTCCCCAAACTGGGCAATAGCGGAGTCGTGCGGATGATCCGCCTCACGCGGTGCATCCGGCGCGTTAACCGCGCTGCTCAGCGTAACTTCAACCATATCGCGTTTCGCGCTCCCGGCATCGGCTTGTGGGAATACGCTCCCAAAGACCGCAACCTGTCAACACCAGATAATTACTGTCATTTTCTTTGATTTCAAACCCCGGGCCACTTATCAATGCCGCCATGACGAAGAACTCGGACACCCCCGCCCTCGGCGATCTGCGCAAGGAGATCGACCGGATCGACGAAGCGATGCACCGGCTCCTGATGGAGCGCGGCGATATCATCGATCGTTTGATCGCGGTCAAGTCGAGCCAGGAAACCGGTTCCGCATTCCGTCCGATGCGCGAAGCCGACATGATGCGGCGTCTGGTGCAGCGGCATAAAGGCATATTGCCACTCGACACGGTCGAGAGCATCTGGCGTGTCATCATATCGACCTTCACGTTCGTTCAATCGCCATTCTCGGTGCACGCCGACCTGTCGGCCGGCGACGCGCTGATGCGCGATTCCGCCCGCTTTCATTTCGGCTTCACGGTGCCGTTCATTCCGCATATGGGCGCCGCCGGCGTGGTCGAGGCTGTCTCGACCTCGAAGGGCGATCTCGGCCTGGTGCCGGCAACCGCCGTTGCCGCCGCCGGTTCATGGTGGAGCGCGCTCGAATTCGACGCAGCGCCCAAGATCATCGCCCGCCTGCCCTTCGTCGAGCGCGCCGACCATCCGGCCGCGCTGCCGGTATTCGTGATCTCGCGCGTAGCCGAAGGTGCCATGGCGACCGAAGCAGAAGTGTGGAGCATCCGCGTCGAGGGGTGGGGCTCAGGGCCAGCGCAGGTGCTGTCGATGCTGGCCGATTTCATCGCCGTGCCCGACCGCGCTTTCGACGGCGCGGCGCTGCTGGTGACCCTGCCGCACGGCGGCAACCTGGAATCAGTCAGCATGGCGTTAGTTAAGGCCGGCGCCACGGTGCGTTCGGCGACCCTCGTCGGCAGCCACGCAACCCGCTATACGGTTGCCGCCTAACCTCGGAATTCGCCTATGACGAACCGCCCGCAACCGCGCCCCGGCGTGCTCGATATTGCTCCGTATATCCCGGGCAAGAGCACCGCGCCGGGCGTTGCCAAAGTGTTCAAGCTGTCCTCCAACGAGACGCCGTTGGGGCCGGGCGAGAACGCCATCGCCGCCTACCGCGAAGCGGGCGCGCATCTCGAAGACTATCCGGAAGGCTCGTCGCTGGCATTGCGCGAAGCAATCGGCGGCGTGTTCGGCCTCGATCCGGCGCGCATCGTGTGCGGCGCGGGCTCCGACGATCTGCTCAATCTGATCGCGCGCGCCTACCTCACCGATGGCGACGAGGCGATTCACACCACGCATGGATTTCTGGTGTATCCAATTGCGACGTTGGGCACCGGCGCCAAACCCATGGTCGCGGCGGAGAAAGAGCTCACCGCGGACGTCGACGCCATTCTCAAACTGGTGTCGCCGAGGACCAAGGTCGTGTTCCTGGCCAACCCGAACAATCCGACGGGCACTTACATTCCGTTCGACGAGGTCAAGCGCCTGCACCGCTCGTTGCCCGGCAACGTCCTGCTAGTGCTGGACGCGGCTTACGCCGAATACGTCCGCACCAACGATTACGAGTCCGGCATCGAACTGGTTGCCACCACCGACAACGTGGTGATGACGCGCACCTTCTCGAAGATCTACGGTCTCGCCGCGCTGCGGCTCGGCTGGATGTATGGTCCTGCGCACGTCATCGACGCGATCAACCGCATCCGCGGCCCGTTCAACGTCAACGCACCGGCGATCGCAGCGGGCAACGCAGCGATCCGCGACAGCGCGCATGTCGAGCGTTCGCGCGAGCACAACTCGAAATGGTTGGCGTGGCTCACCGACGAGATCGCCAAGCTCGGCCTGAAAGTGACGCCGAGTGTGGCGAATTTCGTGCTGATTCATTTCCCGGACACCAAAGGCCGCACCGCGGGCGACGCCAATGCCTTCCTGATGAAGCGCGGACTCATTTTGCGTCAGGTCGGCGCCTACAAGCTGCCGAATTGTTTGAGAATGACGATCGGCAGCGAAGAGGCCAACAGACTGGTCATCAACGCGCTGGCGGAATTTCTAGGGAAAAAGGCGTGAGCAAACCCGCCGCCTTGTTCAACCGCGTTGCGCTGATCGGCGTCGGGCTAATCGGCTCGTCGATCGCGCGCGCGGCCAGGGCGCAGGGCGCGGCAGG
>JANMSH010000338.1:0-19929 GCA_031389105.1 Hyphomicrobiales bacterium
CACGCCGTCTTTGTAAAGCGCGAGCCCGCAGGATGGCGAGATGGATGCATGGGCCACGAAGCCGCGCGTGAAGGTCGCCTCGTATCGCTGGCGGCCTTGCGGGTCGGAAGGCTCCGGCGAGCCGAGCAGACGATCGACCGACGGCCGTTGCAGCAGCCATGAAGCTTCCTGCTGGAGCGGTGTGGCGGCCTCGACGTTCTGCCAGGTGACGTGATTGACCGTCGCTGCGCTGGCAAGGTCGACCGCGGTTTCGTTGCCGCCGACGATGGCGAGGAAATTGCCGGTGCGGACGAACTCGACCGGGCCTTTGGCCGCGCGCTTGATCGCGGCTTCGTCGATGCTGCCGATGGCAGCGCCGCGGTTGGGCTGGCGCACGACGCGGGCGTGGACCATGCCGGGAAGCTTCATGTCGTGGATGAAGGCGGCGTCGCCGAAGATTTTGCCTGGCAGATCGAGGCGGGGTGTGTCGTGGCCGATGGCCGTGAATTCCGTGACGGCCTTGCGCTTGCCCGTGCCGGTGGCTTTGGCGGTAAAATCGATTGCGCCGGCCAGCGTCCAGTAATCCTGGCCGGTCGATGCGCCATTGCGCAGGATGCTGCCGTCGCGGACGCTCAATTCATCTGGCTTGCAGCCCATAATCTGCGCGGCCTGGCTGAGCAACAGCGCGCGGACATCGGCGCAGGCTTGCCGCAAAGCGACGGCACCGGTCTGGATCGACTGGCTGCCCGCGGTGTAGCCCTCGTTCGGTGCGCGTACGGTGTCGCCGGAATGCACGGTGACGCGTGCAGGCGAGACGTAGAGTTCGTCGGCCGCGACCTGCTGCATGGCGGTCAGCACGCCCTGGCCGAGTTCGACACGGCCGGTGTTGACGGTGACTTTGCCTAGCGCGGGAAACGTCACCCAGCGTTCGAGCACCGGATTGTCGTTCAGTGTGCCGGGAAGCACTGGCGCATTCATGACGTATATCCGCTGCGCATGATCTTATCCGAAAACCGGTACCCACTTTTCGGGATCATGCGCCCACTCCCGCACGCATCACGGCCGCAGCTTTCTCGACTGCGCGTATGATGCGGTTATGCGAGCCGCAACGGCAGATATTGCCGTCGAGCGCCAGCGCGATCTCCTTGCGCGTCGGCGACGGGTTTTTCTCCAGCAGCGCCTTGGCTGAAATCAGGATGCCGGCGAGGCAATAGCCGCATTGGCCGGCCTGTTCGTCGAGGAATGCCTGTTGAAGCGGGTGAGGGCGCGTCGCGGTGCCTAGACCCTCGACGGTCGTGACATTTTTGCCGGCGAGCGTCGAAACTTCGCGGGTGCAGGATTTCACCGGCGCGCCGTCGATCAGCACCATGCAGCAGCCGCATTGTTCGAGCCCGCAGCCGAAGCGCGTGCCCATCAGGCCGAGCTCGTTGCGCAGCACATTCAGCAGCGGCGTCGCTTCATTGTCGAGCGAAACGCTGACAGGCTTTTCATTGACGGTGAAATCGAAACGCTGGCTCATGGGCTCATCTCAGTCGAAATTCGGGTTTTCCCAGCTCTGGATGCCATCGATGAACTGGAATTTTCCATAGGGCGTCTCGTTCACTGAGCCGCTGGAGAAAATGTGCCGCGGCCGCCAGCCGTGCAGGTGAAAGATATGCGCCAGCCGGCTGTCGATCTCAAGGGAGTGGCAGCCGACGTGAATCATTTTTACGAACTTGTCCAAAGCATCGATCGACGAATAGATGACGTCGCCCTCTGAGCCCTGGATGTCCATGTCGATGTAATCGACGGTTTCGGTGAGGACAGTATCCAGCCGCATGGCGGGCACTTTCTGAACGGCGAACTTACGCCCGAAGCCGTCGATGAAATCCATCCGGTCGGCCTGCTTGCCCTCGAAGTGGGCGGCGAATTTGGGATCGTGCCAGACGTTGCTTCCGTATGAGTCGTTGACGTGCATGAACAGGGCGCTGCCGTCGGGCGTGCATGCGGCGCGGATGAGTTGAAGGTCACTCTGCGGAATGCCGTTGTTCTCGCAATTGCGCTGCATCATCTCGAATCGCGATTGGTCCGACTCCATGCCGATCAGCTTTTGGCGGACGTGCTTGGTCTTGTGCCGCTTTAGCGCCGCTGCCGCATTTGCGACCCAGCGTCCGTAGCCGGCGCCGATCTCAATCATCGTGAATTTATCGTCGGAGCGGTCGATGGCCGTCAGCAGATCGATCCACTCGAAGTAATCTTCACTGTCTTTGTAGGGGAAGGTCGGGTCGGTATCGTAGATAGCGCTCCGCCCACTGGATTTCAGCCCCTTGGCGGTATTTTTATCAAAACCCGGATTACTTTCGGTCAAATCGCGTTCGAATTCACGCGCGATACAAGCGCCCATGAAATTGTAGTCGTAGTGATCATCGCTGCGAGGCGGCGTCCGTTCGAATTTATCGAAGATGACGTGATGGCCGTTGGCGCCGATCGCCCTGCGCACCGCATGTTGATTTCGGTCGGCTATTGCGGTCATTCGTCTGAAGCTCAAAACCCAAACTGTTCGCGCAGGATACGCTCGTCGAGATTGTGGCCCGGATCGAACAGCAATTTGAGCGAAATGCTGTGGTCCATGCTGATGTCGACGCTGCGCACCGAACGCACTTCGTCGTTATCGGCGACCGCGGCCATCGGCCGCTTGTCCGCGTCCTGCACTTCGATGGTGACTTTGGCCTTGTCGGGAAGCAACGCGCCGCGCCAGCGCCGCGGCCGGAAGGGGCTGATGGCGGTGAGTGCGAGCAGCGGCGCATTGATCGGGATGATGGTGCCTTGCACCGACAGATTGTACGCGGTTGAGCCGGCCGGCGTCGCCACCAGCACGCCATCGGCCACCAGTTCTTCGAGACGTTCCTGGCCGTCGACAAGGATACGCAGATGCGCGGCCTGCGCGCTTTGCCGGAACAGCGACACCTCATTGATGGCGCGGCGCTCAAAGCTTTTGCCCTGAACGTCGCGGGCTTGCATCGCCAGCGGGTGGATGACGGTGGTATGCGCGGCCGCGATCCGCTCGATCAGATCGTCGATGACGAATTCGTTCATCAGAAAGCCGACGGTGCCGCGGTGCATGCCGTAGATCGGCCTGCCTGAATTCATGAATTTGTGCAGGGTTTGCAACATCAGGCCATCGCCGCCCAGCGCTACGATGACGTCCGCCTCGGCAGGATCGGCGCTGCCGTAGCGCTTCTGGAGCAAGGCACAGGCCTCGCGCGCCTCGGGCGTCTGGCTGGCCACGAAGGCAATGCGCTTAATATTCTGGGCCAAGGGGCTCATAAATCAACTCTTGAACTCGCTTTTGAACGAAAAAGGGGCCTGACAATGGAGCGCGCGGTGCTCGTGTATACGACCTGGCCCTCGATTGTCGAGGCAGAGTAGGCGGGTCGCGCCCTTGTCCAGGCAAGGCTGGCGGCCTACGTCAATATCCTGCCGGGGATGACTTCGCACTGTTGGTGGGAAGGGGAAATAGTGCGGGCGGAGGAGGCTTTGATGATCGTGAAAACCCGCGTCGCTTGCGAACCGCGTCGGCGCCGCCGTCAGGCAACAACACCCCTACACGCCGCCGTCGATCATGGTTTTACCAATTGAAAATGGCGATTCTGCCTATCACGCCTGGATCGTGGCTGAGACCTCGGCCCCGACCCTTAAATAGCATCATGCCCGGCGCGAGGCCGGGCATGATCAAACGACGCAACGTACAACTGAAGAAGGTCGCTTACTTCTCCTGCTTCTCGCCCGCGTTCGGCGAAGCCGGACTGACGTTCTTTTCCGAGGTCTCCTTCATCGGCGAGGTGCCGGCGCCGGTGGTGGCCGGAGCCATCGAGCCCTTGACGTTGCCGGCGCCCTTATTGCCCATCGTGTCCTTTTGCTTGGTCGAGTCATCGCCCTGCAAGCCGGGGCGGTTCTGATCGGCCGGGCTCGTAGTATTCTGCGCATACGCAAAGCCACTGGTGGCGATCATTGCGGTGGCGATAATCATCGTGCGAAACTTCATGGTGTTTTCCTTTTCATTGGGTGTGAAATTGCAATGCGTAAAACAACAGCGAGGGACGACTTAAGTTCCTCCGCAACTTGATGACGAATTTTTTTTGAAAGTTCCGCGCGCTAGTTCCTTGCGTGCCGCACAAAAAATGCCCGGCGCGAGGCCGGGCATGAAAAGTGGAACTAAATTGTTCCGCGTTTAATAGCTGCGAGTTCCGTCGATGACGGCCTTGAGCTGGATGAACTCTTCGCACGTCGTGTTGCCGCAGAGCGTATTCACCTTCGTAAGATGATCGACCGCCTTGAGGCGGTTGCCCTGTTCGGCGTGCCACATGCCGTAATAGGACCAGGTCCGGACATGTTGCGGATCGGCGGCAAGCGCCTTCTCGTACCAGACCTTCGACTGATCGTAGTTGCCGAGCTTGCGGTTGGCGTAGCCGATGTAGTTGGCCACGTCCGGGTGATTGTCCTGGCCGAGCGAATGCATCGCGGCGATTCCGGCTTTGTAGTCGCCCGACAAAATTTCGTCGCGCGCGGCGCGATACTGGCGCAGGAATTTCTCCTGCGTCAGTTTCTGTTCCTGTTCGTCGATGGCCTTGCTGTCTTTCTTTTTCTTCTTGCCGTCATCGGCCGGCGGCGGGCTGTCTGTGCCCATGGCGTAAACCGTGACGGGCTTGATGCTGACGGCGGTCACCAGCAAAGCGGCCGCGGCGAGCAGGCTGGCGTGGCGTAAAAATCGGTTCAGCGTCATGGCAGGACCTCTCTGGGGTGGCATCCAGGCGAACGATACGTCGAATCGCAGCCTCCCCGTGAAAAACAATCCGTGATCGGCCCTTAGTCCCAGGGCTGACGAAAAATTAAAACAGTCACAAAATTCTGGCCCTAGAAAACGTCCATCTGCGAGCAAAAATTGCGGTCGCTTGACTCGTCGGCGAGTTCCAGCGACATTTTAACCGTGCTGGTTTCCCGGGTAGCACCGGGAACGAAAGAGGGAACACGGATTTCGGCGAATTCATTCGTGAATTTGCAGGAATCAGTGGCTGCCCCCGCAACTGTAAGCGGCGAGCCCGCGTCCATACGGCCACTGGGAAACTGGGAAGGCCGGACGCAACTGAGCAACGACCCGCGAGCCAGGAAACCTGCCAGCGCAGTCACCCAACCGGTGGACGGGAGGTCCATACGGAGCGCGCTTTCGCAGCGGTGACGTCAATGCCGGTGCGATGGCCGTGAGAAATCTTTTCCCACGACATCGATACGGTGAACGTCGCGTGCAGTGAATTGCTCGTGTTTGCGTCACCAGTGTCCTTCGCATCGGATTTTGTCTCACCCGGTGCGCTCAGCTTTGCTGAGCGCAAACGAAGGAATGTTGCGACATGGGTACCAAACGAACTGTCTGCGGCGCGTTGTTCGCGCTCGCCGGCCTCACCACCGCCGCTCACGCACAGACAACGCAGGTGCTGCCGACGCTCGACGTCTGGGCAAGCCGAAGCGGCATCGGCATCGCTGGCGCATCAAACAGTGTCATTACCGCCGAAGACATCGCGCGCTCGCCGGGCTCCACGATCCAGGACGTGCTGTCACAAGAGGTCGGCATCCAGACCAGAAGCACCTCCGGCGGCAAAGCCGGCGTCGGCACGACCGTCGACATGCGCGGCTTCGGCGCCACGGCGCCAGCCAACACCTTGATCCTGGTCAACGGCCGCCGGATGGCCGATTTCGATTCAATCGGTTTCGATCTCAACTCAATCCCGCGCGATAGCATCGAGCGCATCGAGATCACACGCGGCAACAGCGGTGCGGTGCTTTATGGCGATGGCGCGGTCGGCGGCGTCATCAACATCATCACCAAGACAGGGACAGGAAAGCTGCTGACGGGGCGGATCGAAGCCGGGTTCGGCTCGTTCAATCATCGCGAAATCAATGCGAGCGCTGCCAAGTCGCACGGGCCGTTCTCGGCGTCGGTTGCCGGTAACGCGGTCAATTCGGACGGCTATCGGGTCAACGATTACGTACGCCAGCGCAACGGCGTCGGCGATCTTCGCTATACCGGCGAACAAGGCAGCGCCTGGCTCAATATCATGGGAGAAGATCAGCATCTCGGCCTGCCGGGCGCGCGGCTTGTAACTCCGACGTCGAGCGAACTCGTCACCGACCGGCGCGGCGCCACCACGCCGAATGCTTACTCCACCAAACAGGCCTCCGGTCTCACGCTTGGCGTCTCGCGGATCATCGCGCCTGGCTTCGAACTGATCCTTGACGGCAACTTGCGTCGCAAAGACCAGACGGTGTTTTCCTCGCTGTTCGGCTTCGACACTTCGGACAAACGGGTGCTGACGATGGCGTCGTTCACGCCGCGCGCGAACATCGAAGGCCAGGTTATTGGCTTGCCGACCAAGGTCACGACCGGCATCGATGTCTACACGTCAGATATCAATGCCAAGCGCAGCCAGGCTGTCACCGATCCGGCGATCCATACTTACGACCTTTCCCAGCAATCGGTCGGTATCTATTGGCAGCAGACGACCAGTATCCTGCCGACAACCGACATCTCGTGGGGCGCGCGTATTCAGCAGACGCGGCTGAGCGCACGCGACCGCTATGACCCCACCGCGCCGGGTTCGTTCGGCTCGTTCGATGCGGCAGCGACGCCGCTCGATAGAACTGAAGTCAATAACGCCCTGAATCTTGGTTTCGAGCACCGCTTCTCGCCGGCGATCGCGGTGTTTGGCCACATCGCGCGCAGTTTTCGCACACCGAACGTGGACGAGCGCATCGGCGTCAACGCCTTCCCAGTCGACTTCAACCTGAAGACTCAGACCTCGCAGGAGATTGAAGGCGGCGCGCGCGGACGATTCGGCATGCTGGAGTGGCAGAGCAGCGTCTACGCGATGAATCTCACTAACGAAATATTGTTCATTCCATTCCCGCCGATCGGGGCGAACATCAATCTCGATCCAACCCGACGATTTGGCGTAGAGAACAGTGCGACGCTGCGCCTGACGGATGAGGTGCGGGTCAAGGCTGGGGCCGCCTATACCCGCGCCACGTTCCGCGAAGGTATCTACGCCGGCAATGACGTGCCGCTGGTGTCGAAGTGGACTGGTAATGTCGGGGTCTCCTGGGACATCTACCAAAAATACGTCGTGTTCGACGGCGTGGTGCGCTGGGTCGGCGCCCGGCGCATGGACAACGACCAGGCGAACTTCCAGCCGACGATCCCGGCGCACACCACGGTCGATGTCCGGCTCGGCGGAGCGGTCGAAAATTTATTCTGGTCGGTTTCGGTACAGAACTTGTTCAACGTGGAGTACTTCGACTACGCGGTGGCGAGTTCGGCGACCTTCGGCCGCTACAACGCCTATCCGCTGCCGGGGCGCACATTCATGGCCAAGGCGGGCGCCACGTTCTGATGGAGCTGAAGGCGCGGCCGGTTGTTCCGGCCGCGCCGCTTCGCGCGAATCGGATACATTGCCTCCACATTGTTCTTGGGGGCAGATCATGAAGGCGCCACGGATTTTCTTGAGTGCGGCCGTATTGGCCGCCTTGGCGTTGCCGGCAAATGCCGCCGACGACATCCTCGATGCCATCGATGGCGCGCGAAGATCCTATCAGTCCGGCGACATGGCGGGCGCCAAGCAATCGTTGGACGTCGCGTCGCAATTGATTGCGCAGAAGAATGCCGAAGCATTCTCGGCGCTGCTACCAGCGCCGCTGTCGGGTTGGAAGGCGGAGAAGGCGCAGGCAACCGCGGTCGGCGCCGCGATGTTCGGCGGCGCCTCGGCCGCCAGTCGCACCTATACGAACAGCAAGGATCAGACCGTCGAGGTCTCGATCACCGGCGACAGCGCGATGATCATGCAATTCGGACCGATGCTGAATAATCCGGCATTGGCCGACGCGATGGGTAAGCTGGTCCGCGTTGGCGATCAGCGTGCAATCCAGACCAACGATGGCGACATCATGATGCTGGTCGCCAACAAAATCCTGGTTCACGTGCAAGGTTCGGCCGAAGCGGTATCGAAGCTTGCCTATGCCCAGGCGATCAACATCGCCAAACTGTCGAAGATGTAACTTTATTATTGCGCATGATCTTATCCGAAAACCGGTACCCACTTTTCGTGATCATGCGCTAAAGCGGCCGCCACTCCACCGGCACCAGCTCGTAGCCGGTGCCGCGCCGCACCATGTGACCGCAGGCCGGGAACGGGAAGTGGTAGGCCTCGACCAGCATCCGGTCGGCCACCGCGCGGTCGAGCATGCGCCGGCGGGTTTTCACCGCCAGCGGGCCGTCCATGTCGAAGATGGGCTGCCAATCCGGATTGCGCGCGAACAGATACGGATTGCGCACGGTGTCGCTCATCGCCAGCATCGATTGATTGCCGGAATGGATCGCGAAGGCCGTGTGGCCCGGCGTGTGGCCAAAGGCCGGAATTGAGGTAATGCCGGGAACGACATCGGCTCCGGGCTTGAACCGTTTCACCTCATTGCCGATGTCGCCGAAGATGCGCTTCGAATTAAGAAAATATTTCACGATCGGTTTCGGCGCGCCGGCCATGTTGGTCTCGTTCATCCAGTAGGCCCATTCCGGCTCCGGCACGAAAATCTCGGCATTGGCGAACACCTTGGCGCCGTCTTTGGTCTTGATGCCGTCGATGTGGTCGGGATGGAAATGCGAAATCAGGATGGTGTCGATCTTGTCGGGGGGCACGCCGGCGATCGCGAGATTGTCCAGCATCACGCCTGCGGTATCGGTGATCTGGCCGGCGGTGCCGGTGTCGATCAGCACCAGCTTCGAGCCGGTGTTCACCAGCAGCGCGGTGAACGTGATCGGCATGATGCGCGGCGGCAGGAACGCCGCCGCCAGCGCCTGGTTGACCGTGGCAGCGCTGGCGTTGCGGACGAATTTGCCGTCGATCGGCAGAAACCAGGTGCCGTCGTACAGCGCGGTGATCTGAAACTTGCCGAGCTTGCTGCGGTAGACCCCGGGGCCTTGCACGGCGGCAAGTGGCGCCGCCGCGCCGGCCGCCCGGGGCAGGGCGGCGCTGACGGCTGCGGACGCGGAGCCGATTAGAACTGAGCGGCGTGTGAACATTGTCTGATTAAACACCGCCGCGGCCGCACTAGTCCGCCTTGATGTTGTTGTCCTTCACGACTTTGCCCCAGATTTCCATCTGCTCGGCGACGAAGCGGCGCAATACGTCAGGCCCGCCCAAAGTGAGCGAAACCTGCTGGGTTTCGATAAGTTGTTTGGACACGCGCTCCTCGCGCAGGCAGGCAACCATGTCGCTGCCCATCCGCTCGATCATCGGCTTCGGCGTACCTGCGGGCGCGAAGATGCCCCACCAGGCCGCGGCTTCGAAACCGGGGTAGCCGTTCTCGGCGACGGTCGGTACCGCCGAGAGGAATTGATTGCGCTTGGCTCCGGTCTGCGCGATGGCGCGCAGGTTGCCGGTGTTGACCTGTGGCATCGACAATGCCGTGCTGCCGATCAGAAGATCGACGTGGCCGCCAAGCGTGTCGGTCATCGCCGGCCCGCCGCCACGATAGGGCACATGCACCAGCTTCACGCCGGCGCGGTCCGATAACAGTGCCATAGCCAAATGGCCGACGCTGCCGCTGCCGACCGAGCCGTAGCTGACGGTGCCGGGCTTCTGCTTGGCGGCGGCAATGATGTCGGCGACGGTGTTGAACGGCTTTGTCTTTGCGGTTGCGATCAAATAGGGCGCGGTGCCGATCAGCAGCACCGGGTCGAGATCCTTCTCGCTGTCGTAGGGCAGCGGCGGCAGGACGAATGGATTGGCCGCGTGATTGTCGAACACCGCCAGCCAGGTATTGCCGTCGGGCGGCGACTTGGCGACCGCGCCGGTACCGACGCTGCCGGATGCGCCGGCCCGGTTCTCGATGATGACGGTGGCGTTGAGCTTTTGCTGAAGCGCCGGATGGATCAGACGCATGATCGCGTCGGTCGACCCGCCGGGCGGATAGGCGACAACAATGCGGACCGTACTCGGAGACCAGTTCTGGGCCAGAGCCTGCGAGCGGATGACGAACGGCGCGGCAACAGCGCCAAGCACGAGCGTGCGGCGTGTGAATGTCATTTTTTATCCTCCCCTGGCAGTCGAGTGCCGCGCTCAGCATACAACTGTTCCGCGCAGCGCGCACCGGGGTCTCTGGCCGATCTGGAGCAAGACGCTATGATCGCGGGCAAGGGTGAAACGGATTCGGAGAAGGCGATGCGGAGGTGGGCAGTTTGGGCTGCGGCTTTGGCAGTGTTCGCCGCCGGCGGCTGCGCCAGCAACGAGGTCGGTCCGACGCCGGCGGAACTTAGGGCGCGCTGGGAGGCGGAGAACGTCTATCCGGAAGGGTACAAGCGCGACCTGCTGGCCTTCTTGCGCACTTATCTCAACGAGCCCAGCGGCGTCCGTGGTGCGGCGGTGTCGGCGCCGCATCGCAAGGATGTCGGGCGGGGCGAGCGTTTCGTGACCTGCGTGCGTTACAACGAGCGGATCGACGGCCGATATGCCGGACCGAAGGATGGCGTCGCGGTTTTCGTGTCCGGCAAGCTCGACCGCTTCTTCGATGTGCCGAGAGAAGTGCGGGAGATTTGCAAGGACGTGGCCTTCGCCCCGTTCCCTGAACTTGAAGCGCTCAAGCGCTAAGCTGGAAAAGCGTCGACGCACCAAGACCGCCGGGCAAAAGCTCGGCGGACACCAGTTCCAGACAGACAGGCCGAAAGCAGCCTCGGGCGACGAGGTTACTTAACCTTGAGGTTCTCCGCGGACGTTTTTCCGCGGTTCTCGACGAGTTCAAACTGAACGGTCTGACCTTCGTTCAGCGTGCTAAGTCCGGCGCGTTCGACCGCCGAGATGTGCACGAACACATCCTTCCCGCCTTCTTGGGGCTGGATGAAGCCATAGCCCTTCGTTGGATTGAACCACTTTACGGTGCCCTGAGGCATGCTAGATCTCCGAAGTATTACGAGTAACGGCCCCAGTTTGGCACACTCGGCAACCGCCGAACAAGGTCCATGGCGGCCCGGATTGCGCGACTTTTGAGGTATATTTTCTACGGGCGTCCGGGAAGTGGTGCCGGTTGAGAGGATTGAACTCCCGACCTTCGCTTTACAAAAGCGCTGCTCTACCGCTGAGCTAAACCGGCAATACGTCGCGGAAATCAGCTACTTGCGTCGCCTACAAGTGTCGCCGGCTCGCGGTTGGCGGCCCGCGTGCGGCGCGCGTTCTGCTACCGCAGCCGCCATGCCCGCGCAAGCGCGAGCTGTTTTCGTTTCATGCGTCAATTTGAATACGACGGCACCGTGCGTGTCACGCGTAAAAAAAACGCCCCGCATTGCTGCGGGGCGTTTCGCTATTGATGGCCGGCGGCGCTGACGCCGCCGGCGATAGCTTTACTTAGCAATTTGCGTGCGCGCTTGTAACCCGGGTGCTTTTGCGTGGTGCCGCTGACGGCGTGCAGTCGCGCGATCAGTTCTTCGCGTTGGGCTTCGAGTTCGTCATAGCGGCTGCGAAAATTCGCGCGCGCGCCGCCTGCCGCGGTTTGCCGGTGGCTTTTGCAGCAGTTGTGCTGGTGGGAGCGGGCGATTGGCGGCGAGGCATTCCAGATTAACTTTAACGTGAGGACTTTTAGAGTGGCGACCGCTCCGTGTTGTCAACGCCGGCGGTGATTGTACAGCGATCAAAGTTCCGATCGCGATTAATGTTACCTCGCGAATGGACGAGGTTGCCTAAATCATTCGTATAAAATGCGCTGGAATTTAGGCGTGTCGGAGATGCTTTGAATGCGCACTTTGCTCGCGACCGTATCGACTGTTTGTTGCCTCGCTGGCGTCGGCGCCGCGGGCGCGGCGGATTTGTCGGGTGACGGGTCGTATTCGACGCGCTCTTACGGGATCGGTCAGCGCACCGCGCCGTTGGTGATCTACGACTATCAACCCGGCGTCGTCGTGCGCGCTTACTGGCACGCGCCGTGGCGCAACCGTCATTATTATCCGACCACCGGCGAACGGCCTGAGATCGGTCGCGACGAGGATCTGTCGGCGCCGAGCGAGCCGACGCAGCCCGGCGCGACTTACAAGCGCTACTGGTCAACGTCATTCCTGCCTGAGCGTCCGCTTGCTGGCGCGCCTGCGGCTAAATTTTCGAAAACTCCCAGCCCGTTGAAATGAGCGCCATGAGCAATTCTTTCCGCCTGATGTTGTTTGCAATTGTTGCCGCCGGTTCGCTGCCGGTCTTGGCCGCGCAAGCGCAATACTACGGCAACGCAGCGCCGCCGCCGCTCTATCCATATGTCATTCAGAATTCCAGCGGCGTGCAATCGGCGCAGCCTTACGCCGTGCAAGTCGCGCCCAATACCTATGTGATTCAGCGCCCGGCCGAGCAGCGCAACTATCCCTATGTGCGCAGCCAGAGCAGCAACGGCCGTGTCGCAGTCAAGCCGGTCAGACCGGCGCCCGGCAAGTTCGATCGTCAGCCGCAGCCGGTCGATCACGCGCTGGTCGATGAATTGCGAAAGCGCCACGGGGTCAAACGCGCGCACGGCGAGACAGCGCCGGCGGGGCGCGGTGTCATCAACACCACGCGCGTTGTGCGCGACCGGCCGGTCGTGGTCGAAACGCAGCGCGTGGTCGAGGTTCCGCCGCGCGTCATTACGCGCCGCCATTACGTCGAGGATCAGCCGGACGGCACTCGCAACGTTCAGATCACGACCGAAGATTCCGCCAATCCATCAGGTCGCGACGACAGCCGTCCGAGCCGCGGCGAACCGCGTCCAAGGCGTGACGACAACAAGAAACGCGTCATCGCAGCCGACGCCGAGATCACCATCGTCGGCCCGGACCGCATGAGCATCCGGCTGTTCCGCAAGGGGCAAGGGCCGAGAGCGCAAGCGCGCGTGGACTAAACCAATTCGGTTCGCGGGACGCGGCGGCGGGCGGGGGCCCGCCGTTCGCATTTCAAAACTACTTCAAACTTCTGCTGACTACATACAATGACACCGCCGCCGCGTTCGACACATTCAAGCTTTTGAGATCGCCTGGCAGTTCGATGCGGGCGACGTGGTCGCAGGTCTCGCGGGTCAATTGCCGCAAGCCCTTGCCTTCGGCGCCCAGCACCAAGGCCAGCGGCGCGCGCAGCGGCAACGCGGCAAGATCGGCTTCGCCGGTCGAGTCGAGCCCGACCACAAGGAAACCACTCTCTTTAAGCGCCGCGAGCCCTCGCGCCAGGTTCTGGACGCTGACCAGCGGAACATTCTCAAGCGCCCCGGATGCCGCCTTGGCCAGCACGCCGGTGGCTTCCGGGCTGTGCCGCTGCGTCGTGACGATGGCTGAGACCGCAAAGGCCGCCGCGGAACGAAAGATGGCGCCGACATTCTGCGGATCGGTGATCTGATCGAGCACCAGCACAATACCTTTCGCCGGCAAGTCCTCGACCGCGGGCGAGTCCAGCGGGTCGGTTTCCAGATACAGTCCCTGATGCACGGCGTCGGGCAGCAGCCGCTCTGCGATCGCCGAGGGCCGCACGACCTCCGGCGCCAAAGCGGATTTGATGCCTTCGTCGGTCAACCGCCGCGCGGCGTTTTCCGTCGCCAGCAGCTTGCGCAGCCGTCGCGCCGGATTTTGCAGGGCGGCGGTTACGGTATGCCAGCCATACATCACCACCGGGCCATCGCCATCGGGCCGCAGGCTCTCGCGGCGGGCGCGCTCGAAGCGCTCGCGGCGGTCGACCTGCTGGCGGGTGGCGCCCGGTTTGGCCCCTGAATGCGGGCGACTGGGGGGACGTGACATTTAATACAGTTCCGGTGCTGAGCGTGGCCCGCGTGCGGCGGGGCAGGGGTGCCTTAACCGATCCGCGTGTGGCGGAACAGCCTCCATTGACTTAACCCCGGTGGCTGCCCATAAAACCCGCGAAACCCGGCCGCCCCGTTTTTCTTGCTCGATCAATGGTGTGACGGTTTTCTGGGCGAGTGTCCCGAGCGGCAAAGGGGGCGGACTGTAAATCCGCTGGCTACGCCTTCGTAGGTTCGAGTCCTACCTCGCCCACCAATCTTCGCTCCGGGCGTTCGGCGCGGGTGTAGCTCAATGGTAGAGCAACAGCCTTCCAAGCTGATGACGGCGGTTCGATTCCGCTCACCCGCTCCAGCCATTTTGCAGCATCGTCACCTCAGCGCGCATGCCGATTGAACTTGGCGTGGTGGCTATGCTTGGCGGCGGCGATCCGCGGCATGCGAGCGGCCATCCCTTCCATGCCGCGCTCGAGTTTGCCGCCCCGCCGGCGCTGCATCGATTGATAGAGCATCATGACCAGATCGGGCTCGGCCGTTCGTTCGTCGGACGCCGGCAGCAATGTCATGTTGATGCGGGTGCCGGCGCTGTACTCCTTGTCGACCCAGATCCGGCCGCCGTGATCGCCGACGATCTTGCGGCATACGGTCAAGCCGATACCGGTGCCGTCATATTCGTCTTCGTCATGCAGACGGTAGAACATGTCGAACACCTGGTCGGCGAATTGCGGCTCGATACCGATGCCGTTGTCGGTGACGACGATCTGCACGGCGTCGCCCGCCTGTTTGACGTCGATGTCGATGGATAGCGGCTGTTCGCTGCGGCGGAATTTGATCGAATTGCCGATCAGATTCTGGAAAACGTGCGCCAGCAAAAGCGGGTCGCCTTTGATGCGCGGGGCATTCTCGGCATTGATGTCGATCTTGGATTCGAATTTCTTGAAGTCGAAGGTCTCGATCACACCCTTTATAACGTGGGCGAGATCGGCGGACTTTCCGGTAATCGCTTTGGCGTTATAGCGCGAATAGTCGAGCAGAGAATCCAGCATGAGCTCCATGCGCGCCGCGCCGCGGCTGACGCGCGTCATGATCTCCTTGCCTTCGTCATCCAGCCGGTCGTTGTAGTCCTCGCGCAACGCGCCGATGAAGGCGTCGATCCGTTTCAGCGGCGCGCGCAGGTCGTGCGCCACGATCGAGGTGAATTGCTGTAGCCCTTGGTTGGCGGCGACCAGTTCGAGATTGGACGCCTCGATCTCCGCGCGTAATTCGCTTTCAACTTGCGCGGCGGCTTCGGCGCTGTCTTTCGCCAATTGCAACGTTTCGGCGTCGGTGCGTTGTGTGGTTTCGTCGCGCAGCACCACGGCCTTGCCCATAACGTTGCCCGCGCTGTCGAAGATGGGCTGCACCACGCCGCTAGCCCAGAAGCGAGTGCCGTCCCTTCGCAACCGCCAGCCTTCTGTCTCGCGACGTCCCAGATCGGTCGGGCCGCCGGTTGTTTGACCGGCGTCCTCGTCGACGGAAAGCCCGTGCGGAAAAAGCCGGTTGATATCGAAGCCCTTCAACTCCGCGGCGGAATATCCCAGGATAAGTTCGGTGCCTTTGTTCCACTTGACGATGCGATCATCGAGATCGATCTGGTAGATTGCGTAGTCCATCGCGCAGTCCATGATCAATCGGATCTGACTCTCGCTCTCGATCAGCGCCTGCTGAACCTGTTGTTGCGCAGTGATGTCGCGCATGATCGCTGTGAAGCCGACCTCGCCGGGACCGTTGCTCCATTCCGCGATCGACAGGTGCAATGGAAATAACGTGCCGTCCTTGCGCAGGCCCTCGACCACGCGGCCGACGCCGACAATGTGGGGGCCCTCGATATCCTGATAGCGCGTCAGGTATTCCTGTTGCGTCTTCCATTGATCTTGCGGCATCAGGACTTTAACGTTGCGGCCAACCACATCCAGTTCGCTGTAACCGAAAATGATTTCGGCGGCACGATTGAACGACAGCACCGTGCCGCGCTGGTCCGCCAGCACGATCGCATCGGCCGCGGTATCGACGACCGCGCGGTAAAGTTCGCCGCTGTGCTTGATCTGGCCGCTCAGCAGCGCCGACTTTGCCGCGTTTGATGTCAGGCGCCGGCGCGTCTTTAGAACGAAACATATCAGCAGAAATATCGCCGTTCCCGCCGACGCTAGCAACGCGGACAGACCGCCGCCATCGACGTCGCCGTAGGCGTACCAGGCCGCCCCGATCCCAACCAGGAACGACGCCAGCACCCACTCGACCACGGGCAGCGGTCCCAGAATTTTAGCAACCCAATCGCCGGCACCGACGCCGGCGATGGAATTATGAACAGGGGAATCCATGACGCTTCTGTCTCACCAAAGGCGGGTTCGCACGCAGCAGATCGCCGGCAACAGCCGCGCAAGCATGCCGCCGGACATTTATTGAACGTGTTTGATGAGCTGGTATTTGATCTGCGGCAGGTTGGTCAGCGCCGCGAAGAATTCGTCAGCCTTGAAAGGTTTGACGATATAGCCGCTGGCGCCAAGATCGAACGCCTCGAACATGTCGGCGGCGTCGTCGGACGCCGACAGCATGATGATCGGCACATCCTTGAACTCGCGGTCGGAGCGCACTTTCTTGAGCGTCTCGAAACCGTTCGCGCGCGGCATGTTGATGTCGAGTAGTATCATGATCTTGGATTTGTCGACGCCGGTCTTGCCCAAATGCGTCAGCGTCTGCAGCAGATGCTCCGGCTTCTTTTCCGAAACGAAGTTGTTGACGATACCGTCGCGCCGCACCTGACGCCGCGTCAGGAAAATTTCGTCGGCATTGTCGTCGACCATAACCAGCGTGATCTCGGATGTGTTCGGCATGTTGCTCCCCTTGCCCAATTGACGTCCCTGCAAAAGAAAATTGAATCTAGCCGCAGTGTGTACAAATCGACTTAAAATGTGTGGTGAATTTTTCGCGGTGCAGAGAAACCCTCGATAAGAAAAAACCGGCGCTTGGGGGAAGCGCCGGTGTGCTCATGCGAGCAGTTGGAGGGATCAGAAGAGCAACAATGGATTGTCGAGTCAGGTCAGCGGTATCAGGATCATGCTGCCGCTCTTGATGAGCGGAAAATTTCTGAGTTCGTTGATGCGCGCGATCTCGACGACTGAGACTTCGTACCGGCGCGCGATGGCCGACAGCGTTTCGCCGGGCACGACGACATGCCACACCGCGCGCCCCGGCGCCGAAGCGGTGGTTGAATACTGTTGAGCGGCTGAAATGGAGCCGGTGGTTTCTTGGTAGCGCGGTGTGGGCGCGGTGTAGCGAGCCTCGCGGTATCGCGGTATCGATGCCGTCGTCTCGCAAGCGGCGCGCAGCCGCGCGAGCCGGCTCGTTTCGATCTGACGCTGTGTCGGCGCATAGACCACTTGCTGCGGATAGGGCTGCACATAGACGGTGGCGGGTCTGCTGATGACCGGCCGCGCGACCGATCCCGTCGTATTGCGGTATGGATTACTCGGTGCGTTGATCGAACTTGTCGTCTCGACGCCGCCACGGACGCGGCAGGCTTCAGACGTGTTGCCTTCCGCACAAGTCGGCGTGTTCGAACACGCCGCGAGCAGAAGCGGCGCGCCGACCAATGCAATCACTTTGAGCCGCCCGGTGAAAATCTGTCTGACGCTTGACATGCCATCCACCTTTCGTGGTGTCGTGGCATAGTGGCGTGGCCGGTGAGGCGCAATTGGCGCGCAGGCCGTTAATCCGAACGCCGTGAACGGCAAAATAATTTAACGTTTGGCGCACGCGCGATTTTCACGCGTGCGCTTTCGAGCCGCCGGTGCAGGGCGAATGCGCGACGCGCGGCCGACGCCGGGTGCGGCCATGGCCCGATGTTAAGGGTGCCTGCGAGAAAATTCACGAAGTTGGCCCAAGTGGCCCGGCCGGTTTGGCGGCGTCGCAGGGCCACTCAGGATCGTCGCCGCGCGGGGAGGCCCAGGCACCGTATATAATGAGCCACGCGGAATGGCCCGCCCGGCTGGAATCCCCATGTGGCCTGCCTTGTAGCCCGTGATTCCCGGCCGCAGCCGTGGGCGGTCCGCAGGCGACCCAAAGCCCGGTAAAAGGGGCAAAACCGGCTCGAAAGCCGCTCCGGCGGCCTTGCATTGGCGGCCTGTATAATGCATGACATCGGCGCGGCGGGCCTTTATGGTCCGCCGCTTCCGCTTCCGGAGGAGTGTAGCTCAATTGGTAGAGCACCGGTCTCCAAAACCGGGGGTTGCAGGTTCGAGTCCTGCCACTCCTGCCAGGCGGGGAACGGGCAGAAGCCGCCGGCAGTACCTAGATAGCTTGTGTGTGCGCTTGAAAAGTCGACTTGAGATCAGGACGTAAGTGAATGGCAGTGTCTCCGTTCAAGTTTATTCAGGAAGTCCGCGAGGAAACGCGAAAGGTCACGTGGCCTTCGCGCAAGGAAACCATGATCACCACCGCCATGGTTTTTGTCATGGTAGCGATCACCTCGGTATTCTTCCTGGTGGCGGATCAGATCATCCGCATTGCCGTGACATTCGTCCTCGGTCTCGGTAGTTAAGGCTAGAAGAGAATGAGCGATATTGCCGCCTCAGACACCACGACCCGGCCCAAGCGCTGGTACATCGTGCATGCCTATTCGAACTTCGAGAAGAAGGTCGCCGAGTCGATACGCGAGCAGGCCAAGCAGCGCGGTCTCGAAGACCACTTCGACGAAGTCATGGTGCCGACCGAGACCGTCACCGAGGTGCGCCGCGGCCGCAAGGTCAACGCAGAGCGCAAGTTTTTCCCCGGCTATGTGCTGGTGAAGATGAACTTGACCGACGAGGTCTATCATCTCATCAAGAACACGCCGAAAGTCACCGGCTTCCTCGGCTCAGACAACAAGCCGATGCCGATCTCGGAAGCCGAAGCCAATCGCATCCTGCATCAAGTGCAGGAAGGCATCGAACGGCCCAAGCCCTCGGTGTCGTTCGAAGTCGGCGAGCAAGTGCGCGTGTCCGATGGACCGTTCGCTTCGTTCAACGGCACGGTCGAGGAAGTCGACGAGGCCCGTTCACGCGTCAAGGTGGCGGTGTCGATCTTCGGCCGCGCCACGCCGGTGGAACTCGAATTCACTCAGGTGGAGAAACTCTGAGCGCATGATCCCGAAAAGTGGGTACCGGTTTTCGGACAAGATCATGAGCAAATAAGAGAGACGAGGTGGCGAGGATCATCTTCGCCATAACAGTTGAAAAAGACGTGGGAGGTGAGGCGGCTGCCAACCGTCAAGATCCGCACCACTAACGGAGTTGGATAATGGCTAAAAAAGTCACTGGATTCCTCAAACTGCAAGTGCCGGCAGGCGCTGCCAATCCGTCGCCTCCGATCGGGCCGGCCTTGGGTCAGCGCGGCCTGAACATCATGGAGTTCTGCAAAGCGTTCAATGCGCAGACCCAGAAGATGGAAAAGAACACGCCGATCCCGGTGATCATCACCACGTACCAGGATCGCTCTTTCACCTTCGAACTCAAGACGCCGCCGGTGTCCTACTTCCTCAAGAAGGCCGCGAAGCTCGAGAGCGGCTCGAAAACGCCTGGCCGCGAAGTCGCAGGCTCGGTGACCAAGGCGCAGATCAATGAAATCGCCAAGGAGAAGATGAAGGACCTCAACTGCGACACCATCGAAGCCGCGGCCAAGATGATTGCAGGCTCGGCCCGCTCGATGGGCCTCACGGTGGCGGAGTAAACGAACATGGCAATTGGAAAACGTACTGTCGCCATCCGTGAAGGCGTCGATCGCGAAAAGACCTACACCGTGGCGGAAGCCGTCAAGCTGGTGAAGGAACGCGCCAAGGCGAAGTTCGATGAGACCATCGAAATCGCGATGAACCTCGGCGTCGATCCGAAGCACGCCGACCAGATGGTTCGCGGCGTGTGCAACCTGCCGAACGGTTCGGGCCGCACCATGCGCGTCGGCGTGTTCGCACGCGGCGCGAAAGCGGAAGAGGCCAAGGCGGCCGGTGCCGACGTTGTCGGTGCGGAAGACCTGGTCGAAATCGTCAATGGCGGCAAGATCGACTTCGATCGCTGCATCGCCACGCCGGACATGATGCCGCTGGTCGGTCGCCTCGGTAAGGTGCTC
>JANMSH010000351.1:0-1701 GCA_031389105.1 Hyphomicrobiales bacterium
CGCGTGATCATGGCCTCGCCGCGCACGCTGCGGCTGCCGAATGTCAGCGCGATCCCCTTGAGCGGCTGGCCCTCGAATTTCCGGAACACCTCGGTCCACGCAACCGTGAATCCACAATTGGCAGGACGTAGCGGCGTCATCGCGATCTCTTGCTCGCGCAAGGTATCGACCCAGCGCGCGTCGGAGCCGAGTTTCGGCCAGCTCGCGCCGCCGAGCGCCAGCACAGTGACGTCGGGTTCGACGAGCAGTTCTTTTTCAGCCGCGATGAAGCGAAGACTGCCTTCGTCGTCCCAGCCGGTCCAACGATGACGCAGCTTGAACGAGACGCCGAGATTATTGAGCCGCAGCAGCCAGGTCCGCAGCAGCGGCGACGTCTTCAACGATGTCGGAAACACCCGCCCGCTCGATCCGACGAATGTCGGCTGGCCGAGGCTGTCGCTCCACGCCAGCAATGCCGCCGGCGGAAACGCCTCGATCGCCCCGCGCAACAACGGATCGATGCCGCCATAGCGCGTGAGAAACGTCGCGAGGTCTTCGCTGTGGGTGAGATTGAGCCCGCCTCGGCCCGCCATCAAAAACTTGCGGCCGAGCGACGGCATCTGGTCGTAGACGGTTACCGCAGCACCGGCGCGCGCCAATAGTTCGGCCGCCATCAGTCCGGCCGGGCCGCCGCCGATCACGGCAACGGTGCGGTCGGCCGATAGTCGGATGTCGCTGGAATCGGTCACGCTTTTTCCTTGGGCCTTATGCCGCTCGATTTGACGGGGTGGGGCGCTTTCCTTATGTCTGCGCCCGGAGTGTCATAATGTCGACTGCTGACAACGCGCAAGAACTTCGATCTCTCGCCGAGCAATCGGGCGCCTGGCCGTTCGAGGAAGCGCGCAAGATCGTGGCGCGGTTGAAAAAGAAGCCCAAGGAAGAAGTCATCTTCGAAACCGGCTACGGCCCCTCGGGCCTGCCGCATATCGGTACCTTCGGCGAAGTGGCGCGCACCACCATGGTGCGCCACGCCTTCCGCACGCTGACCGACGACAAGATCAAGACGCGTCTGATTGCTTTCTCCGACGACATGGACGGCCTGCGTAAGGTGCCGGACAATGTGCCGAACAAGGAACTGCTGGCCGCTCATCTCGGCAAGCCGCTGACCAAAGTGCCCGATCCATTCGGCACCCATCCGAGTTTTGGCGAGCACAACAATGCGCGTTTACGCGCCTTCCTCGATCATTTCGGCTTCGACTACGAATTCATGTCGTCGACCGAGTGCTACAAGTCCGGCCGCTTCGACGAGACGCTGCTCAAGATGCTGGAGCGCTTCGACAAGGTGATGGCGATCATGCTGCCGTCCTTGCGCGAGGAACGCGCCGCGACCTATTCGCCATTTTTGCCGATCGATCTGCGCAGCGGCGTTGTGTTGCAGGTGCCGATCCTGGCGCACGACGCCAAGCGCGGCACCATCACGTATGAAGAGCCGGAAACCCAGGAGCGCTTCACGGTGCCGGTCACTGGCGGCCGCTGCAAGCTGCAATGGAAGCCGGATTGGGCGATGCGCTGGGTCGCGCTCGGCGTCGATTATGAAATGGCCGGCAAGGACCTGATCGATTCGGTCAAACTCTCAGGCGAAATCTGCCGCGCGCTCGACGGCGCGCCGCCGGAAGGTTTCAACTACGAACTGTTCCTCGACGAAAACGGCCAGAAGATTTC
>JANMSH010000353.1:0-1866 GCA_031389105.1 Hyphomicrobiales bacterium
GCGCAAATCAGGATGATGATCGGCGTGCTGTTGCCGAAGGCCGACCCGCAGAGCGAGGACGCCGCCGACGCGCTGGCGATCGCAATCTGCCACGCGCATCATCGCGGCAGCGTCATCATGCAGTTGAAGGCGCAAATAAAGGCCGTTGGGCGATGATCGGCAAACTTAAAGGCATCGTCGACTCGTTCGGTACCGACTTCATCATCCTCGACGTCAACGGCGTCGGCTATCAGGTGCATTGCTCGGCGCGCACATTGGGCGCGCTGCCGTCGCCGGGTGAAGCGGCCACCCTGGCGATCGAAACTTATGTGCGCGAGGACCAGATCAAATTGTTCGGCTTTGCCAGCGACGCTGAGCGCGAATGGTTCAAGCTGTTGCAGACGGTACAGGGCGTCGGCGCCAAGGTGGCGCTGTCGGTGCTCGGCACGCTGACGGTGGCCGAACTCGGCACCGCCATCGCGATGCGCGATAAGGCTTCGGTGTCGCGCTCGCCTGGTGTCGGCGCCAAGGTGGCCGAACGCATCGTGACCGAACTTAAAGACAAAGTGCCGGCCTTTGCCGACGTCGATCCCGGCGCGGTGCATCTGGCCGGTGCGCTCGACGACAAGCGCGCGCCGCGGCCGGTGATGGACGCGGTGTCGGCGCTGGTCAATCTCGGCTATGGCCAGCCGCAGGCCGCCGCCGCGATTGCCGCCGCCTCGCGCAACGCGGGCGAGGGCGCGGACGTCGCGACATTAATCAGGCAGGGCTTGAAGGAGTTGGCGAAGTGAACGCCCCGGTCGCACAAGTGGCGTCTGCCCGTTGGCTGCGTGTCGCCAAGATCGTGGCGGTGTTCGTCGTCGTTGGACCGCTGGTCGCCAGCATCGGGCTGTTCATCGGACATGTGATCGAAGGCGCCGCCAATCCGCGCTACGCCGTTTCGCTCGCGAACGCGCCTTTGATATGGGGCAGTTGGCTCGCGATATCATTCATGGCCGGTGCGCCCTACGCGCTGCTGACCGGTGGCGCCTTCGCGCTGCTCGTCGTGTTCGCAGGCATGTCCCAGTTTTGGGTTGCCATCGCGGCGGCGTTGGCTCCGCTGCCAGTGATTCATTTGCTGCCGCCGGTCGGCGATCCGATATGGCGGATGGATCGGTTTTTTGTGCTGATCGCTATTGCAGTTGTCGTGGTGTCGGCGAGCGTCTGCTGGTATCTGTCGCGCCGTTGGCATGGACAGCCGCAATGAGCACCACCCCCCGCCGCCTGATCACGCCCGAGAAACGCGATGACGACGTCGACGCGTCATTGCGCCCGCAACGCCTGAGCGAATTCATCGGCCAGGAAAAGGCGCGAGCCAATCTCTCGGTGTTCATCGAAGCCGCGCGCGCGCGGCAGGAAGCGCTCGACCACGTGCTGTTCGTCGGCCCGCCGGGTCTCGGCAAGACCACGCTGGCGCAGATCGTCGCGCGCGAACTTGGCGTCAATTTCCGCGCCACATCCGGACCGGTGATCGCCAAGGCCGGCGACCTTGCCGCGCTGCTGACCAATCTCGAACCGCGAGACGTTTTGTTCATCGACGAATTCCACCGGCTCAGCCCGCAAGTCGAGGAAATCCTCTATCCGGCGATGGAAGACTTCCAGCTCGATCTCATCATCGGCGAAGGCCCGGCGGCGCGTTCGGTCAAGATCGATCTGTCGCCGTTCACGCTGGTCGGCGCCACCACGCGCGCAGGCCTTCTCACGAACCCGCTGCGCGACCGCTTCGGCATTCCGGTGCGGCTGAATTTCTATTCGGTCGAGGAACTGGAGTTGATCGTCAATCGCGGCGCCCGCGTGCTCGGCATCGGCATGACGCCGGACGGCGCCAACGAGATCGCGCGCCGTGCT
>JANMSH010000356.1:0-3595 GCA_031389105.1 Hyphomicrobiales bacterium
TTTCGCGAGGTGGTGGTCGCATTCAAAGCGTCAGTGTTTCAATCCATAGCGGCCGTGCCCGCTGAGCATCAAAGATCCAGTCCAGATGAGAGGTTGCCTGTCGTCGCAATGACACTCCTGCTTGCTCTGGATTCTTGCATCGATACCGCTGAAACAGCATGCGGTGAGCGGCGTTTCCGGACGATGTCACGTTGATTGAACTTCGGTCATCGCCAAGTCGAATACCAGGCGTCTCTCTCCGCGACAAAGTAAAAAAGGCCGGAAGATCCCGGCCCTTCTAAAAACTTCGACACAAATTACTTGTCGCCTTCCATGCCGTCCATACCCCGCATGTCGGACTTGGTCTTTGCCAAGGGTTTGCCCGACTTCACGGCTGGTTTGCCGGACTTGGACGCTTCCATGCCGCCCATCCCTCGCACGTCGACCTTGGCGTCTACCAAGGACTTGCTCGACTTAACCGAAGACCGCTCAGCCGATGTCTCGACTGCCGCATGCTTAGCAGCGAAAACAGAAGACGAGAACATTAATGCAACCGCAGCTATTAATAGTTTGTTCATGATTTTTCCTTTAGACAATTGGACACGGGGCTTCATCCTAGTCCGCCGACACTGACAAAATGCTGGCGCGATAGTGACATTTGCGTTATCGAGAAGTCATTTCGCCCCTTAAGGTTTTGCAACAGTTCAGCCTTCATCTTGAAGTGCGTGCGAAGGCGGTCGAAAGAAGGCCAGACAAAATATCCGCAGTGAGAATGCGTTTATTCATTTTCGTTCTCCTCATTGCTTGAACTGGAATCCCTACTTTAGGTCGTGCCCGCTGACAATTTGCTGGCGGCACGGTGACATTTATGTCACCGAGGCGACAGCGAACATAGAGGCGCAGGAATAAGGCTTGGGTCGGTGTTCATTGATGACCCGCTGACTCTTTTCCCCGGTCCAAGCGCCATTGTTTGACCAGCGCATAAATCGCCGGAATGACGGCGAGCGTCAGGACGGTCGAAGAGATCATTCCACCGACCATCGGTGCCGCGATCCGGCTCATGACTTCGGAACCTGAACCGGTGCCCCACATGATCGGTAGCAAGCCGGCCATGATCGCCACCACCGTCATCATCTTCGGACGGACCCGTTCGACAGCGCCTTCCATCACCGCGGCGTAGAGGTCAGATGCGCTCGGGGTCTCTCCGCTGGCGGTACGCCGGGACTTTGCCGCTTCCCAGGCATGATCGAGGTAGATCAGCATGATGACTCCGGTTTCCGCCGCCACGCCGGCCAGCGCGATGAAACCCACCGCGACGGCGACCGACAGGTTGTAGCCGAGCAGCCACATCAGCCAGACCCCGCCGACCAACGCGAACGGCACCGAAAGCATGACGATCAGTGTTTCGGTGATCCGTTTGAAGTTGAGGTAGAGCAGCAGGAAGATGATCAGTAGCGTCACCGGAATGACGATCTTCATCTTCTCGATGGCGCGCTCCATGTACTCGAACTGGCCGCTCCAGGTGATGTAGTAGCCGGGCGGGAATTTGACCTGCTCGGTCACCGCCTTGCGCGCGTCATCGACATAGGAGCCGATGTCGCGGCCGCGGATGTCGACGAAGATATAGGCCGACAGCAAGGCGTTTTCGGTGCGTATGCCGGGTGCGCCGCGCCCGACCTGCACTTTGGCGAGCTGGCCCAGCGGCACCATCGCGCCGCCCATGACGGGCACCAGCACTTCGCGCTCGATCTGTTCGGGGTGGCTGCGCAGTTCGCGCGGGTAGCGGATGGTGACGCCGAAGCGTTCACGACCTTCGACCGTGGTCGTCACCATCTCGCCACCGAGCGCAATGCCGATCACGTCCAGCAGCTCACCCACCGACAGGCCGTAGCGGGCCAGCTGCCCGCGGTCGGGCTCGATGTTGAGGTAGCTGCCGCCCGTCAGCCGTTCGGCGAATGCCGAGGTCGTGCCCGGCACGGTCTTGACCACGGCTTCGATCTGCTTGGCCAGTGTCTCCATCTCGCCCAGGTCTTTGCCGAAGACCTTGATGCCGATCGGCGTGCGGATGCCGGTGGAGAGCATGTCGATGCGCGCCTTGATCGGCATCGTCCAGGCGTTGGCCATGCCCGGGAACTGCAGCGCGCGGTCCATCTCGGCGATCAGCGCGTCGGTGGTCAAGCCGGCGCGCCACTGCTCGGGTGGCTTGAGGTTGATCACCGTCTCGAACATCTCGATCGGTGCCGGGTCGGTGGCCGTGTTGGCTCGGCCCGCCTTGCCGTAGACCGAAGCCACTTCAGGAAAACTCTTGATGATCTTGTTCTGCGTTTGCAGCACCTCGGCCGCCTTGGTGATCGACATGCCGGGCAAGGACGCCGGCATGTACAGCAAGGTGCCTTCGTTGAGCGTCGGCATGAACTCGCTGCCGAGCTGGGAGGCCGGGTAGAAAGACACCGCCAGCAGCGCCAGCGCGATCACGATCGTGCTCACCTTCCAGCGCATCACCGCGGCAATGAGTGGCCGGTAGGCCCAGATGAGGAAGCGGTTCACCGGGTTCCTGGCTTCCGGCAGGATGCGGCCGCGGATGAACAGCATCATCAGCACCGGCACCAGCGTCACCGACAGCAGCGCCGCACCGGCCATCGCGAAAGTCTTGGTGTAGGCCAGCGGTGAGAACAACCGCCCTTCCTGCGATTCGAGCGTGAACACCGGCAGGAACGACACGGTGATGATGAGCAGCGAGAAGAACAGCGCCGGCCCGACTTCCTGGCACGCCTGCAGCATCGCGTCGGCACGTTCGCGCGCCGTGTGGCCGGGCTTCAGGCGCTCGATGTGCTTGTGCGCGTTTTCGATCATCACGATCGCGGCGTCGACCATGGCACCGATGGCGATGGCAATGCCGCCCAGGCTCATCAGGTTGGAGTTCATGCCGAGCAGCCGCATCGCGATGAAGGCGATCAGCACACCCACCGGCAGCATGAGGATGGCCACCAACGCCGAACGCACGTGCAGCAGAAAGACGACGCACACCGCAGCCACGATGAGGCTCTCTTCGATCAGCGTGCGCGTGAGTGTGTCGATCGCCCGATGGATCAGATCCGAACGGTCGTACACCGCTTCGATGGTCACGCCCTCGGGCAGGCCGGCGGCAATTTCGCTGACCTTGGTTTTGAGGTTGTGGATGACTTCGAGCGCGTTCTGGCCATAGCGCGACATCGCGATGCCAGACACCACTTCGCCTTCGCCGTTGAGCTCGCTCAAACCGCGCCGCTCGTCGGGCGCCATTTCGACGCGGGCGATGTCGCGCACCAGTACCGCCGTGCCGCCTTCGGCTTTCACCACCAGCGCTTCGATGTCGGCCTTGCCGCGCAGATAGCCTTTGCCGCGCACCATGTACTCGGTCTCGGCCATCTCGACAACGCGCCCGCCGACATCGCGGTTGGAGTCGCGGATGACCTGCGCCACGCGCATCAGCGGGATGCCGTAGCTGCGCAGCTTGAGCGGATCGACCGTCACCTGATGCGCGTGGCGCAGGTCATCCGCGACTCCAACCGCGATGTCGGTGGGCGCGTTGTCGAGATGGCCGAGACCGAGTACATGGTGCGCGGCAAAGGCTATC
>JANMSH010000413.1:0-56315 GCA_031389105.1 Hyphomicrobiales bacterium
ACATTCTTTGGAGATGGTGTTCGACGACAAACCACTGGCGGACACGCTGCTCGGACCTGGCTACAAAATTCCGGTGATGCCGTCCGCCGCGATGTATGACAAGCGTCCCGACATCGTCGTCATTCTGGCCTGGCGTTATGCTGAGCCGATCATGGCCAAGCACAAACGCTTCGTCGAAAGCGGCGGCCGCTTCGCCGTTCCATGGCCGAATTTTTCCATTCACGGGGTGACCACTAAGGCCTAGAGCGTGCAGATCAAGCGCCTGTCACATATTTCAATGAGCACCCGTGACCTGGCGGCGGTCGAGCGATTCTATGTCGACCTTATGGGCTTTGAGATCGCCCACGAGTTCCGCAATGCCGCCGGCGAGCGTTACGGGTTTTTCCTCCACGCCGGGGCTGGCAGCTTTGTCGAGTTTTTTCAAAAGCGGGACGCCGGGCGTGAAGAGGGCCTATTCCGTCACATTTGTTACGAAACGGACGATATCGAAGCCTTTGCGGTAAAGGTCCGGGCCTACGGCATCACCGATTTTACCGTTAAACGCGGCCGCACCGATCGAGTGCTTCAGTTCTTCATTCATGACCCAGACGGCGTCCAGATCGAGATTCAGCAACACGACCAAGAGTCGGTCTTAAGGCCCTATACCAAGGGTTATTGACGCCCCCTGCCCGCATGACCTAACTAGCGGCATATTCCCCCCAAACTGGAGGTTTTTCCTTGGCTAAGATCCTTGTCATTGGCGGCGGCCCCGGCGGCTGCGCCTCCTCTCATTTCATGACGAATCTCGGCCATGATGTAACCCTCATCGAGCGCTCGCCTGTGCTCGGCGGCAGCTGCCGCACCTATTACTGGGGCGGACATCCTTACAATTTCGGTCCCCGTCACTTTCTGACAAAGATCGACAAGGTCTGGGAGTACTTCAATAAATATTGCCCGATGAAGCGGTACGAAGGTCACGAATTCCTGACCTATATCGAGCGCGACAATTCGTTCTACCACTTCCCGATTCATCGCGACGAAGTGGATGAGATGCCCGACGCCGAAAAAATCCGGCAGGAACTGGCACAGGTTCCCGGCGCCAAAGGCGCGAAGAACCTCGAAGAATATTGGCTGATGTCGGTCGGTCCGACGCTCTACGACAAGTTCGTCAACAATTACTCCAAGAAGATGTGGGACATTCCGTCCAACACCGAGCTCACCGACTTCGGCTTCACGCCCAAAGGCGTTGCACTCAAGACCGGCCCAATCAAAGCGGCCTGGTCCGAGGCCATGTCCGGCTTCCCCAAATCGCGCAACGGCTACGACGATTACTGGGAAGTCGCGACCGCCGACACCAAGGTCATGCTCAATACGACGATCGAGGAATACGACATTCCGCACAAGCGAGTGAAGATCGCCGGCGAATGGACCACGTGGGATGTCATCATCAGCACCCTGTCGCCGGAAGACCTGTTCGGCTCCTGCTTCGGAAATCTGCGCTGGATGGGCCGCGACTTCCTGAAGATCGTGCTGCCGGTGCAGGAAGTGCTGCCGAAGCACATCTATTTCCTGTATTACGCCAACGACGAACCGTTCACGCGCATGGTCGAATACAAGAAGTTCTTCGAGTGGGATCGCGACTCGCCGACCACGTTGATCGGGCTTGAAGTGCCCTCGAAGCGGAACAAGCTCTATCCGTTCCCGATGGCGGCCGATCAGGCCTTGGCCAAGAAGTACTTGGACCTGCTGCCGCAGGACGTCTATTCGATCGGCCGCATGGGCACGTACCGCTATCTCGATATCGGCAACATCATCGAGCAGTGCTTCGATCTGCAGGACAAGATCGGCAAGGCGAAGTAGCGGCAAATCCCCCCAATTGGAACAATTGGGGGGATAAACCCATAAAATACACAGCCATTGCGATTTTTGGGCCGCGCCGCTAGGGTGCGGGCGTGCTATGCAATATTCGGATTTTATCGAATAAATACAAGCACTTGATGCAATTGGCCGTGCAATGGGGACTTGGATGACCGCGGCGGATACTGTTACGCTTCCCGCACAGCAGCAGACACTGTCCGCGCGCGCGCGTCTTATGGCTCTGCCGAAGCCGGAGCCGTCCGCCGGCACAGCGGCCTATTTGCATGAACGCGAACTCGCCCTGGCGTTCGAGCCGCGCCGGCGCGCGAACTACGACACCTATCTCAAAGCCAGGTCGCATAAAACCGCGCAACTCGATTACCTGCCGATCAAGCTCGACATCGAGAATGTGAGCCGCTGCAACTTCCGTTGCACGATGTGCCAGGTCAGCGATTGGCATAAGGGAACGCGGGCGAAAGACCTTCCGCTCGAATGCTTCAAACGTATCATCGATGAGCAATACGGCCTCGTTGAGATCAAGCTGCAGGGCATGGGCGAGCCGCTTCTTCAGCGCGACGACTTCATCGAAATGATCAAATACACGCGCCGTTCGCACATCTGGGTGCGTACGACGACAAACGCGTCGCTGCTGCACCTTCGCAACAATTACCAGAAGCTCATCGATGCGGATCCGAATGAAGTTCAGATCTCGATCGATGGCGCGACCAAGGAAACCTTCGAGGGGATTCGGCGGCAGTCGGATTTCGAACAGGTCATTAAGAACTGCGTTACGATCAACAATTATTGCCGCGAAAAAGGCGTGCGCCGCACGAAAATGTGGGTGGTCGTTCAGAAGCAGAACGTCCACGAGGCCCACCAGTTGCTCGATCTTGCCCATAAGGCCGGATTTGAGGATCTAGTCTATTCGATCGACCTCAATTTCTGGGGCCAGCAGAGCTGGCAAAAGACCAACACCGCCGTGGCCGCGGAAGGTGAAATGGGTCCCGATCTATGTGAAGAGCTGGTCGAGCGTGGAGCAAAGCTCGGCGTCCGTGTTTCGTTCTGGATCATCATGGACAAGTTCAGCACCAAATCGCACGATACGCTGTGCATGTGGCCCTTCGAGCGCGCCTATGTGTCTTCCGACGAGCGCGTAGTACCGTGCTGCATGATTGCAAACCCGCAGGTCTCCGATCTCGGCGACGCCAAGGACTTCACCGCGGCGTGGCACAGCAAGACCTATCAGGATTTTCGTCAGGCCCATATCGACGGCCGCATCCCGGACGTCTGTAAGACTTGCTATGCGGGCTCGAACAATAGTGACAAATGACATCTAGGGGCGCGGCCCGGATTGAGGCGCGGTCATCGCATATAAATCTACAGTCGATCTTCATTTAGGCACGCGTGATGGCGCCTCTGTCGCCGCCCGCCAGTTATTGTTGGGATTATGAAACACGATAGTACGGCACTGGGATCCGATATAGCGCGCGACCGCAAGCAAGCGCGGGCGCGAATGATCGCAAATTTTGTGGTCAAGGTTCTCGGACTGAACACGCCGGGTCCAATCTCCACCGAGATCGTTCAGGCCATTCATCCGACGGCCCAAGTCGATACCGCCTATGGGCCCCTTGTGTGCAGGGCCGGGCACGGCCGGCTGGCGTGGCGGGCGGCGACGTTCTTTACGGAAGAGCCGGATACGATCGAGTGGCTCGATGCGTTGCAGCCAACGGATGTGCTTTGGGACATCGGTGCGAATGTCGGCATGTACTCGATTTATGCCGCCAAGTTTCGCCAATGCCGAGTCTATGCCTTTGAGCCGGAAAGCCAGAACTACGCATTGTTGATCGACAATATGTCGCTCAACCACGTCAATGAAAAGCTCAGCGCGACCTGCGTCGCACTTAATGATGCCGAACAATTCGGAAATCTGACGGTCCCCTTCATCACGAAAGGCGGCGCCTATAATCTTTTCGGCGCACCAGACAAGACTGGACAGGACGTGCCCGATAGTGTGCGCGCCGCAGAGGGCTTCTGGGACGGTGATCGCGTCAAACAACTGACCTTTGGCTGTACGATCGATGACCTTGTATTCCGGCATGGCTTTACGCCGCCGACCCATATCAAGATCGACGTCGACGGTATCGAGTACAAGATTATCAAGGGCGCTAAGCGGACGTTGGAAAGCCCACAGCTCAAATCTCTATTGGTCGAACTCAACGAAAAATCTCAGTTGGACGCCGAAGTCCCGGGAATTCTTGAGCGCGGCGGCTTCAAGCTCGTGAAGAAGCGGTCAGTTTGGGACTCGAAGCCCGATAAAACGCGTCAATCGGAGATGCCGGCCTACAATGCAATCTTCATGCGGAACGATCCGTAACGATTGCTGCTGGGCGGGCTAGGCTCCTCAATATTAGGTTCAAAATTTTCGAGCGAAACGAAGGGCCAATGGCGAAAGCAACACAGTCAAAATTACTGGACATCGATTCTTACGACACCGCGGAAGCTGCAGCGGCGGAAAAGAATTCGATTCGCGTTAATCAGGCCTTCTTTCCGGAGATGTTTGCAACGGTCGGTTACCCGGCGCGCGTCAGCCGCCTCGATCAGCTATGGCGTTATATCGACGTCATGCATGAAACCCGGACCGACTACAATATGGACGTTCTACTGCATGGACTGACGACCCGCGAATTCGATTTGTTCAAGGAAGTCACCCGCATCGTGGATAGCCACGCTACGCAACACTATGATAGACGCGCGCACGCTTCCGCCGCGCTGTTGCGCGCAATTCACGTGCTTCGGCTCATTAAAATCGCGACCGGCAACGAGCGGCCCGCAGTCCTCGAAGTCGGCCCGGGCTGCGGATATCTAGCCATGCTGTTGGTGTTGGAAGGCTATCCGTACGTCGGCACCGACATTGCGCAGGCGTTCTATCTTTATCAGAGCCATATGCTGTCGCATGTCGCGACCAATCTGATGGAAATGGCGATTGAGGATGGCGACGTTCTGTCGCTGGAAACGCCAAAGCCCGGCACGGCTATTCATATTCCGTGGTGGAAGTGGGCCACATTGACGCCGGACAAGATTAAACTGTCTGCCGGAATTATGACAAGCAATCATTGCCTCTGTGAGATGCATCCGAACAGTTTTGCTTATCTCGCCAGGGTATCGAGCGGCATCCTGGGAAGGCACCCAGGCGGTGGCAGGTTTGTTTTCGATAGCTGGGGCTACGATTTGCTTCACGGCGAAGAAGTCGTGCTCGCAAAATTCATGGACCACGGATTCCGCCTTTGCCACAACGAAGTTGGCGTTTCGGCCATGGCGCTTGCGGATCATGTCCAGGGGTGGACCGTTTACGGGGCCGTTTCAGTTCCCGTCGCACCGGTTGAGAAAAAGAATGTGCTCGACGTCATAAATCAGGTGCCCTGGCTTAAAAAGCCCCTGGTGGCCACCATCAAACGTTTCCCAACGCTGCGCAGCGCGCTCATTCAACTCCTACTTCCGCAGCCTCCGGCGCCGGGTCCGAAATCGACTCAGGTCCCTGAGTTCAAAGCTTCAAATCCGCTTTCGCAGCAACTCATAGCTGGCCGTAATGCCGTATTTGAAAAGGCGACGGTTGGGATGCCTGAGATCAAGAGCTTCCTCAAAGCTCATTTCAACGGGGTCATCCCCGAACACCCGGACGAGACTTTCTTCAACATTATTGGCACCCGACAGTAGTATGTTGCTGCCGACATGAAGCGGGGACCAAGTAACAGTGCGCGTCTTCGCACTTCGACAGAATCGGCACCATTTTTGCCTGTAGAGGGTTTTAAGTTCTTAACCTGACGCGAATTGAAGACGCTGAAAAATGATACGACAAGCACGTGACTTCCTCATCAATCAGGCAAAAAAGGTGCGTCGGCAGCCGTCGCGCGTTTTCGTCATACCTTACCTCATCGTTACTTTTATTCTTCGGCAAGTCATCAGGGCCATTCGGCAGCCAACGCGCATTGGCATGCTTTTGTTTCGGTTTAAAGCCTTAGTACGCTCCGCCATTATGGAATTTTTGCTGCGTGATAATGCGGTATCGAGACTTCTATTCCCTATCGCGAGACGGTGGCTTCCGGCTTCAGCTTTTTCTCTAGCTGCGGATCACTATTTTCAAATCGCCCACAAGCAACTCGATGCAAACGAGCCTGAGGCGGCATGGAAATCTTTTCGCTCTTGTTTACGATTTAGCTCAGAGCCCGTTCATTTCTTTGTTACTGCAATATGTTTGATGGTCGGGTTGGGCCGCTTTCAAGAAGCGATGGCGCTTTTTACGCGCGGCAATACGATCCTCCTAGAACGAGCCAAAGCCCTCGGAATCGCCGATTCAAAATTGCGATTTCTTGAACATTTTTGGGTGGGTGGCTTTGGCCATTTGGCTCAAATGGACTACTTCGTGAAACATGAGATATTGGAGGGCCGCACTCGCGCCGATTCAGTCCTCTATATTCCGCGCGGCTTCTCTGTTCCGAACAGGTTTCTGCTCGACCTCTGGCGCCCATTTTTGCAAGTCGTTGAAGACGAGGCAGATCTGCCGATGCCTCTAGGCGCCCTGAGTGCCTTATCATTTTATTTTTTGGCATCGCGATTATTCGACGGATCAACGGTGCATCTTTGGGAGATCGGAGCAAAGGCCTATCAGCGCTGGGAGAATGAAAAACGCGCCCCGCTTTTAAACCTTAGTCCCGAAATCGAACGCCGTGGATGGCAGGTGCTTGAAAAAAATGGCATACCGCGCGACGCTTGGTTTGTTGCTCTCCATGTTCGGGAAGCGGGTTCAAAAAAATATCACGTCGATCTGCACAATGTATTGAATGCAAGTATCGCCGACTACCTTCCGGCGATCGAAGAGATCACGCGGCGTGGCGGCTGGGTTATTCGCATGGGAGACCCTTCCATGAGGGCGCTCCCGTTGGCCGCGAATGTTTTTGACTATTGTCAGAGCGACGACCGTTCGGACTGGATGGACATTTTCTTATGCGCCTCAGCACGGTTCTTTGTGGGCACTTCGTCTGGGCCTGCCTACGTGCCGACCGACTTTGGCGTACCTTGCGTGCATACTAACTGGTGGCCGCCAGCGCAAAGACCTTGGCATAACAGAGATATTTTTATCCCGAAACTTTACCGCAAGATGGACAACGAGAAGCTCCTAACGCTATCGCAATCGCTTCGCGAGCCATTTGGCTATTGTAACTCCATCCCCTATTTGAAAAAGACTCAGCGTGTAGAGGTCGTCGACAATTCGCCGGAAGACATTCGCGCCGCCGTTATCGAAATGCTGGAGCGTCTGGAAAACAAAATTAATTACGACGTGGACGATATGAAGCTGCGCGAAAAGGCGCAGTACATCTACCAATCAAACAATGTACATGGCGCGGCGCTTCTTGTACGCGCCTTCCTGAAGAAGCACGCATTTCTGCTGGAGTGATCAAGCGAGGCCACCGAAATTTGTCGGCCTTAGTGCGCGCCCGAAACGAACGACGACCGTACACTATTGAGCGACTCTACCGCCGACCTAAACAGCTCGGGCCATTGTTCGGGGTGCGGAAACCCTAACACAACTGCACAGGCCAAGATCGTTACGGCAAATCCACCCGGCATAAGCCACCGTAGCCCGTAGCCGAGCAGAGACGAGAAGTAGACGAAAACTGCGATAAGCCCGGCTTTGACAATGCTACCGCTCAAATAGTAGAGCGCCCCGGCCACGCAGACGGCATTCCAAGCACATGTCACTGCAAAACGTTCCTGGGGAGTCATGATTCTTGCTTCGCCATTTCTTTACCGCCGGTAGAAAATAAAATCGATCACCCAAACATTGTAGGCATTGCGATATACAATCCACAAGCGAAAAAGTGACTTAGAATATAGGCATCCACAAATCCGAGCTTTGACTTAGCCACAGATAGCACCCTGCGCTACCGTTGGCTTAGACGATGCTCGTCGGAGCGGTGCCGGTCATCTAATTGAATGAGAAAATATACTTTTGCGGAGCAAATGGAGCCTCTACTTGTTCGAAGGCCTTTTGCTCCGCGTTGGCGATTTGCGCCATCACGAGATATCTCTTCGCCAGCGCGGCAACAAAATTCATCACGGCCGGCGAGTCCGGGTCTTTTGCGATCACGTAAGTTGGCGCCTCTTCAAACGTGAGAGCAAGAAACGTGTAGCCGGTTTCAGTCACGAAATCGTTCACGGCTCTAACGACGCCATTATGATGCGCCCTTGCGATCGGTATCGTCTGAAAGTCATGCCCGGTGATGAGACCGTTACGCTTCACTTTTTTATCGAACGCACGGAGGTCCGCCAGGCATCCTTCGTAAGTGTGGATGGCATCGACGTGAAGGAAATCGAAGTATCCGTCCGGAAAAGTATCCACGACCTCCGTGGATAATCCGCGATGAATTTCTACAACGCCAGCGCTAATGGGCTCGGCAAATTTTGTTCGGACGGCCTCGCATCTGCGGTCTCCTTCTTCATCAGAAGTATTGTTCGCGTCCATCACGTAATCCGGGATTGCTTGAAACCGCCACGGGTCGATCAGGTGCAGCTTGGCCGGCTTCAGGTAGGTCAATAGGTGGCCGGCGTAAAACGCCTCAGCGACTCCGATTTCGCCGGCAATGCCGCCCGGGGCCATACAAGTCAGAATATCGATTCGATTTGCGTTCACTAAAAGCATTGCGATTTTCCCTAAGCGAGTTCGACAAACTTGTAGGCCGAAGTGGGAGCTATTCCCGTCTCCCGATATAACGAAGGAACCTCGTATGCAGCCTTGATAAGGCGCCGGGCCCGCGAGCACAAATCTCGCATCTCTGGCGTATGGACGTAAGTCCACATCCTGCCGAACTCCACCCACTTAACGACTTCGTCCAGCTCCAGCGAATCGTTGACGATCATGTCGATCGAGGGAATCGGCGGCCATCCGCAGCCCGTTATTGTTTCCATCGGCCATGAATCGTCGACGATCATGTACTTGAACCCACGCTCGAAAGTCTGAAGAACACGCCTTGCTTGGTTCTGATGATCATCGAAGAAGCTAAGCCCCTTTGCGTCCGTACCGCAGCGGATATCCGACTGCATCCAATCGCTCGCATGATAGTTCACGCCGGGGGTCCGAGCAGCATCCTGCAGATTTGGATCGAACGCATGGATCGTTGCTTTCGGGCATGCCTTCGACAGAAAATAGGACGACTGGCCTTTGTAGACGCCACTCTCGACAATCAAGCCCGGCGTCAAGCAACGAGTCATCAGAAACAGATTAATACCGCTCGGAAAGTTTGCGCCGCCGGAATTCATATCCACCGGACTCTCGAGGAACACGTCCCGAAATTCACCCGTCGCCTTCGTAACCGTATCGAGGTCGATGTGCCGAAGCGCTTCGGTGCTTTGGAAAAATTTGTGTACCGTTTTGGCGATAAGAGCGTCCTGCCTCTCGATCATTCTCGGATTGAGGTGAAAGAGCTCCACCCCTTTCGAAGAGTATTTTTTAGCGACTTTAACAAAATCGCGTGGCAGATGATCGAGAAGCGAGGGATTTTCCACGAACGCCTTACCTTACTTGGTCAACTATCGTGCCGCTGAATTGCAACCGCGCCAAAACGGGCTCCGCGGCAAGACTAGAACTACCTGCGGCTGCCGAGTTGCATGACGAACCGCAGCGGTGCAGTGATCCGCCATGATGTCGAGGATTGCAGCGCCTCTATTTCGCCCTTGAGGATTTGAGCGCTGTAAATCGCATTCAAACGGCTAGCTTCCATGGAATCCGATTGAAGTCCTCGCCCTCTCATGAGGTTTCCGACTTTTCGAATTGGCGCTGTAAATCGCCATGATTTCGAGGAATACATGTAGGCGAGCGTTCCCCGCAGCCCCTCGACGTCTGCGGTAGGCGTCGAGCCGTTGGCAGCAATCTGAGGCTGCGGCACGTAGCCAACTTCCTTCTGGGCAATCCGTTGAAGACGGCCAACTTCCTTCATGTGTCCTTTTGAAGCGGCCACATCGGGCTTTTCGGCAGGCGTTTTGTCCGGCTGAGCGGCTGCTTTGGAGTGGCCGCCATTGCTCGACTTTCCGGAGCCGCCTTTTTGTTCACTGGATGCCAGCGTCGGCTTCGAACGGGCGAGTTCGGGGTATTGACGACGGTTCTTATATCCGTCCGAGATCGCGGCCATAATTTCCGCGGTCGAATAGACTTTCTTACGCTCGGCATTCTCTTCGTTGATGAAGTACATCTTGTTTATGAACTCAAGATCTCGCTCCAGCATCGGGAACGTCGGCTTGCGGTCGACGAATTTCGCATAGAGCGGATGCTTCTCACCGACAAAGATGCCGTTGGTAACGACGAAAATGCGGCCAGGTACATTGTCAATCTGGACCAGTCCCACGGGAACAAAGCCTGCCGACTTCATATTTGCGAAAATGGAATCGTATGTCGGCGGGCCACCGCCCAAACACTGCGAGATGATGACGCCATCGTCGGACAAGACATCGCGGATCAGCGACAAATACTGAAACAGCGCCTCGCGGCTGAACTCGTTGAGATTGGCGTTAGAACTGACGATGTCGTATTTTCGTTTAGCTACATCGCCGATACGCCACCACGGGAAGTGATTGCAGACGGGATCTCGCGCAATGCTAACGACTTTTTGCTCTTCGTAATGAAACGGGTTGTGCCATTTCAGTTTGGGGTGATAGGCGCCATGGTCATTGAGAGCGTGCTTGGAGAGCGCATGCTCATCGAAGCGCGAGCCGAAGATATGCGAGTTGATGTGGCTTTGTAGGAGATAGAAACTTTCGGTCGATTCGATCTGGGTGTAATCGACGAGCGACTTGTGGTCGCGGAGGAAAAAACTCAAGTAGCCGCAGCCGGGTCCCAATTCGAGCAAGCGGCTAAAATTCGGCGAGAAACCGGACAGTTTTTTATAGATGACGAAGTGCGCCATCATCGTCGAAAGCGGCAACACCACGCGGTCCCGTTGAAATACCGAATGATAGAAATCGACGTAGTCGAGACAGACCTTTACGAAAAGTTCTTTGTCCTCTTCAGTGAAGCCGCCGATTTCCTTAATATAGAAGTCGAAGCGATCCTCCTGCATCGTGTCGAGAATTTGCGCCAAGTCCAAAAATGAATCGACGCGGACCGGGAAGCCCTGGTTTTGAAAAATATAGGGGTCGTTGATATTGGAAAGTCGCCAATCCGCGATGGCCCTTTTCGCGTTTGTTTCGTTCGAGCGATACGCACTTGCGTCAAGCATGCTAATTCGTGCTCCAGCCTCAATAGGGGAACCAACGGCCCATTTTTCCTTCGCCCCCATAGCAAATGAGGCTAATTTTGACCAGCCCTTGCGGCAATTTGGCCCAAAATCTGCTTCCGCAATGGGCCCACCAATAGGGTCCGGAAAAAGCCGATCCGCGAACAAGGACTGCGAGATCGCCATAGCAATGGCGGCTGGACGAGCCGCCTCATTGAGGCGCATTGCCAGCCCCCTAGACATCGAGGCGTATTCAAGGGTACTCGATAGCGAGACAGCGGGGACATGGAGCAATTGGGGCGTTTCACCTTGCCGGGCGGGACCATGTTTTCGCTTCTTGGCCGGGCGGCCAAGATTTTGGCGGCCCATATCACGGCGACCGCGACTTTCCTTTTCATTCAAGCTCTGAAGACCATCCGTCAGCCTTCCCGGTTGGCGGCGGTACCGTATTTTATCTTGCGTCCAATTGTTCGCCGATCTTACTTGAAGACGCTTCCAAATTTGAATGTCCCAATTGTCAGCGCTCATGCGCGTGAGGTTAACGCTCGGGACCAAGCGTTCGAGCATTTTCTCGAAGGCCACAGGCGCCTCGACGAAGGCCAGACCGAAGAAGCGTGGGAAGCTTTTCGCCGAAGCATTGAAACGAGTACCGACCCGGGTCATTTTTTTATGGCCGCTCTGGTTTTGATTGTCGGGCTCGGACGCTACAAAGAAGGTGTTGCTGTATTCGCGCGCGCCAACGCAATCCGGCAAGAGCAGGTGAAGGCGTTTGGGCTGACTGAAAGCCCGCTGCGATATCTTGATAGAACCTGGGCCGGCTCATTCGGGCACATTGCCGAAATCGACTACCCAATTAAATTGGGAATTCTTGAAGGCCGCTCGATCTACGACACAATTTTATATGTCCCGCCGGATGTGAAGGTCCCCAACCGCTTTCTGCTGGAACAGTGGCGGCCTCATTTGACAATAGTGATACCAGAAGCGGATCTTCCGTTGCCGCCGGACTCCCTCGAAGCATTGTGCTTCGACTTTCGCGGTCCCCTACTCGCCGATGGTTCGACGGCCCATTACTGGGAGGCCGCGGCCAAGACCTATCGACGCTGGTACGCCGAAAACAGAGGACCGATCCTCAGCTTTCCAGAAGACGTTGCCCACCGAGGGCGGCTGACGCTGGAAAAGGCCGGCGTTCCGACCAATGCATGGTACGTCGCTTTGCACGTCCGCGAAGCGGCATCCAAACCCATGCATTCAGACATGCATAATGTCCTGAATGCGCGCATTGCCGACTACCTGCCTGCGATCGAGGAAGTCACGCGCCGCGGCGGATGGGTCATTCGCATGGGCGACCCGACAATGACGCCATTGGCGCCAATGCCCAATGTCCTCGATTATTGCCACAGCGACATTCGCTCCGACTGGATGGATATCTACCTTTTCGCGAGCGCCCGCTTTTTCATCGGGACGTCGTCCGGGCCGGCGTATGTTCCCCCGATTTACGGCGTTCCTTGTGTTCTCACAAATTGGTGGCCGCCGGCGCAACGGCCATGGCATCCGCAAGACATCTTCATTCCCAAACTCTATCGGCGCCTCAGCGACGACAGCCATCTCACTTTGTCCGAAACGCTGAGTGAGCCTTTCGGCTATTGCAATTCCATCGACTATCTAAAGCGGCGCGAAAACGTCGTGGTGGAAGACAACACACCGGACGACATTCATGCCGCCGTTTGTGAGATGTTTGCCCGGCTTGAGCAGACTAAAATTTACGACCCGGAAGATTTTAAATTACGCGAGCGGATCGAGCGCATCTACGAAGCGAATTCGGGACATGGAATGGCTTCGATCAGCCGGGATTTTCTGAGAAGCCACCAAGCGTTTATAAAATAAGCTGAGAATGATTTAATGTCACTTAAGCGGCCGCAGCTGCAGCTGCAGCTTTTCAAACATTCCTTGGACAAGATAGTCCGCCCCGACGCCCGTTAGATGCGAGCTATCCCAGGCAACGGGCTCGCCACCGACAAAGGTCGAGCAGCCCCCCGCATTGCAGAATGCATCAAAGGCAGAGAAGTAAGTGATTGCGTTGTTTGCCGCGATATCCCGCATGAACCTGTCTGTCTGCCGAACGGTTTCCGTTGCTATATTATTCATTCTGGCGGGAATTCGATGCGGCCACTCACTTTTGTAAGCCTCGAAGATTGCCTTCGGCAAAGACGGATTCCAAATTGGCACCGGTCCAATAAGCACTATTTCGATGCCCGCATCCTTCAGCAACTTCACGGTTTCAGGGAATTTCTCTCGACTAGCCGCCTCACCATAGAAGCCCCAACTTCCATGAAGAAATACGATCTTCGGCTTTAGATTGAGAATCTTCCTCAACACAAAATCATTTATCGGCCGGCACGGTGCGCGATTTGGCGCATCATAATCTATATAGGGCGGGCAGGAATTGGTCGTGAGCTGCCCGAGTGAGAACCCCTCGGATTTTTGGATCGATTTAAAACCGGGATAGAGCGCGCCCGCATGAGAATCGCCCCATAGAAAAATTAACGGCTGTCCAGGCGACTCTGGCGGATCAACACAGTCCGCCGTGAATGATTTTTCGGTTTGACCGGCGCCCAGAAGGCATCGGCCGGTGCGGTATTCACGGTTATAGTCGAATTTATAATTTGTCAGATTTTGCCAGACCTGCGGAAATCGGTTCAGAAACCCATCCATCAAATAAGTCGCCACACCCAGCGCACCGACACACACCGTTGAAACTATCAGCGCGATTGGAACGCTTCTTCTGAGCTTGGAAAATCGTCCATGCCGGATCGGCTTTTCGAAGAACTCGTAGGTTAGCCAAGCCAAGACCATCGCCAGAGCGACCGCAGCAATCTTTATTTCGCGGGGAGGATTCTGCGCATAAATATTTTCGGCAAATGACAGCAGTGGCCAGTGCCATAGATACAGCGGGTAACTGATAAGACCGACGAAAACCAAAAGGCGATTTGCAAGAATGTTACGATTGATCCAGGCATCGTTACCAACCGCCATGAGCAAGAATGCCCCAAGGGTCGGCATAAGAGCCCACCAGCCGGGATACTTCATCGACTTATCGAGATAGGCGACCGATACAACGATCAACGCAATTCCGCAGGCGGCCGTAAAATTGAGAAGCACCGCTTCTATGTTTGGATTATAGCGCTGTATCCACGGGCGAAAGGCAGGCCGCCACCTTTGGCCATTGCTCTCGCCGAATGCCAGCAACGCTCCCAACATCAATTCCCACATGCGGCTCATCGGAAGGTAGAAGGCCGTAATTGGGCTGGTGACAATTTGCACAGCATTGAACGAGAACGAGACAAATCCGAATATTACAATCACGACCAGAATATTCAGACGCCGCTTCCATGAAATCAGCAGTAAGATCGGCCATAAAATATAAAACTGCTCTTCAACGCCGAGCGACCACAGATGTAGCAGTGGCTTAAGTTGCGCTTCGGTGTCGAAATATCCGGACTCATTCCAGAGAATGAAATTCGATATAAAAGCGCTGCCACCCGCAATATGCTTGCCCAGATTTTGGTACTCGTCGGCAAGCAGAACGAACCATCCGATCGCCCACGTCGTCAGAAGGACAACAGCGAGAGCCGGGAAAATCCGCTTGATACGTCTACTGTAGAAATCTAGGAACGAAAACGTGCCGGCCTCGAGCGACTTTAAAAGTATGCCGGAAATCAGAAACCCGGAAATGACAAAGAATATATCGACACCGACAAAGCCGCCCGGAACAAATTGAGGAAACGTGTGGAAGCCGACGACGGTTAAGACGGCAATGCCACGAAGCCCATCAATATCGGCGCGATAGCCTGAACCTGCGGGTGCAAACGACATTCAGGCCAGTCCAATACTCGCAAAACGGTAATTCTATTTTAGGCCGAGATAAGACCGAAACGGAATTTCCAAGGCGCTACTTTTATCCTTCGGGAGAAGCCCGTCCGAGCAATCGAAATAGCAGCGAAATTAACCCGCCAGCGAGATAAACCCCTTCGGCGGTTGATAGCTTTGCCGATACTCCTCGATAATGGCTGTCGCCCGCTCCGCCGGGTCGCCCTCTTGCCGCTTGAGATCCAGCAGATAAACCTGGAGCTCGCCGTCGTTTTCCGCCTCCCACTGGCCGACCTTGGGATGACCGGACAAGATCATGCCTTCGGCGCCGCTATAGCCTACATCCAAAAGCCGGAAGATCGGATTCCAAGGATCACCGGTGCGGCTCACGATCGCGAACACCGCAGGATTGTGGTTCTTCTTCACAACCACCTGGTCGATCGACGATGGCCCGTAGAAGAGGCGGCCGGAAATCTTCAATCCCATCGTAAACCGTCAAGTCTCTACTGCGCTGCCGGCATCGTCGTGAATGCCGAGGCCGAATTTGCTCTCGCGGGCTTTCTCGGCGTTGGCAACGACCTTCCAGTAATTGTGGTTCCACGACCGGTACTTCCAGTCGGGACAGCCGCGGCACAGCGGGATATCCGAGCCCTTTCCGGCCAGATGCTTCTCGCGATAAAACTTGAACCCAGGCCCATGCCAAATCTCGGCGATCGAACCGTTGGCGACGGTACCCATCGATGTGTTGGCGGAGATATCGTAACCGCACACCATCACGTTGCCGCGGCTATCGATGTTCAAACGCTCAAAAATGAAGGGACACGGTGTATCTTCAGTGTCGAGATAGGGCAGCGGATCGGCGGAGCGCCCACCGTCGAGCGTCGTGTTGCCGCCCCAGGTCAAGAACTTGCGCTTGATCAGATAGTCCGCGCCCAACCCGTCGACCCAGAACTTCTCGATTTCGTTGATGTCCACGCCGTCCTGGTTCACCGCCGAGCAAACGATCTTGGACGTGCTGCGCATTTCCTTGCGCAGCGCGACCATCCGCTTGAAGTTGGTCAGCAGAAGGTCCCAATCGAGGCCCTTGCGGAAAATTCCGTAGGCCGCCGGATCGCAGGCGTCTACCGAGAATTCGATCATGTCGACGCCAGCTGCGAGCAGCGCCCGCGAATTGGCTTCGTCGAACAGCGAGCCGTTCGTGATCAAACCGATCTTGCAGCCTTTGCTCTTGGCATAGACCAGCAGCTCGGTGGCTTTCGGGTGCAGCATAGGCTCGCCGCCGCCGGAAATCCGGAGATAGGCCCCATGCGGACCCGACTCGTCGGCGATCTTTTTGAAGATCTCATCCGACATATAGGGCGCGTCACGATACTCTTTGCGGATGTTCGAATTCGTATAGGGGCAGTGCGGGCAAAGCGCATTGCACGGATAGGCAAACGACAGCACCAGCATCATGGGATAGTTAGCTGCCTCCGGCCGAAGCCCATAGGGCTCATGTGCGGGAGTGGCGGCGGCTGTCACTTCAGTCGTTACATCAGTCATCAGATGACTTTCTGAAATCACATAAGATCCGCGGCCTGGACGTCTTTCGGCGTCTTGGACTCGTCGTCGTAGTACCAGAACGGCCGGGTTCCCTCGACGCTTTCCTCTTCGTAGTTTGCGCCCGCAACCTGCCAGTCGCCACAGCCCTTGCAGATATCCGGAAGGTCCTTCCAGCGATGCTCGCGGTGCACCTTGCGCAGTTGCTCGCCAAGACGCTGCCAGGCTTCCTTGACCGAAATGTCTTTTACATTGCCGACCTTCAGGCGACCCTCGTAGTCGATGGCGCAGGCCACTACGCTGCCATCCTGATGGATAGCCATCGTGTTATTGCCCCACGGGCAAGCGATCCGAAACTCGCGGTCGTGCGCGATCGTGTCCGTGCGGACCGAACCTGTGCGGGTCCACTCAAGCATCGGGCGCACCTTCACTTCGGCGCCACGCTCGTGCCAATACTTGCGATAGGCCTCGACCTCGTGGGCGTTCTGCGGCATGACCGAGAACTGGGCGGTGATGGCCGGGTACTTCTGACCACGGCGAATGCGTTCGGCACACAGCCGCTCGACGGCGGGATAGACTTCGTCCCACTTAGCCTTTTCGCGGATCAACTCAAAGGTTTCCTTCGATAGCCCGTCGAGCGAAATGATGAAGCGCTTCAGCGGCGAATTCAGAATCCGATCGATCTGGTCCCAGCGGTCAAGCAAAGTGCCGTTGGAATTCAGGACAAGGTTCTTGCAGCCGACCTTGTCGGCGTATTCCAGGCGATCCCACAGCTCGTTCTTGTAGCCCATGATGAGGGCTTCGCCGTAGAAGGTCGGCCAGATCTCGCAGTTCGGCAGTTCGCGGCCGACTTCCTCGACGATCTTGTTATAGAGCCCGCGATCCATATGCCGCTTCTTGCGGATCAGTTCGCGGTGGCTGCAATGGATGCATGTCAAATTGCAGATCGAGGTGTTCTCGATCACAAGCTGGGGCGGGAACGGATGTTCGACCAGCTTCCGCTCAATACTGAGCAGTTCCTTGCGCCGGGTCTCATCGTCCAAGTGCTTGGGAAGGCTTGCAAAATCGACCATTAACCGAGTTCCAGTGCGGAGGGTTTAGCGCAGCCCCAATCTGCCTACGCGATCCAAAGCCGTAGCGCGAATTGGCTACCATCGCAAGCCAAAGTCCTCCGGCTACGCCGTAAAGCAGACCCACGGTTAAGCGGCGGCAAGCCGTGAAATTCCATTAACGAATACTGCTGGCCTAAAAAATGAACTTAAGTTCCACGCCGCGGCAAACGCGCGATACCAGCGGTATACTGACTAATCCAGGATCGTGTGCAGATGGTCGGCCACGATATCAATCTCGCGGTCCGTCATTGCTGGATAAAACGGCAAAGAAATAGCCGCATCGCCGATTTGTTCGGCGATTGGAAAGTCGCCTGGTTTGAAGCCGAAATTTTCCCGGAAATACTTGAGAAGATGGATCGCGCGATAGTTCACGACGACGCCCACTTCTCGCCGCTGCAACTCTGCGACCACTTCGTCCCGCCGGCCCCCATCCACGAAGATCGGAAACAGATGGTGAGCATGGACATCGTCAGGACCGGACGACAGCGTGGGTATACGGACGCCGGAAATTCCAGCGAGCTTTGAAGCATAGCGGTGGGCGAGCGCCTTACGGCTGGTGAGCTTGTCGGCAAGACGATCGAACTGCGGAAGCAAAAGCGCAGCTTCAATATTGCTCATGTTGTATTTCCAGCCCATCAGGACCATGTCCCAATGAGTGTAGCCCTCGCGGGCACGATCGGCCGCAATCTTGGTCATGCCGTGGACGCGAAGAAGCTTGAGCTTCTCGAAAAGCGCGTCGTCACGGACAACCAAGGCGCCGCCTTCGCCGCAGGTCAGATTTTTGGTCGCGTAGAAACTGAAGCATGCTGTCCCCCCGAGTCCCCCGGGCCGCACACCGTCGCGAATTCCCTCGACGCAATGAGCGGCGTCTTCGATTATCGCGAGACCATGCCGGTCGGCAATATCGCGCAGAGCCCGCATATCGCACATCAAACCGAATAGATGGACCGGCATGATCGCCTTAGTACGCGGCGTAATCGCAGCCTCAACCTTGGCGGCATCGAGATTGCCCGACTCCGGCTCGACATCGACGAAAACTGGCTTGGCGCCTGTCTCCAGGATCGACGTCGACGTCGCAATGAATGTCATCGGCGTCGTGATCACTTCGTCGCCCGGCCCGATGTCCAGAGCGAGAAGCGACATGTGCAGCGCGCCGGTGCAACTGGTGACGCAAAGGCAATGTGGAACGCCGAGATACTCGGCTAACTTCCGTTCGACCCGTTCCACATATTCGCCAGTGGTCAGAATAGGCTGAGCGAGAACTTCGCGAACCATCTCAAGCTCGGCCTCGCCGAGGTCATGGCGATAAAACGGGACGCTGCCGGTGTTGGAGATCATCTGGGCGTCACTCGATTTGCCACAAACCTGGCGTTGGGCACGGCAACAAATTTAATGCGTAGTCATACAGCCGCCGGCTCGACTTAAACCTCAATCACCCTGCCCCGGATTGGACGAAAACAAAGCCGCTTTGTTCGGCTTGCCTTCCCACTCTTTCGAGTCCGCGGGCGGCTCACGCTTGACCGTGATATTCGGCCAAAGTGCTGCGTATTTAGCGTTCACCTCTGCCCACTTTTCCAGGTTCGGCGACGTATCGGGCTTGATCGCTTCCACCGGACACTCGGGCTCGCAGACACCGCAATCGATACACTCATCCGGATGAATGACGAGCATGTTTTCGCCTTCGTAGAAGCAGTCTACGGGGCACACCTCGACACAATCCATGAGCTTACATTTGATGCAGCTGTCGTCGACGATGTAGGTCAAAAGAAACGCCCCCGTAAGCGTAAAATGTCCATGAATCGGCGAAGAAACCTGCGTTCTGGGTCGCCGTTTAAGTCTCAAACCATGCTTCTTTTGCCGCATTTCATTCAGTTATTGAGGCCGAAAGTCAAGCTTGAATTACCTCCAATTCGATGCTTCATATCCTTGCTCGGTCCCTTCCGCTATAGCCAGAAAACCTCCAATAGTACTGTCGAATGGGATCGGAACCACTGGCGACGACTTCCACTTGATGCGCCGCATTCTGCCGCATTAACTCTGATTGGTTCTTCTGCAAGGCAAGAAATGCGGCCGTGCTTTAAGGTGGTCCGCGACAATAAGTTGTGCCGAAATGGGCGTAAATAGATGACCACGATATTGATCACTGGCGGCGCCGGATTCATCGGCAGCAATTTTGTTCATTACATCGCCGCGAAGTATCCGGACTACCGCATCGTCGTTCTTGATGCCCTGACCTATGCGGGCTCGACGGACAACCTGCCGCCGGAAATGCGGCAGATCGACAACACGCGCATGCGCTTCTGGTACGGCGATGTCGTCAATGCCGAACTCGTCGATACGCTGGTCGCACAAGCCGACTACGTCGTGCATTTCGCAGCCGAGACGCATGTCACCCGGTCGATCTACGACAATCGCCTGTTTTTCCAGACCGACGTGCTTGGCACTCACACCATCGCCAATGCGGTCTTGAAGGCGAACGGACAGGTCAAGCGCTTCATTCACATTTCGAGCTCCGAGGTCTACGGCACGGCCGAAGCGCCGCTGATGGACGAAGAGCACCCGCTCAAGCCAATGAGCCCCTATGCCAGTGCCAAGTGCGGCGCGGATCGGCTGGTCTATTCCTATTGGGCGACCTATCGCATTCCAGCGACCATCATTCGTCCGTTCAATAGCTTCGGACCGCGTCAACATCTGGAAAAAGTGATCCCGCGCTTCATCACCAGCATGCTGCTCGGCGAGGAACTAACCGTTCACGGAGCGGGCGATGCGGCGCGCGACTTCGTCTTTGTTGAAGATATCTGCCGCGCCGTCGACGCTGTTCTCCACGCCGATGCCGCGAAAGTCGACGGCGAAGTATTCAACATCGCCACCGGCACACATCGAACCGTTTACTCGATCGCCCAGGACATCCTGAAGGTGATGGGTGGCGATAAGAAGTCCATCGTTTTCCGCGGCGACCGCCCAGGACAAGTCATTCGTCACTCCGGCGACGCCACAAAGATCAATAAGGTGTTTGGCTGGCAACCGGCGATGAATTGGGAAAGCGGACTGAAGGCAACGATTGATTGGTACAAGACCAATCGCGCCTGGTGGGAAAAGCAGATTTGGATGCGCCAGATCCCCATCGTCTCGGCCGCGGGCCAAAAGGAATATCATTGACGCCTTGCCTCGGAGGCAGCCGATGACGACGTTGGTCGTCTTACAGCCGAGCTATCTCCCTTGGCTCGGGTTTTTCGATCAGGTTCGTCGCTGCGACCATTTTGTTTTCTACGATGATGTTTCCTACGACAAGAATGGCTGGCGTAATCGCAATCGCATAAAAGCCGCCTCCGGCCCGGTCTGGCTCACGGTGCCGGTGCGTACCAAAGGCCGTATGAGCCAGGCCATCCACGATGTCGAAATCACCAACACTATTCCGTGGGCGCGCAAGCACCTCAAGACGATCGCCGAGGCCTATGCGGCGTCCCAGCATCGGGACGCCTATCTGCCGGCACTCACAGAACTCCTTGAGCGGCCCTGGGACCGGCTGGCCGACCTCGACATTGCAGCAAGCAAGCTGATGTGCGGCTGGTTCGGCCTGGAGCGGCCGATGCATCGGTCGTCGGAATTGGGCATCGGCGGCGACCGCAATGCGAGGCTGCTGGCCCTGTGCCAATATTTCGGCGCCACGACCTATTTTTCGGGCAATGCCGCACAGTCCTACCTCGACGTCGGCCTGTTCACTGAGCATGGCATCCAGGTCGAATGGCAGGATTTCCAGCACCCCGAATACCCCCAACTGCATGGCCCATTTCTCCCCTTGATGTCCGCGCTTGACCTCGTCCTAAACGTCGGGGAGGAATGCTCCGCCATCCTGGCCCAACCCGCTTAGACGCCCCCTGCCCGGCCGGGCTCCAATCTCAAGAGGATTAGCGGTTTGTGTGGAATTTGCGGATTTGTCGGCCCGGGCGGGATCGAGCGGTTGGCGCCCATGGTCCAAACGCTGGTTCACCGCGGCCCCGACGAGGACGGGCTCTGGGCTGAAAACGGTGTGGCGCTCGGCATGCGCCGCCTGTCGATTATCGACGTGGCGACCGGCCACCAGCCGATGTTCAACGAAGACAACTCGGTTTCCGTCGTCTTCAACGGCGAGATTTATAATTATCTTGAGTTGCGCGCCGAACTGGTCGCAGCCGGACATCGCTTCCGCACTGACCATTCCGATACCGAAGTCATCGTACATCTGTACGAACAATACGGCGATGCGTTCTTGGAACGGCTCAACGGCATGTTTGCCATCGCGCTGTGGGATGCGCCGCGCCGCCGCCTGCTGCTTGCGCGCGATCGCGCCGGCATCAAGCCGCTTTACTTTGCGCCATTGGGGAGTGGAATCGCGTTCGGGTCTGAGCCAAAGGCTCTGTTGGTTCATCCCGGGATCAGCCGCGAACCGGACCCAGTCGCAATCCATCATTATTTCACGCTGAAGAACATTCCGGCGCCGCGCAGCGCGTTCAAGGCGATCTGCCAATTGCGCGCCGGCGAACTGCTGGTCCACCAGGACGGCAAGTTCGAAACACGCCGCTGGTGGCGAGTCAAATTCCGCGAAGATGAAACGATCAGCGAGCGCGATGCCGCTGCGCAGATCCGGTCTTTGCTTGAAGACTCCGTGCGCCTCCAGATGCGCTCCGACGTTCCGGTTGGCGCCTATCTCTCGGGCGGCGTAGACTCATCAAGCGTTGTTGCTCTGATGAGCGGGCTGGGCGCGCGCAACGTAAAGACCTTCACCCTGGTCTATGACGACAAGCTGCCGAACAAAGACAACGACCGCATTTTTGCGCGTCAGGTTTCGTCGATGTACGAAACCGAACATCACGAGCAGCTCGTCCGCTTTGAAGACGTGCCGGAAAATCTCGATGCTATTCTGGGCGCGTTCGACGAACCCTTCTCCGGCGTGATCTCGACCTTCTTCCTGACTGGGCTGATCTCGAAACACGTGAAGGTCGCCCTGTCCGGCGACGGCGCCGACGAATTGTTCGGCAGCTACCTGTCTCACCGCATGGCACAGCCGCTTGAGGCCGCCCTCAAGAACCCGGCGCTGCTGGATCAGCCGGGACCAACCGGTCCGCTTGTCGGATATGAAGGCGAATGGCCGAGCCTGCGCCGCCTCATTGCACGCGGTGATGAAGCGGCGCGCCGCATGGGCCTGTTCTTTGCCGATGACGCCGCCAAGCGTTCGCTCTACACACCTGCCATGCTCGCGGCGATCGGCGACAACAGTACCGAAGCCGACCTACGGACGCTTTATGGCGAGTGCCAAAGCGCCGACCCGCTCAATCGCGCACTGTTCACTGATTTCGAGACCCTCCTGCCCGATCAGGTTCTTCCCTTTGTCGACCGGCTGTCCATGGCGCATTCAGTGGAAGTCCGGCCACCATTTCTCGATCACCGGCTGATCGAATATGTTGCGACTCTCCCCGGCCGCATGAAGATCAAGCAAGGGCGCGTCAAAAGCATTCTGAAAGATGCTGTTGCTGATCTCCTTCCCCCCGGCCTCGTTGACCGGCCGAAGGAAGGCTTTGTCATGCCGATCAACGAGTGGCTGCTGGAATCGCTGAAAGGCTATGTAAAGGATGCCTTGTCGCCTGCGCGGCTGACGCGGCACGGTATGCTGGATCCCCAGGCGGTCGCCCACCTATTGACCCGATATTATGGCGGCGAAACCGGCCTCGCCGGTCGCATCTGGAATCTGGTGAGCTTTCAGATGTGGTGGGAGCGCTACATCGGAAACGCGCGATGACCACGCCACGCATCGTCCTGTTTGCCTTGACGGGATTCGGCAACGCAGTTTTGCCGGCGCTATGCGCGGAAGGGCTGAAACCGGAACTTCTGGTCACGCGCGCCGAGACGGGCCCGTACCCCTATTACGACGAAAAGTCTTTGACCGACGTGGCCGATCGCCTGCATGTTCCATATCTGTTTGGGGCAGAAGGCGAGCAGAAAGTTGTCGCCGACCTACCCGACATAGTGCTCTGCGCGACCTATCACCGGATGCTGCGCGCGCCCATCCTGCAAGGCGTCCGCTGGCCAATCAATCTGCACCCATCGTTGCTGCCGCGCTATCGCGGCCCCAATCCGTTCTATTGGGTGATCCGCAATCGGGAAAAGCAGACGGGCGTCACGGCTCACATGATGACAGATACGGCGGACGCCGGCCCCATCCTGCGGCGTGAATCAATCGACATGTCAGAAACGGAAACGCAGGGCAGCTTGCGGCATCGCCTGGCTGCGTTGGCAGCCAAAGTGGCCGTCCACACCGTGCGCGACCTGCAGAGCGGCGCGGCTACTCCTACCCTACAAAACGAAGCCGATACGACTGCGTTCGGCCGGCCGGGCGCCGCGGATCGTACCTTGGACAGCACATGGGGCGTTGACGAAGCGGAACGCGCCATACGCGCTTTGTCGCCGTTCCCCGGCCTGATCACCGATGCTGGCATCGTGACGAACGTCGTGCGGCGGGAGCAGGCATCGGAAGCGCCATTCGGCGTGGCGCTATTAGCAGGTGGCCTTTGCCGGCTGCGGCTTCTTGACGGCGATCTCATCGGCCACCTGCGTCCGACAAATTAGCTACAGGCTTCCCTTGACAAGCTATTGATATAACTGCGTATTACGGCTCGTTTCCAGTTCGCAGCAAACCGGAGTGCCAGTGCCTAGTCTGCTCAAACTCTCGCGGGGCACCTTGCCGTTCCTAATGGCGGCGGCTGTCCTGGCCATCTTCCTGATCGTGTTTTTGGTCGCTCCAATCTCGGCTCCGGGTTCCCGGACACTGATGACGGCCGAATTCATTCGTCAGTATCAGCTAGAAAGCAGCTATGATCAGCGTGTCGCGTTTCTCGCCTCGGTCATCGCCATTGCGATCCTGTCGGCGGCAGCCTTTGTCATCAATCAGCGCCAGTTGCTGAAAGTTGCCGGCGGATACGCAGTTCCGACGATCAATATTTGGCTTTCTCTACTGGTGACGGTTCTTGGCCTCGCACTTTACGCCAAGCTGATCCAATCGTGGATCGTCATCGGCGCTATCATCCTCGCCATATGCTTTGTCATGTTCGTGCTCTTCGCGCCCTATATCCGTCGGCGCACGATCGAGCTTGCCGCATTGCTGATGATCGGCGCCTATTTGGCGGTCGTCATCATTCCCGGCTTTATAGTCTGGCCCATATTCTGGCCCGTTGCCGACGCCAATTCGATTGCGCAGATCGAGCTTCACATCAACAGCTTGGTGCAGCCTGGGTCGAATATCGCGGCTGGGCAGAATTTCTTCAGCGACATTCCCTTTGGCTACGGCATCCTGATGCCATCGATTATGAGCGTGATCGAACACCGCTTCGGTGCCATGAGCGCCGGCGATCACGCGGCCTTTGTTCAGTATTGCCAAGTGGCGTTCGTTGTCATCGGCACTATCGGCTACTTCTGTTTTCGGCCACGCAACTATGTCGGTATTCTTGTAGCGCTTCTGTTAGCGGCGCCCTATTGGGCGACGACAGGTCTAGGCATCTGGCACCCGAATCAAACAGGCTTCCGCTCTCTGACGCTACCGTTTGGTATTCTTGCGATAGCGCTTGCTGGCCGTTTGCGCCCGAACACAGCCGCCGTGTGTTTCGGTTCCGTCGCAATGATCTGCCTTTTGACCAACATCGAGACGACCATCGCCGTCGGCGGCGGCATGCTGGTCTATCTCACATTGCGAATGCGAAAAATTCCGCTGGTTCCGATCCTACTGATGGCGGCCAGTGCTATAACCACGTTTATCTTATACTTGGTTCTCTACAGGATCGCCTTAGGTCGCCTCCCTTTCGCCACCGATATCCAGACGCTCCTGACCACATTGCTCGTCCATGTCAGCGGCGACGTCGGCATGCGGCTGTTCACGTCAGGGTACTGGCGCGAAGGCTATTACCTTGTCCCGCTCGCCTTCGTGATGTTTGTGCACGCCGCCTTCATTGTGATTGCATCATTTCAAAAACTCGGCGAGCGCGCGCTGTCGCACCGCCAGGCGTTACGTGCCGCAATCGCGACCATTCTCATCGCCTGGTTTGCCTATTACATCAATTTTCCGAACTGGTGGCAGATATGGACCCATCTCTTCCTTTATGGCTTCTTGATCATCGACCTGTTTGATCTGCGGCTCTTCTCGGTGGGCACCGCGCTGCGCCGGACGGCCATCGACTTCAACCTGAGGCGGCGACTGCGCATACGCGTAACGCACGTGCTCCCGCTCTTGTTACTCTCCGTCGCAATATTCCACACAAACTCGAACCTCGCCTTTTTCACACGAGACTTCCTGTCGCCGCCATGGACGAGAGGCAATCACGAAGCCGGCGTCGTTTCTCAAATGCAGTTGCCACGCGCAGCCGCAGACGCGCTCCTCGAAAAATCAAAGTTTCTGCAGGAGTTGAATGCTAAAGATCCCGGCAAAGTGGTCTATCTGACCTACAATGTTGAATTCGTCCCGATGCTGACCCGCATATTCCAGCCGACGCCAGCGCGAAGCCTTTGGGGCTTTATTCACACCGACGCGGCTCTCGACCCGGCCATCGCCAAAATCTTCGAGAGCCGGCCCGTGTCGATCCTTATCGACGCGCCGACCGGGCCGCTGGCAATGCCGGACGGTGCGCGCAAGGACTTTCAGGATCGCGTGCGGAAGTCAGTCAGTCGCGCTTACCACCTCGCCGAGACGACCGCGGGCTGGCAAATTTGGCGACCGACCAGCCCGTAAATGACCCAGACCGCCCGCCGGCTGCAACTTGGAACGGATCTATGCGCTCACCGGCAGATAGGGATGAAGCGCCCATGAGCGAACGCCGTGGTCTTTGGAGCCCTTTGGCAAACCCTTGGGTATATGAGGCGTTTCATCACATCATCGGCGCGCGGCGCTGGCTTCGTCGCTTCGCACAAGATGTAATTCGGGCTCAGCCAGGTGCCCTCGTTCTCGATATCGGGTGCGGGCCCGCAGCCTTGTTGCGCTATTTGCCGGGCGTTTCCTATATCGGCCTGGACCGCAACAAAGCGTACATAGAACGAGCGATTGCCGAATATGGTGCACGCGGCACGTTTATCTGTGGCGATGTTGCTGATTTCGATTCGTTTGCTCTGCCACGAGTCGATATAGCAGTCGCGACCGGCATGCTACATCATCTTGACGACGCGCTCGCGACCGACATTTTGCGCGCGGCCTACATGACGCTCAAGCCAGGCGGACGATTGATCACTGCGGATCCCTGCTTTCACCCCGATCAAAGCTTTCTCCAACGCTTCGTGGTGAGCCGCGATCGCGGCATGCATGTCAGACCCTTTGAGGAATATGTCGCCCTGTGCAGGTGCTCGTTTCCGGAGATCGTGGCCACGTACTCTCGCGGATATTCACCGCTCCCCTACTCGATATGCACCATTCAGGCTGAACGACCGCTTAGCGAAATTCTTTAAATAACGGCGCAGTCAGTTCTATAACCTTCTCGTCGAGATTGAACGGCTGCCACACCCGGAAAATGCGGCGGCTGCTTTCCTGCCGGTTCTTTCCGCGCTGACACCAGCCCCAGCTCAGCCAGGCGCGCAGGATGTCGCGAATCGATTTCCGTATTGACGAAAGCTTCGTGCCCTTCGCTTCCCCAGCAGTGCGCGGAATAAACGGAATCGGCACCTCGAGGTAAGTCGTGCCGCGCTCGTAGGTTCGCAGCAGGCATTCCGGATTGATAAATGAACTGTCGCCCGACAATACGACCGATTGCAGCAACTTGGTCGGATAAAAAGTGACGTTCTGGAAGTCGTGGAACGGCGCACCGAACAGGATGCGAAGGATGTAATAATTCCCCAGAGAAACGATTGCCTTGCGGAAATTGTCGGAGCGCGTACGCACGCGATAGATGGAGCGCAAGACCGGAATATAGCTCAGAAGCCGGATCGGCAACGGCCGGACACCTTGAACCACGTTAAAGTGGTTCATGAGTTCCAGAAAGATTCGGAGATTGCGGATGTCGTAGGCCCAGTCGACGGTCTGCCAGAATACGACTTCCTTGGTCGCAGCCGTAATTGCCCGGCGCGACGATTGGCCGATGTTCAGATTGACTTCATTGGTGATGACCCTCAGCCGCGGCTCCTTCGCCGCATAGGCCTTTAGGATTTCCGGCGTCCGGTCCGTGCTGCCATCGTCGACAAAAACGATCTCGAAGTCATCCACGCATACGGAGAGCAAAGCAAAGGCGCGATCGAGAAATTCTTCTAAAAGAATTTCTTCGTTCAGCCCCCAGGCGATCAGAGAAACACTGCGGTTGAATTTTTGCGGCAGCGCGGATGTCAATTTCTAGAACCTAACCATATTGCAGCGACATCTGCCTGCAGGCTTATCGATGCGATTGCCGCTCGAGTTCCTTATACGGCTGCCGTTCCAGCTCCTTGAGCGAGACTTCGTAGCCGTCGTCGGTCGACAACACTGGCGATACGCCGAGATTGAACGGAGCAACCTGTTTGGCCTTCGACGCCTTGAGATCGAACAACATGCGGGCAAAGTTTCGCACCACCCACCGCACCTTGCTCGGGCTCGCCTCGACGAGCATCAACGCGAACGCGATCACAGGCGCCATCGTACGCGATAGCGCGATGCGGTCCTTGCCAAACATCTTGTAGGCGATAGAAAGGGAAACCGCCCGGTTACGCAGTTTGACCAATTGAGCATCCGGCATCTTGGTCAGGTTGATGAACACGCGCCGCGTAAAGTCGAGCTGCGTCAGTTTCTCGAAATACCACTTCCAGCCTTTGATCTTGTCCTGATTCTCGTGAAACATCCGCGAGTTGGGGAACAGCACGACGTAGGATGGCAGGAACGTTAGTTCCATTTCGCGGCAGAACTCGATCGTCTCTTCAACGGTTTCCGGTGTCTCCGCGGGATGGCCTATCATGAAGTTCGCGATGAAATTCATGCCCGTTGTGCGCGCAGCATTGAGGCCATCGATGACCTTTTCGCGCTTGGCGCTCTTGTCCATATCGGTCATGAGCTTCTGACTGCCGGTCTCCACACCGAAGAGGACGTAACGGCAACCGGCCTCGCGCATCGCCGTAAGCTTGTCGACCGTCGCCCAATCGGCGCGCCCGGACGTCGACCACGTAATGCCAAGCGGCTTCAACGCATCGCAGATTTCGAAAACGCGCGAACGGTGCGTAATGAATTCCTCGTCGGCAAAATGAAAATCGTTTATTCCATAAGTTTCGCGGAGGTGCGTCAGTTCCTTGACCATGCTGGCCGGCGAACGAAAACGTTGCGATGCTTTCTTACGTTCGTCGGTCAGCCCGCCATAGAGCTTCTTTTGGAATTTGCTGTCGTTGATGACCGAGTTGATGCAGAAATTGCAGCGGAACGGACAGCCACGCGAGGTCATCGCGTGAATGGAACGGAAACCTTCGCCGTTGTAGGAACGTGGCGCGATATAATCGATGTCGAAATGGTGATAGGCGGGATAGGCCAAGCTATCGAGATCTTCGACCACCGGCCCCTTCAGATTGCGGACGATCTTGTCCTTGTGCCGATAGAAGAATGTCGGCACGTCGTGGAAAGGCTGTCCAGCCGCGATCGAGTCCATCATCTGCGGCAAGACCGCCTCGCATTCGCCGGTCGCGACCGCGTCGGCGCCAATGTAGTCGAGCGCTACTTCCGGGATATCGCTGACGCCAACGCCACCAACGACAACCAGCGTCTTGGGCGACACTTCACGCACGATATCCGTGACAGCCTTCATGCCCGCGACCTGCATCGCGAAGCCACCCATGATGCAGAGATCGTAAACGCCGCGCCGCAGTTCCTGCTCCACGACGTCCATCGTGAGGCCGAGATTGTGCATGTCGAGCGTCTTAACCCGGTGGCCCTCACGCTCGATGGTCGAGATGATGTAGCCGAGGCCTAGCGGCACATAGACGATTTCGCGCTTGCCAGGGTACGGCGGATGAACGGCCAGGACATTCAGCGGCATCGAAAATTCCCTTTTGGAACTAGGACAATAGGCCAATATTCCGAAAAGCGCACCCGAATAAATAGCACAAAAACCAGCAAAATTGTTACTTAACGGGGCTTTTCGACGCCTTTGGCATTCGAAGGGTCATGTAGGTAAACAGGCCGGGGATCGTCGCCACCAACGCCATCAGGCGCTGGAGGAATACGACTGTTCCATAGTCGTTGGCTGCTCCCGCCGGGTCCATCAACCAGCACAAATAAGCAAATGCGCCCTCGCCCAAGGCAATACCGCCCGGTGTGAACGGGATCTGGTTTGCGATGGTCGCCATGACGCCGGCCATGCCGAGCTGCGGTAATGAAATCCCGGCGTCGAAAAGCGCACGCGTCAGGATCAAGAGGCTGGAAAGCATCAGCACCTGAACAAACGTACTGATGAGCAGGCAAATGCCCAATGTCGGCAATGCATGACCGTAATTTCGTACGAGCAGATTGATATGTAGTGTCGTGCGATGGAGCGGACGGAATTTGCGCACGACCGGTGCGATAAAGCGTTCGAACCCGACGAAAACAACGGCCACGCCAAGAATGGCCACGCCAACGGCCGCGCTGACAACGACAAAGCCTACAAGTTCCCAGTGTTTGAGTATCTCATTGTAGTTGAGTGCAAAGAGCACAAGACCGATCAGCACCAGACCAAGAAGTCCGATCAACCGGTCGACAGCGATAGACAGATAGGCTTGGCCAACGCTCTCAGGCCGCTCACGCCCGATATAATAAAGTCTGATGGCATCGGCGCCGAGCGTGCCAAACGTGGTGGTGCCGATGAAATAGCTCGCGAACGTGATGTGCCAGAGACGCCAGAACGGCACCGTCTGCCCTTGGATCGCCAACAGCAGATACCAGCGCACGACGCTCAGGTGGATCGCGCCGGCAATCGCGAGCACGGCTGCAATCGCGGCGACCGGATGGGAAAAGATCCGGCCAACCGTCGTCGCGTTAATGATGCCGAGACGCCCGATGATTACGACAATCACGGCGACGACAGCGAACTTCGCGAGCCAGATCCAAAATGACTTGCTGGGCCAGTGCAACTGTGGTCGCCTCACGTTTGCCGCCTTCCGCTCAGACGACATCCGATTTCGTCGCGCTTGCGTTACGCAACCTTCAGCAACACCCGCCCCGCGGTCCCGCTCCGAACCACGTCGAGCGCCGCATTGATGTCATCGAGCGGGAACTCATGCGTGATCAATCCCTCGAACGAGATGCGCTTCGCGTTGACGAGGCCTATGATGCGCGGAATGTCGATCTGCGGATGGGCGTCGCCGCCATGCGAGCCGGTCAGGATTTTATTGAAGTGGATCGGCAGCGTGTAGATCGTCACCTTTTCCGACGGCACGCCAACCAGCACGCATGTGCCATCCGCATGCGTCAGGTCATAGGCCATCTCGATCACTGCCTTCGCGCCGGTCGCCTCGACCACCTTGTCCGGACCTTTGGAACCGACGATCTTTTTGATCTCGGCGGCGACATCGGTGACCTTGGACGCATCGATGACGTGGGTCGCGCCGCGCGCTTTGGCCATCGCCAGTTTTTCCGGAACCTTATCGACCGCAATCACCGGGTTGGCACCAGCGAGCGACGCGAACTGGATCAGTGGAATACCGACGCCACCGACACCGAACACGACCACGGATTCGCCGATCTTGACCTTGGCGTCGTTGCAGATCACGCCGGCTGCCGTCGTCACGGCGCAGCCGAACAGCGGCGCCACCTTGAGGTCGAAGTCGGCCGGAATGGGCGTCATCCGGTTCTCGGATACGACCGCGTAATCGTTGAAAGTCGTTACCCAGCCGGCATTGAGCTTGTTGCCGCGCCAGGTATAGGCCGGCGGCGGACCCTGAATGCCGAGGCTCGGACGCCAGTGCAACACCACGGTGTCGCCTGCCTTGACCGAAGTCACACCGAGGCCGGTCTCGATCACGGTCGCCGAGGCTTCGTGGCCGAGCAGATGCGGAAGAAACTTGTCCGGGCCTTTGACGGCGTCGATTTCGTTGATCTGCGCGCCGCAGATCGTCGTGTACAGCACCTTGACCAGAACCTGGCCAACGCCGAGTTCGGACGGCAAAGCGATCTCATCGACGATGAGAGGCTTGCGCGATTCCGCCAGAACCGCCGCCTTCGCTGTCTTCACTTTCATCGACGCTGCTCTCTTATTCGAAGTAGATGAATTCGTAATCGCCGGTGTAGCCGAAGTGCTCGTAGAGCCAGATCCATTCGGCGGCGTCGAAGAAGGCCTCGGCGGTCAACGCCCAGCACTCCAGATTGAACAGCTCGAGTTCGTTACGATAGCTCTCGAGCATCACGTACTTTTGCTTGCCGACACGCTCGATCTCGGCGAGCGCAGTTTTGAGCTCGAATAGACGCAAATTGTGCAGCGTCGTCATCGAGATCACGAGGTCGAACGACTTATCGCCGAACGGATAGGCATCCTGCGCGCGATAGCGGAACAGATTGTCTCGGATTTCTTCCTTGGCGTTGGCGAGGCCGTGCATGGAAATGTCGAAGCCGACGAGCTTGGCGTTCGGCAACAGCAGCTTGAGTTCATAGAGCAGAAAGCCCTTACCGCAGCCAACATCTAGAATCGAGCAGCCGTCCTTGAGGCCGTAGATCTCGATCAGCTGTTTCGCCACCGGCGTCCAGCGGCCCGGAAGATACTTGTAACCGCCGTAGCCGAAGCGGCGATCGCCATCCCAATAGTCGGCTTCGTATTCCTTGGCCTTGAGCATGCAGACGACTTTGTCGTCCACCATGCGTGCGAGATAATCGCGCTTAGTGGCCTTGTGCAGCGGCGTCATAATGTTGAGAAGACGTCCCATCGATACCTCTATGTAAAGCCCGGACCGGCTAACCGAACTGCGCCGAAGGCGGCTGCCGTCCGGTGAATTCGGTCGAAAATTAGAGTGGATTAGTCGCGAAATCCCTTAGCGTTGGCGCTATTTAGCCGCCGCGGGCTGCATTGACAAGCGGCCTCGGCGGCCGCCGCGATCATTGGCCGAGAGCTCGGTACTTACCGATTTGGCAATTTGCGGTCCCTTGAGGCCGTATGTGTCGAACATAGTTTCTTGCGAGCCATATTCGTGCGGGAACTGATCCGGAATGCCGAGGCGCAGCACCGCAGGCATATCCGCCCCGAAGGCATCGGACAGCGTCTCGAGCACAGCCGTGCCCAGACCACCGGACCGGATGTGCTCTTCGACCGAGACGACGAGACGGACGTCCGCCGCGCAGGCCAATAGTGCCTCGGTATCGAGCGGCTTGACGGTGTGCATATGGAGGATGCCGCACGCAACGCCGGTGCCGGCCAGCAAATCCGCCGCCTGCATGGCCTGGCCGAGCATGACCCCGGTCGTGACGAGCAGGACCGTGCCCGGCTCGCGCACCAGAATGCCCTTGCCGATCTTGAACGGCTTCTTCGGATCGGAAACGACCGGATCGCCGCCTTTGGCGAGCCGGATGTACATCGGACCGGGCCAATCGAGGGTCTGGTCCATCAGCCGCTTCATCTCCTCGGCGTCGGAGCAGGCAACGACGGTCATGTTCGGCAGCGCACGCATCGCCGCCATGTCTTCGATCGCCAGATGCGTCGGACCGAGCGGCGCATAAACAACGCCACCGCCGCTGGACAGCATGCGGACCGGCAGATTGTGCAGACACAGGTCGACCGCGATTTGTTCAAACGCGCGGCGCGTGAAGAACGGCGCGATCGTATTGAGATACGGAATGAAGCCTTCCATCGCCAAGCCGGCCGACATGCCGATGAAGTTCGCCTCGTTGACGCCTTCCATGTACCAGCGGTCTGGAAACTCAAGGCGCATCGCTTCGAGAATGCCGGGGCCGAGATCCGAGCCGAGGAACAGCACGCGCGGATCGCGCTTGGCCAGCTCGTACACCATGTTGATCGCTGTCTGTCGCACTTAACGGCTCCCCAGCGCTTCAACCATGGCGGCCACGTCCTTGTCCGTCACTTTGGATTTGTGATGCCACTCGGCCTTGTTTTCGGCAAAAGGCAAACCCTTCCCCTTGACCGTATGGCAGATGATTGCCGTCGGCTTGCCGCTGTCGAACGGCAGCTTCTTGAACAGTTTGCGCAAGGCTTCGACGTCATGGCCGTCGACATCGGCCGCGGCGAACCCAAAAGCCCGCCATTTGTCCAGGAACGGCTCCATATCCTGAACGACGGACGTCGGGCCGTAGGACTGAATCTTGTTGTAGTCTACCAGCGCCACGAGGTTCGAGAGCTTGTGCTTGCCGGCCGACATCGCCGCTTCCCACACCGAACCTTCATTCGTCTCGCCGTCGCCCATCACGCAGAACACGCGATGGCTTTTCTTCTGAATTCTTGCCGCAAGCGCTTTGCCCACCGCAATAGGAAGCCCGTGACCAAGCGCACCGGTCGATGCCTCGACGCCCGGCACTTTGCCGGCTTCCGGATGCCCGCCGAGAATTGAATCGCGCCGGCAGAACGTCGTCAGCAATTCTTCCGGGAAGAAACCCTTGTCCGCGAGCAGCACATAGAGTGCGAGGCAACCGTGTCCCTTCGACAGGATGAAGCGGTCGCGGTCGGCCCACAGCGGTTCCTTGGGGCGATAGTTCATCACGTCATCGAACAGCACGCGGATGACTTCGATGGGCGACATCGACGAACCGATGTGGCCGCGGCCGCCGCCTTCCAGCGCCTTCACGACGAGGCGGCGAAGGTGCAGCGAGCGTTCGTCGAGCGGCGTCGACATCCCGATCGTATTGGCAAGGTCCGTCATCGTGCCTGATCCATCAAATATTGGCGTACCGCTTCGATCCGGTGGCGGGCTTTTTCGAGCTGAGCGGATGTAGCGACGTCGCGGTCGACATGCACACCAGCAAGGCGGCGGGATTCCCAACGCTCCGGTAGAAACTCATTGAGCAAGATCATGCACCAACGTAAACCGTAGAGGGGGTATAACAAAGCGAGCCTCTGGGCGAAAGCGGCCTCTCCTCCGTAGATTTTCACGGCACCGGCACGAAAACGCTCATATTGGGCGGACGAAAGCATCATGCCCGGATGCTGCAGAAAGTCCGACGCCAGCTTCACCGGGTCGTCCCAGCCAAAGTATTCGAAATCCACGAAGACAAGTTCGCCGTCTGGCCGACGGATGGCGTTGTGGAACCCGAAATCCGACGGGCTGAGGCTTTGCTGCGCGCGTGGGATCGGCGCGTCGAACGACCAGCCAAGGCTCTTGTATCCGGCGCGCGACCAGGCCTCCGCGTCTTCCGCCGTGGGGCCGAAATCGGTGGCCAGAAACTGAGCAAGCCGGGGCTCGGGCTGCGCGATCAGTTTGAAGCGCTCGTGACGGCGGCCGACCTGAGCGACGATCTCGGCGCCCGACAGGCAGGCTTCGCTGGCCAGTGGCAGCTTTTCGGCGCCGGGGGCATTACGGATGCCGTGCAGGTTTGCGGCGAAAGCCAAAGCCGCATCGATATCCCGGTCGGTGGGCGCCGAAACCGGTCCACCCTCGATCCATTCATACAGCGCAAAGCCATTGTCACGGTCGGCTGCGAAGGCACGCGGCACGCTGACCGACTTGTGCTGGCTCAGAAACTCAAGCGCGCCGTATTCGACTGAAAGCCGGTCACGAGGGTCACCAGTCCGTCGTGGATATTCCTTCAGCGCGAATGAGCGGCCGTCGTTTGCGCGAACCCGGAATAGACGGTTGTTACCGCCGCCCAAATGACGCTCGACCGCGCTGAGCGGCTGCGCGGCCAGCGACCTCGCGATTTCGAGAATGCGTTCGTCAGACACGGGCAAATACGGCTTCGGTGATGGCATCCCAGTCGGCGAAAGCCGCGAACGGGCCATGCGGCATCGGGCCGTCGCCGCGATGAAGCAGGAACGACTGAACGCCCGCCGGAAAACTCGGTTCGTTGAAGACCTCTTCAAGATCGTCGATGAAGTGCGTGCAGTTCAGCGCCGCGATACGGCGGCACTTGGCTTCGCGCGTCGGCTCGAAGAAAACATCGTCGCGCTTAAGACCGAGGCCGTCCTTGCGGAAGAAGCCATTGGCTTCCATCCACGCCAAGGCAACGACATGGAGATCGGCGCCGCCCGGATCGGCGGCGGCGTACTGCGTTTTATGGCTGACGATATGAACCGGCGCACCGCTCTTCTGGCTCGCGGCTACGAATTGCGCGGCTCCTTCGATCATGCGGGCTTCGCCCATGCGGCGGCCGTAGACCTCGGCCTGCAATTTGGTCCAGGCAGCCTCGCCCGCGCCCAATCGGATCGAGTCGCGAACTTCCTGCTTGGTGCCTGAAAACTGCTGTGAAAGCAGCTTATTTTCGAGAGCGGCCTTGAGAAACACGTCGTCGTAGCAAACCAGCGTGTTGTCGAAGTCAATTCCAACACGCATTGGCTGGATCACCGCAGAGCCACCTGCTGCATGCGCTTGATGTTGAAATACATCGGGTTGTTCATCGGGTCTTGCAGCTTGTTGGTCTTGAACGCCTCGACCAGACCCTGAACGGCTTCTTCAATCGAATGCTGCGCGGCGAAGCCGAGCTCGCGTTGAATTTTGGCCGACGACACATGATAGGAGCGCATGTCATCCGTCGGCTGAACGTCGACCGCCAGCTTGCCGCCCATCACGCCGTTCACCAGGCTGGCGAGCTGCATCACGGTGTGGTTCTCGTAACCGGCATTGTAGATCTTGCCGTCAATGGCCGCGTCCGGCTGCTGAAGCATAAAGCAGTACAGATCGGTCATGTCCTCGATGTGAATGTTCGGACGCTTTTGCGCGCCGCCGAACACGCGGATCTTGCCAGTGTGATAGGCGAAGTTGCTGAGGATGTTGACGACGACGTCCATGCGCTGACGCGGCGCATAACCGCAAACAGTCGACGGGCGCAGCGTGCAGGTGACAAAGCCCGGCTCGCGCTCGGCTTCGAGAACGTCTTCGCACATCGCCTTGAATTTCGAATAGTCGGTCAGCGGCTGCAGCGACAGCTCCTCGGTCACTTCCGCATCGGGCTTCACGCCGTAGACCGACGACGACGACGCATAGATGAAGCGCTTGACGCCGGCATCTTTCGACGCACGCACCAACGGCAGGAAGCAGTCGTAGTTGATCGACTTGCCGAGGTCGGGATTGAGCTCGAACGACGGATCGTTGGAGATGCACGCGAGATGGATGACCACGTTTGCGCCTTCCAATGCCTTTTTGACCGCGACCGAGTCGCGCAGGTCGCCTTTGACTTCCCGGAATTTCGGGTTGCCGCGGTGCGCCGCAAACAAATCCTCGCCGTAGATATAGAGGTCGAGAACGGTGACGCTGTGGCCCTGCGCCAAAAGCTTGGGGATCAACCGGCTGCCGACGTAGCCGGCCCCGCCCGTCACCATGACATTCCAAGTCTTCAGGTCGTTAGTCATAACAATAGGTTCCCAACTGGCTTTTGCGGCGCGCCCAGCATGTAGCAGCACAATCCCCTTCCCTCAACCTCGCAGGTTGTGCTTTACAGTCGCCTTTACGGGCGCGCGGCTGCGAAAAGCGGCCAATTGGCCCAATTCTTTATAAAATGGGGCCTTTTCGCTTGAATTCTCAGCAAAAAGCAGGAAATACCCCGGAATCCGGGCAATCTGGACAGCCGATCGCGCTGGTAACCGGCGGCGCCGGGTTCATTGGCAGCCATATGGTAGACCTGCTCCGCAATCGGGGATTTAAGGTCCGCGTCATCGACAATCTGGTCGGCGGTCGCGAATCGAATCTGGCCCATCATGCCGATAGCGGCCTGGTCGAACTCGACACCCGCGACATTCGCAAGATCGAGCCTGAGGACGCGCTGTTTTCGGGGATCTCGTACGTCTTCCACTTCGCCGGCATCGGCGACATCGTGCCCTCGATCGACAAGCCGACCGAGTACATGGACGTCAACGTCATGGGCACGGTGCGCATCCTCGAAGGTGCGCGGCAAGCCAAGGCGAAAAAGTTCGTCTATGCGGCATCGTCAACCTGCTACGGCCTCGCCGACGTGCCGACCCGCGAAGACCATTCGATCGATCCAAAATATCCTTACGCCCTGAGCAAATATCAGGGCGAGCGCGCGGCGATGCACTGGAATCAGGTCTACGGCCTGCCGGTCAATTCGGTGCGCATCTTCAATGCGTACGGCACGCGCTCCCGCACGACCGGCGCCTACGGCGCGGTGTTCGGTGTGTTCCTCCGCCAGAAGCTGGCGGGCACGCCGTTCACCGTTGTCGGCGACGGTAATCAAAAGCGCGACTTCCTCTACGCCACCGACGTCGCCCGCGGCTTCATGGCGGCGGCCGAAACGTCGCACGTCGCGCAGTGCTACAATCTCGGCGCCGGCAATCCGCAATCCGTCAACTATCTCGTCGAACTGCTCGGCGGCGAGAAGACTCACATTCCGAAACGCCCCGGCGAACCCGATTGCACCTGGGCGGACATCACTAAAATCACCACCGAGCTTGGCTGGCGTCCCGAGATCAGTTTCGAAGAAGGCGTCGCCAAAATCGTCGCGCAGATCGACCACTGGCGCGACGCGCCGCTGTGGACGCCCGAGTCGATCCAGCAGGCGACCTCGAGCTGGTTCCGTTATCTCGGCAAGTGATTTAAAAAAATGACCGCGCCTCCGTCCCAGCCGCACGAAAAACAAAACCCTGCTCACCTGGGTGGCGGCAAAGGCGCGCCGCGCAACGCGCGTGACAAGATCAAGTCGCCGGCGGACCTGGCAAAACTGTTAGCCGACACCCGCAAGACTGCGGGTAAGGTTGTAATGGCGCACGGCGTCTTCGACTTGCTGCACATGGGTCATGTGCGCCATCTCGAAGAAGCGCAAAGTTTCGGAACGATCCTCGTCGTGTCGGTGACCGCCGATCGTTTCGTCAACAAGGGACCGGGCCGGCCCGTTTTCAGTCAGATATTGCGCGCCGAAATGCTGGCGGCGTTGGCCTGCGTTGATTGGGTGATCGTCAGCGAATCGCCCACCGCCGAGCCTGTGATCGATATCATCAAGCCGGATGTCTACGTCAAAGGCATCGAGTATTCCGACGAACGCGCCGACGTCACCGGCAAGATCGTTTCCGAACGCGAGTCGGTCGAGCGCAACGGCGGCAAAGTCATTTTTACGCATGACATCACGTTCAGCTCGAGCGAGTTGATCAATCGCTATGTCATGCAATACGAGCCGCAAGTGCGCGCGTTTCTCGACAGCGTGCGCGAGAACAACGAGAAGGACACGATCCTCAACCTGCTCGACAGTGCGAGCACGTTGCGCGTTCTTGTCATCGGCGACACCATTATCGACGACTACAACTACGTCATCCCGATGGGGAAGGCGCCGAAGGAAAACCTCGTCGCCACGCTGCACCAGTCGCGCGAAGTCTTTGCCGGCGGCGCCATCGCAACGGCCAATCATTTGGCCAATATTTGCGATAACGTCGAACTCATCACCTTTTTTGGCAACGAGCCCGAGCACGCCCGGCTCGTCCGCGCCAGCCTCAATCCAAGCATTAAATTGACGGCGATCGAGCGCGAAGACACGCCGTTCACAGTGAAGACGCGCTTCATCGAACCTACCTACATGCGAAAATTGTTCGAAGTCTATCACATGGATGACAGACCTCCACCCGCGGAGGTCCAAGAAAAACTCAACGCGCTGATCCTCAGACGCGCGCCCGACTTCGACCTCGTCGTGGTCAACGATTTCGGACACGGCATGATCATGCCGTCGACGGTGAAAACGCTTACCGAGTCTGCCAAATTTCTCGCCGTCAACGTACAAACCAATGGCGGCAATTTCGGCTTCCATTTGATCACGCGCTATCCGCGCGCAGACTTTGTCTGCATCGACCAATTAGAAGCTCGTCTTTCCGTCCGCGATCGATACAGCTCCGTCGATACAGTCGTGGAAGAAATGCTGGCGTCAGCGATCGACTGTCCCAAGATCATCGTAACCCAGGGCCAGCGCGGCTGCGTCGGATATTCGCGTGGCGAACCGACCAGTTGGGTGCCGGCGTTTGCCGACAAGGTCGTCGATACCGTTGGCGCGGGAGACGCATTTTTTGCGATCACGTCGCCACTGGTGGCCGCCGGCGGCGCCATCCGCCACGTCGCTTTCCTCGGCTGCATCGCCGGCGCGATCAAGGTTGGCATAGTCGGCCATCGTCAGGCCGTCGACAAAGTGACGCTTAAAAAGGCCGTTATTGCATTGCTGAAGTAGCAAATTCCGCTGATGCGGCGCTAGCTCAAGATAGACTCGACAGCCCAGTCACACGATCAAGATCGCCCATGGTCACGAACGATATCGCCAGTCTGTCTTGGCTAACATGGATGGGTCTGTTGGCGGCCTTTTGCTCGACTGCGGCCTTCGTGCCACAAGTTGTTAAGACATGGCGGACACGATCGACAAAAGACATTTCCCTCGTAATGTTCACGATCCTCGTCATTGGAATTATCCTTTGGCTTGCATATGGCATTATTATCCAAGATGTTCCGCTCATTGTAGCCAATAGCGTAACGCTGCTACTTGCTGGGAGCATCCTGTTCTTCAAAATAAAGCATGGGTAGCCTACTGATACACATGTTGAGCTTTGCTCGACATTGTGCAAATACAATGTGCCTCAAAGAAACTGAGTAGTACATTTGACGATCGACACGGCCCACATTGATTCTGAATTGCAGCCGCTGGTCATGAGCGGCGGACAGGACTTTGTCGCCGGCCTGCATCGTTGGCGTGTATTCGCGCGGCTGGGTTGGTTTGAAGTCAAGCGCCGTTACCGGAGAACGATTATCGGTCCTTTATGGGGGACCCTCAATCTTGCCGTCTTCATCCTGGCGCTCGGAACGGTCGGCGGCGGTCTTCTGAATAAGACTTTTTCGGATTATCTGCCGTTTCTCGCAACCGGCATGATCATGTGGGTTTTTATTTCCACAATCGTTGCTGAATCTTGCTCGCTTTTCATGTCCAACCACAACTTATTTCGACAGATGCAGTTCAGCTATTCGACGCTTGCCTATGCGCTGGTCTGGCGGAATGTCATCGTCCTGCTGCATAACCTCGCTGCCTATTTTGTCATAATGGGCTTATTCGTACCCGGACTCGTGACGCCTTGGACGCTGTTAGCGATTCCTGGTTTGGCGCTTGCCGCGTTGAACGGGGTTTGGATTGCTTTGTTGTTTGGCATGGCCTGCCTCCGCTTCCGCGACCTGCAGCAGTTGGTAACCACCTTTCTTCAGATCGGAATGTTTATTACACCAGTTTTTTGGACTCCCGATAGTTTGGGAGGCATTCGCCACATCGTTTTTGTGCAGTTAAACCCACTCTACAGTTTGATGGAAGTGGTTCGCGCGCCCCTTCTTGGCATGCCCGCGAGCGCACAAGTCTACATCACAGCGATCATCATTACGATTGTGGGAAGCTCCCTCACTTTTGTTTTGTTTGGATATTTCCGCAAACGTATCGCCTACTGGGCATGAGGGCGTCGTGACCGCACTAGTCCTTGATCACGTCAACGTCGATTTTCCAATTTACGGCACCCAGCGCAGTCTGCGTAAGATGCTCCTTCAAGGAGCGACCGGAGGCCTGGTCGGTCGTGACAAAACGCGGTCGAACCGCGTCACGATCCGCGCGCTTGTCGACGTGTCGCTCGATTTGCAAGATGGCGATCGCCTCGGGCTTGTCGGTCACAACGGCGCCGGCAAATCGACCATCCTGAAAGTTATGGCCGGCGTTTACGAGCCCTCGAGCGGGCGCGTCCTCACGCGAGGTCGCATTACTCCACTTTTTGAAACAATGCCCGGGCTGGATCTCGAGGATACCGGTTACGAGAATACGATTACTGCTGGCATGCTGTTTGGAATGACCCGGCAGGAAATCGAGGCCAAGGTTCCTGAAATCGAAGAATTTAGTGAATTGGGGGAATACTTTAATTTTCCGGTGCGGTCTTACTCGACCGGAATGACCACGCGTTTGGGATTTGCAGTGGCCACGGCGATTGACCCGGGCATTTTATTGATGGACGAGGGCATTGGCGCCGGTGACGCTCGTTTTGCGGAACGGGCGGCAAGACGAATGGAAAAATTCATCGGCCGAAGCCGAATTCTCGTTCTTGCCAGCCATTCCGAAGCGCTTATTCGGTCAACATGCAACAAAGCAGCTTTAATGAAGGCAGGGAAAATCCTCGCGGTTGGCGAAATAGACGACATCTTCAAAGAATATCACGAAATCATTAAGTGACGTTGTGAGAAAAGAAGGCGTTCGTTTATTTCCGTTGCACCAAAAATGAACGAAACGACGATTATTCCCATTGAGCGGTTAGAGTTCTTTATCACCGATTGGCAGTGGTCTTTTGCGCGCGACCGTAGCGCAGATATTGCGTCTCATTTCGATGCTCTTCGGCAAAAGACCCCAGCGCTCTGGAATGGACGTATTTTTTTGCTTCGGGACTATCGGGTTTCGGATGGCGTAATGCGTGGCACTTATTTCGAAGCCGATTTTGCAGCGCTTCTTGCGTGGCGCGATTGGGGCTTCCAAGATCAATCGATCTACACGTGCTTCGCGATGGCGGCGATTGAATCCGCATGTGGCGGCTTTTTGCTCGGTGTGATGGGCAATCATACGGCAAATCCGGGCAAAACATATTTCCCGACCGGTACGCCGGATAGTGACGACCTCGACGGCCGTCGCGTTGACATGGACAAGAGCGTCCGACGTGAGCTCGCGGAGGAAACAGGGCTTGAACTCACCGAATTTCAGGCTGAGCCCGGATGGCACGCCGTCTTTGCCGGCCGGCACATCGCGCTGATCAAGAGGATGCGGACATTGGACAGTGCTGAAAACATCCGTGCTCGCATTCTCGAATTTTTAGCGCGCGACCAACAACCGGAGTTCTCAGATATTCGCGTCCTGTACCGGCGGGATGATATTACTCCCGCGGTTCCGGTCTATGTGCGGGCCTATCTTGAGCACATATGGTGTTATCCGCCGCCTAGGCGATAAAATTTTCATAGCGGCGAAGGAAACCGGTGGCAAGCCGTCCCATACCGGCGACGCCATGTGATTTATAGATCACATCGGCGCGGTTGCGTAACTCAGATACCTCAGCGTTGTTGTTTGCATTCTCCAATCGCACCAACATTTCTTCGACCGCGGCCCGGATGATTTGCGGATCGTTGTCCTCAACGCCAACGCCCTCATGCTCGGCAAGATATCGAAGCGAATGGCAGTAGGAATACGGCTCGCTGAGCGTCGCGCCTAAGGTCAGGTATTGCCCGTCGGCCAGCTTTCGCAACATCTTCGGGATGAAGAGGTCAGATGCGTGCCAGGGCCGCTGCGCGGGCGGCCACCAGTTTGTGAGCAGCATGGGTACACCGTAGACGCCGGGAATTACGGCCGGTCCCGACGATGTTCCGAGCATGAAGCGGCATTGGGTGGCAACGAAGATGTCCATCCAATCAGCCCGCATATTGCTGTGGCAGTAGTCGATGACGTTCGGAAGAGGAGCTAGCGGCGTCATTCCAGGATCGCCCATGCGAATGACCCAGCCGCCTCGGCGGGTGATCTCGGCAATCGCCGGCATATAGGTATGAATGTCGGCATTGAGCACGCTGTGTGCGCCGGCGCTGCGCTCGTCCCACTTAGCCTCGCGCACGTGCAACGCTACGAACCATGTGCCTTGCGGGACACCCGCGCCGTGTAGAGCGGCCCATCCACGTGCTACCGTTTCCGTGGGCAGCTTCAACAAAGGCCCTTGGCCCTGCTGATGCCAACGCTCGTATGTCTTGCCGGCAAGGTCCCAGAAATAAGCTGTGGCCCCGTCCGGCAAGCACGGCGCCAGATAGTCGAAATGCAAAGCCTGTACGGCCGTAGCGTCGAACGGTAAATCTGCGGCCTGCTCGACCACGCGCAGTTGCCCGGCGAGTTGCTGCAACAGAAAACGGTTCGCGACTTTGCTGCCGGGCGGCAGGTAGAGAATGGTGTCGTTCCGTTCGCGGCCTTCCAGCGCACCGAGCCTGACCACGTAATCCAGCGTCGCGGTGTGTCCAATGTGGCGCGCCCACACATTATCCAGCACGCGGAACGGAAGATTGGCCAGCCCCCGCCTCTCCGTCTCTGCTGCGCCGAGTGCGTTCGCACGCTCGAGCAGCGCCATCGCCTCGCGAAAACGGCCGAGCCCGTGGTAGAGGCACATCGTCCCCATCAAGTATTCATCGGTTGTCACATCCCCCGCGCGTATGGAACGGTCCATACATTGCCATGCCGGCACCGGATTATCGTTCTGAAACAGGTCGGAAGCGATGCCGTTGCAGAATGCCTTGCCGCTTGGGGTCGCAATCCAACTGTCCGGCAATACGGAGAGAGCAGGCCGCACGAGGCGCGGATGGCGCACAAGGAGCCACGCCAAATAAGCCCGTAAGTAATTGAAGGGCACGTCATAGAGCCGCGTTGGGCGCTGAACAGTCTTGGAGACTTGTTCGCGTATGACGGCAGCTATGCGGCTTATGGCGGATCTCGGCATGAGTCTTTGTCCTAGGAGCCGGTCCGGAAGTCAAAGCCGATCGAAGAGAACACATCGTCCCAGAGGTTGAGAAGCTTATCGGTTCGCAGGTGTTCGGTGACAAAGGCATGTCCGCGCTCGCCCGCCTCACGCCGCGCCATTTCGTCGGTCATCAACCGATCGAACGCCGCGAGCCAGTCCGCGTCACTGTCACAGGCGAGATATTCGAGCCCCGCCGCCTCCTGCATCCGGCGATAAGACGGCGTGGCCGAGGTTACAACCGGCATGCCCATTCGCCACAGTAACGCCAGCTTGTTGCCGGGCTTGCCCCGCGTCAGCGGATCGCCCGTGAAAATCGGAATGACCGCGGCGTCGCTCTGCGTGACGATCGTGGCGAGCGTAGTCTCGTCCCAGCGATGCAAGATCACATTGTCGAAAATCTTGCCGACGACTTCGGTGCTATTGATCCTCGGTAGAAACGGCAAGGCACCGGGGCGGTCCATGTCCGTGACGACGTGAAGCGTGATGGGCTTCCGCTGCGACACCTCGCGCAACAGCGAGCCGATGGCGCCCAGCTGCGAAATATTGGACGGAAGCCCCTCCCACACCAGATTGAACGAGCGGGACGCGGCGTAGTCCTGCTTCCGGGTTCGCGCGACGTTGTCGTGAATATCGAGGATGATATGGACGTTCCGGCAAAACGCGCTGATGTCGCGCTTCTGCTCGTCGGTCGTACAGACGACCGCGTCCGCACGCCGGCACATCGTCTGCAACGCCCCTTTGAAATCGACACACAAGCGGCTGTGGCGGCCGTTCGCGTACCAGACCAGGCCGCGGAACAATTGTTTGACGTCGGTGCGCGGGATCGCCAGATACGAATCGATGAAGTCAAAAACGATCTTGCCGTCCTGATAGTTCGCCCAGACGCCGATATCAGATGTTTCGTTGAGAACGACAACGTCGTAGCACTTGCTCGGCTGCGCGACTTCATACTGCAGATTTCGCGCTTTGGCGTAGCTGACGAAGCGGCGGATATCAGCGGGATGTTGCGCATCGCTGGCGCCGTAGGGAACATAGCCGATGCGCGGACGCGCGGTCATGTGCGCTCCCACGGATCAACCCAGGCGATGTGCTCTAAATAGATGCGAAGCTCCTGGGCGCCTTCGGCGTAGTCGCAGGTGCGATTGTCCGCGACGAGCAGGTTGATTTGATCTGAAATCCAGAACGTTCCCGACGACTTCCATTGCTCAACGTCATAAACCTTACCATTGCGATCGACCACAACGGGCTGCAAACCTTGCGATAAATATTGTCTCGTCAGCGATAGACGCCCACTCTCAAATTTGTACGCGTCCTTTTTATTTGTGAAGGACGGAAACCGAAGAGACAGGAACTGGCTTCTATCCACCATGAACGCATTGGTGCGGATATGCGGATTCGGATGCCGGCCATACTCGAAAACAAAATATATGTAGTGGAACAGAGCGAGTATGTAGCGCAGACGCGAGCGCCTTTGCATGGTCAACGGAAGCGACGCCGGTTTATCTTCGCCCAAGCCGGCGGCCTGCCGCATTTCGCTCGGCAAATTCCAAAACTTTAGGACCAATCTTTTGAGCGTGCGTTCGTAGCTGGCAGCGTTCGATTGCCAGGAGCCTGTAGCGCCAACGACGCCGACGCCCGGCTCGTTCATGGCCAGATCGAAATGGCGCAACCAATTGTCGGCCTGGATCTGGCTGAAAGTGTTGAGAAAAATCAGCCGGCGGTTGGACACCGCGCGCGCGGCGGCCACATAGGAGCCGAGGTCAAAACCACTGTCATCGAGCTCGATAGCATTGATCGAGATACCATCGAACTGCGCGCGAGCGGTTTCAAGCTTGGCGCGATCCGGAAAGCCTTTGAAGACGACGTAGAAATCGTGCTCCACGCCGGCGGCGTGATCGCGATAGGTTTGGAGGAAGCGGCGAACGGGCTCCTCGCCCTCCGCGAAGCGACAAAGATAAATGATGCCGATGTCCCGCATCGCTATCGTCTCGCCTTCAAATCGCCGGCGCCACCTGACGCAGCAATTAATCCGTCGAGCGCGTCGGCCATCGAGGTCGGGGCTTCAAGACCGAGTTCGCTGAGCTTTCGGATGCTTGCCACAAGCATAGGCGGCTCCCAGGCACGCGCCGGCAGCGCGCCGAAACGTAGCAGATCGCGGGCATCGAAGCGGTCGGCGAGTGCTTCGATCACCGAACGCACCGATCGAGGCTCGCCGCTGCCAATATTGAAGGCGCCCGTTGCGGATGCGTTGAGAAGTCCGACCAGTAACTTCGCCGCATCTGGAGCATAAATGAAATCGCGTTGCTGTTCCCCGGTCGACAACAGCAACGGCTTGCCCGCGCGCAACGCCGCCAGCGCCGAAGGAATCAGCCGCTGTGGCAGATCGCCGGGACCATAGGGCAGAAACACCCGGCCCCACGCTGCCTGCATGCCGTACGTCTCCGCCAAAGTCTGAACGGCACGCCACGTGGCGACTTTGTTAAGGCCGTAAACCGAGGTCGGCTCCAGGGGCGTGCGATCCTCGTCGCAAGGCGCGTCGGACGGCGCATATTCCGCGCTGCTGCCGACGCCCACAAACCGTTGGCCGCCCTGCTCGGCGAAGGTCCGAACCAGGGCGATGCTGGCCTGCGTCCAATCGGCATTTTCGGGCGACGAAAGATAGACGCCCGGCGTGGCTATCCAAGCCGCATGGAAAAGATGTGTTGGACAAACCGAGTCGACAATCCGCGTCGCCTCTGCGGCAACGCGAAGATCGGCCGCATACCACGTCAGCTTCGGCACGGCCGGGCCCTGCCCGCTTCTATTGACGGCATGGACCTCGTCGTAGTCGCCTTCGAGGATCAGCCGCAGGCAATGCACGCCGATGAAGCCGGTCACGCCAGTGACAAGAAGGCGCTTCATGGCGCGAAAATCGGGTATTCGGCGTCGCGCGGCGCAATCACGGCCGGCGCGAACGGCCAGGCAATGCCGAACGCCGGATCGTTCCAGCGCACGCCGCGCTGAAGCGCAGCGTCATACGTCGTGCCCATCTGGTAAAGCAGCTCGCTGCCATCCTCCAGCGTCAGAAATCCGTGCGCCAATCCCGCCGGAATGAACAGCGCGTTGCGCTTGGCCGCCGATAACTCGAAACCGGTCCATGCGAGATAGGTCGGCGAGTCGCGCCGCAGGTCGACAGCCACATCGAACACGCTGCCGGCCGTGCAGCGCACCAGCTTCGGCTCTTCTTTCGGCGCCGCCTGAAAATGCATGCCGCGCAACGTACCGCGACGGCGGTTGAAGGACGTATTGCACTGCGGCCAATGCGTCGGCAGACCGGCGCGGGCGAAAGTTTCCTCGTCATAGGTGCGAGCGAAGGCGCCGCGCTCGTCTTCCTGCAACGTGACCTCGACCTCGATCAGGCCTTCGATCGCTGTGCGTTTCAACTGCACGGGTCAACCTCGTTCCCTAGGGGAGGATCGTCAGCGTCGGAATCGCAATCACAAAGCGGCCGCCCCAATCGCGAATGCCGCTCATCTCGCCGATGATTTCGTCTTTGATATTCCAGGGCAGAATCAGCACGTAGTCCGGCTTGGTTTCATTGATGCGCGACGGCGCGTTAATCGGCAAGCGGCTGCCCGGCAAGTACGTACCCTGTTTGTGCGGGCTGATATCGACGACGTAGTCGATGAGATCGGTGCCGACGCCGCAATAGTTGAGAAGCGTGTTACCTTTGGCGGCCGCGCCATAGGCGGCGACCTTCTTGCCGTCGGCCTTGGCCTTGCGCAGGAAGTCGAGCAGCGCCGACCGCACGGCACGCACGCGCGGCTCAAATCCCGCGTAATAAGCGTCACCATCGATGCCGGCCTTGGCCTCGTCGCCGCGAACCTTCGCGAGCCCTGCGCCTTCAGCATGCGCGGTGCTGGCTTTATGCGTCGCCATTACGCGCAGGCTGCCGCCATGTGACGGCAACTCGGCGACGTCGAATACCTTGAGGCCCACCGCGACAAGAATTTTCTCGACGGCATAGAGCGATAGATACGAAAAGTGCTCGTGATAGATGGTGTCGAACTGGGTGAATTCGACCAGCTTCATCAGATGCGGAAACTCGAGGCTGATGACGCCGTCCGGCTTCAGCAGGATAGCAAAGCCGCCGATGAAGTCGTTGATGTCCGGCACATGCGCGAACACATTGTTCGCCGCCATCAAATCCGCCGAGTAGCCCTGCGATTTCAACCGCGTCGCCGTTTCTTTGCCGAAGAATGCGACTTCGGTGCGCACCCCATTCTCGACCGCGACCTTGGCGACATTGGCCGCAGGCTCGACGCCGAGCACCGGCACGCCCGTCTTGACGAAATGCTGCAGCAGATAGCCATCGTTGCTCGCGATCTCGACCACGAGGCTGTTGGCGCCGAGGCTCCAGCGCTGCTTCGCCATCGTAGCGAAGCGCCCAGCGTGCTCCACCCACGATTTGGAGTAAGACGAGAAGTAGGCGTAGTGGCTGAAGATATTGTCTGGCGTCGCGACGTCGTCGACCTGCACCAGACGGCAGTTCGAACATACGCGCGCGTGTAACGGGAACACCGGATCCTTGGTGCTCAACCGCTCGGGCGGAACATAGCTGTTGGCGAGCGGTGTCGTACCGAGATCGACGAGAGTGACCCGCAGCGGCTCATGGCAAAAGCGGCAGCGCGGGGACGAGAGAATGGTCATACGGCGAGCGCTTCCACAGTAAGAGCTTCGTAGCGGGCGATCTGGTTGAACGTCACGGCCTTCATGTCGTTGCCGGCGCGGTGCGCCTTGTACCAGTCGGCGGTCCAGGTCACGGTTTCCTGCATCGACAGCCGCGGCGCCCAGCCGAGACTACGCTTGGCGAGCTCCGATGACAGCGTCAGCGTTGCGGCTTCCGGCGGGTGAATGCCGGGCATGCGCTCCCAGCCCGATCCGGCGCCAAGCGCCACGCTCATGATGTCGGCCACCTGCGATACCGTCAGCCAATTGCCGGGATCGGGGCCGAAGTTGAGCGCGGGTGGCACGGAAGCGGGGTCGGTTACCAAACGCTCTGCCACGGTCATATAGCCGCGCAACGGCTCAAGCACATGCTGCCACGGGCGCACGGCATCGGGATAGCGCAAGGCGACCTTACGGCCCGCAGCGATGGCACGCACCACGTCGGATACGAGCCGGTCTTCCGACCAGTCGCCGCCGCCAACGACATTGCCCGCGCGCACCGTCGCAATCGCGGGACGGCGGCCATCGGCGAGATAACTATCACGGAACGAGGCAGTGAGAAGTTCGGCGCAGGCTTTCGACGCGCTGTAGGGATCCTTGCCGCCGAGCCGGTCGTCTTCGCTGAATGCCACGCCGCTGGAATCGTTTTCGTAGACCTTGTCGGTCGTGGTGACGACGACCGCTTCGACGCCGGGCGTGTCGCGCGCCGCTAGCAAGACATGAAGCGTGCCCATGACGTTGGTGGCGTAGGTCTCGAGTGGATCGCGGTAGGCCGGACGCACCAGCGCCTGCGCCGCGAGATGAAAGATCACCTCCGGCGCAGCGTCGCGCACCGCTGCGGCCACCGCCTTGGCATCACGCAGATCGACGGTGTGATGCGTCTGCGCCGACCACGGCGACACGAGGTGGTATAGGCTCGGCTCGGTCCGCGGCGGCAACGCGAAGGCCGACACTTTGGCGCCCAGGCGTTCCAGCCACAGGCACAGCCAGGCGCCCTTGAAGCCCGTTTGGCCGGTCACCAGAACGCGCCGTCCGGCCCAAAAGCCAGTCATTCCTGACCCCTCAACTTCAAGTCGCTCCCGCGCAGCGCCCACTTTGTCCGCAAAAGCCGCACGTGGCACCATTTAATGGATTAATCTTTATATTCAATGGCTTAGTTAAGCTGACGCCACGGCGTCAGGAAGCCGCTGAGTGCATAGCATTGCCGTTAGCGATGGCGCAATCGGGCGGACCCGAGCCGCTTGGAGGGTTTCGGAAAAAAGGCTATGGCATGCCCGTTCCCCGAAAATCCGTCTGTCCGATCATGGCAAACGGTCACGCGACGACCCTCGGGCGCCGCGGCGTAACGAGGGCTGAGGCATGAAGTGCGTTATCTTAGCGGGCGGCATGGGCACGCGCCTGGCGGAAGAAACTGGCATCCGTCCTAAGCCGATGATCGAAATCGGCGACCGCCCGATCCTCTGGCACATTATGAAGCTCTACACCCACCACGGGGTGACCGACTTCATCATCTGCCTCGGCTACAAGGGCTATCTGATCAAGGAATATTTCGCCAATTATCACATGCACGGCGCCGACGTTACGATCGACCTGGTCGATAACAAGCTCGAATATCATCACCGCCGTAACGAGCCCTGGCGCATTACCCTGGTGGATACCGGCAACGAAACCATGACCGGCGGACGCATCAAGCGCGTGCGTGAGTATCTCGATCCGGCCGAACCGTTCTGCATGACCTATGGCGACGGACTGTCTAACATCGACATTGGCGCCGAGATTGCCTTCCATCGCAAGCATGGCCTCAAAGCGACAGTCGCCTGCGTTCGCCCACCCGCGCGCTTTGGCAGCCTTGTCCTGGAGGGCACCAAGATCACCGCATTCGAAGAAAAGCCGCAGGCCGAGAGCGGGCTGATCAACGGCGGTTTTTTCGTACTCAACCCGTCGGCGATCGACCTCATCAAGGACGACACGACGGTTTGGGAGCGCGAGCCGATGGAGAAGCTTGCCTCAACCGGCCAACTCGCGGCCTGGCAACATACCGACTTCTGGCAGCCCATGGACACGTTGCGCGACAAGCAGCAACTGACGCGGCTCTGGGAAACAAAGAAGGCGCCGTGGAAGATATGGGATCACTAGCAAGTACGGATAGTGATAGCTAAGCCCGGTCCGGGACTGCAAAAAAAGGGCGGCGCATGCGCCGCCCAAAGCGTCTTGAGATAGTTCAATCACTACTTCTGCGCGACTGTACCTGTCGGCGCGCCATCCGGAGAGTTCCCGATGACAGGATTGTTTAGATAAGAGAGAATCTGACCGCCGCCAGATGCATTCAAGCCGGCGCCGGTGTTCGCGGTGACGGTCGTCGCATTGATGACAATCGCACTTTTTGCGCCCGCCGAGTTAATTCCCGTGGCGTTGCGGTAGCTGACCGATTGATCGATCGTGATACCCGCTGTGCCACCGCCAACAGCCGGGCTCACCGCAGAAAAGCCGGTAAAGGAGGCACCAGCTGATACGCTGTCACGCACGTATACACTTGCCAAAGCCGTGGTCGATGAGCTGTCGGCGGTAAAGCCCGTGATATTGTTTTTGGCCTGTACGCGATTATAGATCGCGGTGGCACTGCCTGACCCTGTCGGCCTGACCATGATCGCGCCGCCGGATGACCCCGAGCCGTTGTTGGCGATATCCGTATCGGTAACGTAGAGCTCGCTTGTAGCGCTTGGCTGGAACAGGATTCCAAAACCGTTACTACCTGTCGCCCTAAACTGGCGGATGGCGCACTGTTCGACGACTAGCGCCGCTCCGGCTAAAAAATTTATGCCGTTGAGGGCAGGCACTGAGACAACGCCGAAAATATCGAGACCGCGTAGCGTTACGACATCGTTGGCTCCGGCGTTTACGGTGATACCATTTGTACCGGATACCAAGACGCCCCCTTCCGTATTCGCGCAATCAATCGTTATCGACTTGGTGATGGTAACGCCGCCGAAACCGCCGGGATCGATGCAGTTGATTTCGCCACCGGCGGCAGTCTTGGAAATCGCGCCGGCGAAGGTTTTGCACGGCGCGGTACGGCTACAAGGGTTGGCGTCGTCACCGACACCTGAAACCCAGGTTCGCGTGGCCTGTGCCTGCGCCTGATCGGCACTTAATGCAGACATAAGACCGGCTGATAGGACGGCAACAAGAGCGAGAAAGATTTGTCGGTTATTGGACATCGTACCCCCCTCTATTATTTTGCTATCGCATAGAGAGTATAAGTAAAAAAATTCGCGTCAAGATAATAATTGGCGTTCGCTGGAGCCCCGGTCTGGCCTCTATATAAATTCCCCAAACGCGGGCGATTAAATGGGTTGCCGGCCACTGGCCGTAAATCCATCAATTGTCGGCCTTGAAGTCCGATTATCGTCGGAAGAAATGTGTAGGACCCGTCGCTTCTCGGAGAACCGATCTTTTCAAGGCGGAGACGGCAGACAAATTATTTCCGTCACCGTCCTCCAATTAATCCATCAAATTCATAGAATATAAAAACTACCGAACTGCTGTTGCAGCGGGGGAGCCACGGACTCATGAATGGCTTCGCTGACGGTGAAATCGACTGCTTCGGTACCGTAGCCATCGTTAATCGCGAAATCCACGCCATCTGGCAGTACCGCAAATATTGGGTGATCGAACTGTGCGGTGGTTTCGCCGGAATAAAAAAGCGAAATGGTGTCTGCACTGACGTTCGACGAAAATACAAAAGTGTCTTGACTGCCGGAAACAATTATTGAGCCGACGGCCTCTAGACCGTTGAGCTGGGCGGTGCTGCTTATCCCCGTCATTGCGTTCCCAGTCACGCCATCGCCGTTCAAGTCCTGGTGGAAACTGGTCTCGATCGATTTCAACGCGGCGCTGCTTCCCGACACCGCGCCGAGAATTTGGGAGGCGTAGTTGCCGTTACTATCGACACCCCAAACCGAATATTGATCGCTGCCCGTAAGCTTCCAGGCGACTTCATAGCCGCCCGACATCGCTTCCACGCCGATTGGCAGCCAGCTGCCGAGTTGGCCCGCGACAACGTCAGGCCCGCCCAGTTTCAGCGACGGACCCAATCCATCTGTCGCCAAGAGATAGAAATGATTTCCGGCATTGACCAGCGTCGTCGATCCGCTCGATTCGATCACTGTCGTCGGAAGAACGTTGCCAATTGTGCCGTCGCCGTTCAAATCCTGTTGGAAACTGGTCTCAAGCGTTTGCAGGACATAATTGCTCCCGGATACGGCACCGCTGATTTGCGAGACGTAGTTGCCATTGGTGTCGGTGCGCCAAACAGAATATTGATCGCCGCCCGAAAGTTTCCAGGCGACTTCGTAGCCGCCCGATATCGCTTCAACGCCTATCGGCAACCAGCTGCCGAGCTGGCCCGCAACAAAATCGGAGCCACCCAATTTCAGCGACGGACCCGTCCCGCCTCCGCTAAGCAAATAGTAATGCCCCCCGGATGCGGCGAGGCTTGTCGACCCACCCGCCTCGACGGCGGTCGTCACCGGGCCAATTGTGCCGTTGCCGTTCAAGTCCTGATTGAAACTGGTCTCAAGCGACTCCAACGCTAAGCTGCCACCCGATACCGCACCGCTGATTTGTCCAATATAATTGCCGTTGGTGTCGGTACGCCAAACCGAATATTGGTCGCCACCCGTAAGCTTGAAGGCCACTTGATAGCCGCCCGATATCGCCTCGACGCCGATCGGCAACCAGTTGCCGAGCTGGCCTGCGACAAAATCTGAGCCACCCAATTTCAGCGATGGGCCCGTTCCGCCACTGCCAAGCAAATAATAATGCCCTCCGGATTCGGCGAGGTTGGTCGACCCGCTCGACTCGGCGGCCGTCATGATCAAACCAATCGTGCCGTCGCCGTTCAAATCCTGATTGAAACTGGTTTCGAGTGACAGAAGAGAAAAACTACTTCCGGTCACGGCGCCGGTGATTTGCCCATTGTAATTGCCGTCGGCGTCAGTTCTCCAAACCGAATATTGGTCGTTACCGGTGAGCTTCCAGGCGACTTGATAGCCACCCGATATCGCTTCGGCGGCAATCGGCAGCCATCCACCGTTCTGGCCCGCGATAAAATCGGGTCCACCCAGTTTCAGCGTCGGGCCCAAGCCATTTGCATCCAAGAGATAAAAATGATTCGCCGCATTCCTCAGCGTCGTCGACCCGCTCGACTCGACCACGGTGGTGGCAAGAACGTTGCCGATCGTGCCGTCGCCATTCAGGTCCTGGCTGAAACTGGTCTCAAGCGTTTGCAGTACATAATTGCTCCCGGATACAGCACCACTGATCTGCCCAACGTAGTTGCCATTGGTGTCGGTGCGCCAAACCGAATATTGATCGCCGCCTGTGAGCTTCCAGGCAACCTCATAGCCCCCAGATATCGCTTCCGCGCCGATCGGCAACCATGCACCGAGCTGACCCGCCGCAACGTTAGGTCCGCCCAATTTCAGTGACGGACCGGTGCCGCCGCCGTTGTAAAGGTAAAAATAGCTGCCAACCTGGGTCAGGTCCGTTGACCCACTTGTCTCAATCACCACCGTAGGCAGATAGACCCCGATAAAATCGTCGTATGTCAGCGTGATATTGCCCGTCAGATCGATCGCAAAGTCGGCAGCCATGTCGCCATTGGTGTCGCCCTGCACCACCGTGACGCCACGGCTACTGTCAAAAAAGTAATTCAGGACACCGGCAATGCCGTTGAACACCGCTGTCGCCAGAAAATTGAACAGATAAACAATACCGGACGTACTGGGTATCGCGTCGATGCCGGAGACTTCGATATCATCCTGGCCGTGTACGAAATCCGTGATCCGATCACGTTGACCGCTCGTCGCCGAACTGGCCCCGAAAGTAAAGGTGAAGGTATCGGCGCCGCCGCCGCCCGTGAGCACGTCGATCCCGGTGCCGCCTGTCAGGGTATCGGCGCCTGAGCCGCCGATGAGGGTGTCATTGCCGCCGCTTCCCCTCAGCGTGCTGCCGAAATCATTCGCGATCAGCGTGTCATTCCCACTTCCGCCGACAGCAACTTCGATGACGGAATTGGTCGCTATGCCGATGTTGTTGACGAGGCCGCCAATCGACGAAAAACTTCCGGGACGAAGATCTATCGTTTGCGCGACGGAATACCCGGAGGCATCCAGCGTGTCCATGCCGCCACTGTCGTAGATCGTATACGCCGGCGCCTGCGTATAGGCGGCGAAATTGAATATCGATCCTGCGGTGTTGTTGAAGCCGTAGACTGTGTCGCCGGTTCGCGTACTGGCCGCTCCGTAAATCAATTGGACCGCGTAGATATCCGCCATCTGCGGCGTCATTACATAACGGTACGAGCTGCCGCTGTAATTGTGCTCGCCGAAATACGACATGATCGAGTATTGCCAGGTGTCATTGGCATAAATGGCACCCGCCGCATAAGTGGCACTGCCATTGTACGGTCCCTGATGACCAAGCCCGAGCGCGTGACCCGTCTCGTGGAGATAGGTCTGATAACTGTAACTATCGATTCCGCTCCCGTAGGCCGCGATCCAGTCCTGGCCAATATTGACCGTGGCGGAAATCATGATGCCCGAACCATTGTAGGTATCGGACTCGTAAGCACCGGAGTTGCTGTGAATGTACGTGATGTGCGCGGCGCCAGTCGTCTGCACGAAATTGATATTGGCGACTTCGTGCCAGGCGTTCAGCGCGGACTGCGCCAGGATTTTCTCGGCGGCGGTCAGTCCTTCGATGTTGTAGGTGATCGTCGTGGTGCCCCAACGGTGGGGGATCTCGCCGAAATATGACCAAAAGCCGTTCAGCAGATAGTCGGCAAGCTGGGCAGTCGTCCCGACCGGCTTGGGAGCGCTGTTGGCATCCGACGAACTGCCGGCAGAAAGGTCCGCGCGGGGAAAGGAGTCGTCGTCAGGCGCGTTCGCAAGATCGACTTCGCGCGGCGGGACGGAAAACGAGGGTGCATATTCCAAAATGGATTCGCGCGGCACGCCAATTTCCAGCGGCGCTATCACGGCATCTGCCGGCGGAGAGGCAAAGTTGCTCCCTCCCTGCGATGACGCCCGGGTCTCCACGTCAATGGCAACGGGAGCAGCATAACTGGAAGCTTTGTTCGGAGCATTGGCTAATCCAGTATCGGCGAATGCAAAGCTTTCGGCGCCATTGAAAAAGAACGGCGTCGGAGACGACTGTTCATCGTTCATGCCTTGGGTGCCGACGATATTGAAATAGGTCAATGCAGGCGGCTGTTGAGCGGCGTCGCTATCCGAAAAGAACGTAAAATTGTCCGGAGCCAACAACAGACCGCTGAAATCCTGGGCGTAATCCCGAAGTTCAGCAGGTGTCCTCTGGAACTTTTGGTCGTACCGGCTCAAAGTCCTCGCCCTTAGCGTGACCCCTTCTTC
>JANMSH010000428.1:0-3354 GCA_031389105.1 Hyphomicrobiales bacterium
GCCGATCGTTGCATAAGCAAGGCCGCCGCGGCGGTGACCCAACAGTGCGGCGGCGGCCGTGTAGAGATCCTTGGAAAAACCGGAGACGTTGACGAAAGCGCCCATCATCAAAAAGAGCGGCACCGCGGCGATATCCGTGCTGCCAAGAACCTGCGACGGCTCGCTCGCCAGGAACGTCAGCGCCGGTGTCCAATCGGTTTGCAGGGCGAAGGCCACAATGCCGACGATGATCATCGCGAAAGCCAGCGGCACATGCAGGGCCACCAGCGCAAACAGCGCGATGATCCCGGCAACGCCGATAAAGGTCGCGCTCACAGCGCCGACTCTTCGGTGCGTTCGATGCGCGCACCGCTGACCATCTGGATCAGTACGAAGGCCTGCACCAGCACCGCCACCCAAAGCACGGCATCGACCGCAAACCAGAACGGCGCCTTCGGCACATTCAGCGCCCAAGTCACGTCGTTCGCCCGCATCGTCTTCAGGCTGAAGAGATAGAACTGCCAGGCCATCGCGACCATCACGATCGTCATGAGAAGATCGGCAAAGGTATCGATGACCCGTGCGCTGGCTGGCGGCAAAACCTTCTCGAAGATGCGCAACGTGATGTTGCTTCTGTGCAGCAACGCGATCGGAAGGCAGCAGGCACTGCAGATTGCGACCACCAGATCGCCGATTTCACGCACGATATCGAGCGGGTAATTGGCGAGCGAGCGAAGCAAGCCGTCGAACAAAGTAAAGGTTGCCAGCACCAGCAGAATCGTCAGCCCGGCAACGGCGAGAGAATTCGCCGCGCCGGTGACGATTCGTTCGATCAATCTCACTTCTGCGCCCTGATCTTGACAAGCATCTCGCGCGCCTTGGCCAGAAGCTCCGCGTTCTTCGGATCCTTCGCCGCCCAGTCGGCCGTCACCTTATCAGCGACCGGCTTGATGGCCGCCAGATCGGCCTCGGAGGGCGTCACCACCGTGCGCTTCTTGTCGGCGCGGAACTGCTCGATGACCTCGTTGTTATAGGCGCTGAGATTTTTTACGTAGGTGTCGTTGAGCCAACCCGGCGAGTATTTGACAATCACGTCCTGCGCGGCCTTCGGCATCGACTCGAATTTCTTGCGGTTCATCAGCACAGCAAAAGGATTGGTGCCGAGCTGGATCAGGTAGTCGTGGCTGGTGACCCGGTCGATGCCGAAGTCGACCACCGCGGCCGGAACAGTCGTCGTGGCATCGATAGTGCCGCGGCCCATCGCTTCAACGACTTCGTTCGGCGGCATCAACACTGGCACCACGCCGAGATCTTTCACCGTCTGGCCGATGACCGCGCCGCTAATGCGAACCTTCATTCCCTTCAAGTCGTTGACCGATTTGATCGGCCGCCGCGAGAACACGTGAGCGTTAGTGTTCATGAAGGAGCCGATGACGACATAGTCGGCATAGCCGCGCAACAGGTTGGCCTTCAACAGCTCCTGATAGAGCGCGACACCTTCCTTGATATTGCCGACGAGGCCCGGCAGTTCGAATACCTGGTCGTCCGGGAAGCGTCCGGGCACCAGCGCCGGATTGACAAAGGCGATGTCGGCAACGCCGTCGAGGATCATCTGCGGCTGGGCCGGCAGCGCCTTACCGAGCGCGCCGTTCGGATAGGCCTCGATTTTTACCGCACCGCTCGCATCGGCATTGACCGTTTCGACCCAGAGCTTGATCGCCTTGGCGTAGTTGACCTCGGCCTCTGAGGTGAAGAAGGCGAGTTTGAGCGTGACCGGCTGCGCAACGGCGGCTGCCGGACAAAATGCAGCCAGAGCCAGCAGTGTGATTGCGAAAATCCTCGACATCGTAGTCCTCCCTATTCCCAAATGGGTGTGCCGTCTCACGGTCTATGAGGACCGGCGACCTTGCCAGGAGCCTGAAACAGAAATAATCGATTATCAAGCCACTTTCCAATTATAATCGACTATTGTATCGCATGCCGAACCACGGCGGAATAAATACGGGGACTTAGCCATGAATCTCGGCATCGAAGGCCGCTCCGCGATCGTCTGCGGCTCAAGTCAGGGGCTGGGGCTGGCTTGCGCAGAAGCGCTGGCGCAGGAAGGGGTCAACGTGATCGTCAATGGGCGCGATCAGGCAAAGCTAGACAAGAGCGCTGAGGCGTTGCGCGCGCATGCCCGTGGCACCGTGACTGCGGTTGCAGCCGACGTGACGACCGCGGACGGCCAGGCCCGTCTGATCGCAGCCTGCCCCTCACCCGATATCCTGATCAACAATAATGCCGGCCCGGCACCCGGAAACTTTGCCGACCACGATCGCGACCGCTGGATGACCGCCATCGAAGCCAACATGATCGCGCCGCTGATGCTGATCCGTGCGGTATTGCCCGGCATGAAGGAACGCAAGTTCGGCCGTATCATCAACATTACGTCGGCAATGGTGACAACGCCCCGCCCGCACATGACGCTGTCGTCCGGTGCGCGGGCCGGCCTGAGCGCTGCGGTCAAAGGCATCTCGCTCGATGTCGCGCGCTACAATGTGACACTGAACAACTTGCTGCCGGAGCGTTTCGACACCGACCGCCAGCACCAGATGGCGAAAGCGGCGATGGTGCGTGAGAAGATTTCCTACGAGGAGGCGCGCGCGCGTCAGCTGGAATCGATTGCCGCGCGGCGGCTTGGCGATCCGAAAGAATTCGGCGCGACCTGCGCGTTTGTATGCAGCGCCTTCGCCGGCTTCATGTCCGGCCAGAACGTGCACCTCGACGGCGGCTCGTATCCGGCGCTGATTTAGCGCAACGCGCCCCCGCGCCTACGCTCTCTCTGGAGAATAGAGCGGACGGAATTCCAGAAAATCGGACACGCGCGACCCCTTATAAAATGTCGCCTGGAACGACGGTCTCGCCTGCAGGCGAGCATACCATTCGGTAACCCGCGGATTTTTTTTCTCCCAGATGTAAGACAGGCCGAGGTCGGCCATGCGATCGATGCTCGGCATCACCAGGATATCCGCTAGCGTAAACTGCTCGCCCATCAGCCACGGGCCCTTCTTAGCAATCGCCTCATCCATGCGGCGGCAAGTTTCCTCGAGTTCGCCAAGCGAACGATCTATCTCTGCTTTGGAAAAACCCTTCGGCGAGCCCATTCGCTGGAACAGCTCTTTGCGCACCTTTCGGACGTTCATCTGCTCTTCTTCGAAGCGCTTCTGGTCGAGCCCATCGAAACGATAGAGGAAGGCGCGGTTGAACGAAGGCACACGAATGGCGGCGACCGCGACTTCTTCGATGTAATGCATCCAGGCCCGCATGCGGGCGCGCTCGACGATGTCTTCAGGCACAAGCGAATTCTGTGGAAATTTCTCGTCGAGATACTCG
>JANMSH010000312.1:0-1927 GCA_031389105.1 Hyphomicrobiales bacterium
CAGCAATCGGCGGGCGGCTTCCCGGTGCTCGACCTCGCGGTCAATGAAGTGCAGCCGAACGCGCCGGCCGACTTTGCGCTTCCCGACAACGTGCGCGCCGCGGTCGAGCGCGTCACCACGGAGAAGGTCGCCGACGGCGTCTGGCACGTGGCCGGCGGCTCGCACAACAGCGTCGCCATCGAGATGAAGGACCACCTGATCCTGGTCGAGGCGCCGCTCAACGATGCGCGCAGCGGCCCGGTCATCGACGAGGTGAAGAAGCTCGCGCCCGGCAAGCCGCTGCGCTACGTCATCAACTCGCACCACCACTTCGACCATGCCGGCGGCCTGCGCGCCGCCGCGGCCGCGGGCGCTACCGTCGTCGTACACGCGGTGGGCAAGGCGTACTTCGAGCGCGCGTTCGCCACGCACAGCAAGCTCGCTCCCGACCTGCTCACGCAATCGAAGAGGAAGGCGAAGGTGCAGGCGATGAACAACAGGCTGACCCTGAGCGATGGCTCGCGCACGGTCCAGGTCATGGAAATCGTCGAAAGCAACCACGCCGCGGGTTTCATGATGGTGTACCTGCCGAAGGAGCGCTTGCTCATCGAAGCCGACGCGTACACGCCGATCCCGCCGGGCGGCAAGCCGCCGGCGACCCCGAACGCGAACAACGTGAACCTGGTCGTCAACATCGAGGGGCATCGGCTTGCCGTGGACAAGATCCTGCCGCTGCACGGACGCGTCGTAACGCTGGGAGACCTCTACACGACTTCGGGCAGGACCCCGCCGAAGTAATTCATTCCGGCGCGATGTTCGCTTCCTTCATCATCCTGCCCATGCGCGCGCGGTCCGCGCGAATGAAGGCCGCGAATTCCTCGGGACTGTTGCCACCGGGCGTGGAGCCGGTCTCGAGCATGGGGTCGCGGATCTCGGGCAATTGCAGTGTGCGCATGATGGCGACCTGCAGTGCCGACACGATCGAAGCCGGCGTCCCGGCCGGCACGAAGATCCCTTGCCACGAAACACCCTCCATGTACGGGTAGCCTAGCTCCGCGAACGTCGGTATATCCGGAGCGGCACTCAGGCGGCGGCTATCGGCCACCGCGAGCGCGCGCAGCCGGCCGGACTGGACATGCGGCTGCAGCACCGACCAGAAGTTGAGTCCGGCCGAGATCTGTCCTGAGATGAGGTCGGGAATTTCGGCCCCGGTCGCCTTGTAGCCGACCGGCAGCAGCTTCGCGCCGGTCTTCAGCTTCAGCTGTTCCATCAGCAGGTAGCCGATCGCGCCGCGCCCGGAAGTCGCATACGTCAGCAGTTCGGGCTTCGCGCGTGCGAGCGCAACCAGTTCCGCGACGGATCGCGCGGACACCTGCGGATTGACGCACAGGATGATCGGGCCCGAAGTCAGCAAGGTCACGGGGCGGAAATCCTCGTCCGGCCGGTAGGGCAGCGCCTTGAAAAGCCAGGGATTGACGGCGAAGATGCTCTGCGCCCCGAGCAGCAAGGTGTAGCCGTCGGCCGGCGCGCGCGCGACAGCTTCGGCCGCGAGGAATCCGTTCCCGCCCGGCCGGTTGTCGATCACCAGCGGCTGCCCCAGCAGGTCCGGCAGCCGCGACGCGAGTTGGCGCGCGCGCAGATCCACGACGCTGCCGGGCCCCGCCGAAACGATCAACCTGATCGGCTTGTTCGGATAGCTCTGCGCCGCTGCTGCGCCGGCGAAGGCGGCCGCAGCCAAGAAGGCTAGAATGAGGGTTGGGCGAAACATTGCGCGAGTCCCATGCTGATCGATTTCTTCCTCAAGCTCAAGAGCCACAAGCTGCCGGTCTCCATCAAGGAGTACCTGACGCTGCTCGAGGCGATGCAGCAGAACGTCATCGGCCCGAACATCAACGATTTCTATTACCTGTCACGCATCGCGCTGGTGAAGGACGAGGCCAACTTCGAC
>JANMSH010000024.1:0-2201 GCA_031389105.1 Hyphomicrobiales bacterium
CGGACCGGCGCCGATGGCCCCGGCGGCATCTCGACGCTGGTGATCGAGGGCGACACGCCCGGCCTGTCGTACGGCGCCAACGAGCGCAAGAGGGGCTGGAACGCGCAGCCGACCCGTGCGGTGATCTTTGAGAATGCCCGCGTGCCGGTTGCCAATCGCCTGGGCGACGAGGGCATCGGCTTCAAGATCGCGATGGCCGGGCTCGACGGCGGCCGCATCAACATCGCGGCCTGCTCGCTCGGCGGCGCGCAATGCGCACTCGATAAATCGCTGGCCTATATGAAAGAGCGCAAGGCGTTCGGCAAACGGCTCGATGAATTCCAGGCGCTGCAGTTTCGCCTTGCGGACATGGCGACCGAGCTGGAGGCGGCGCGGACATTCGTGTGGCGCGCCGCCGCGGCACTCGACCGCAAGGACGCCGACGCCACCATGCTGTGCGCGATGGCCAAGCGTTTCGGCACCGACGTCGGCTTCGAGGTCGCCAACCAGGCGCTGCAGCTCCATGGCGGCTACGGTTATCTCAGCGAATACGGCATCGAAAAAATCGTGCGCGATTTGCGCGTGCATCAAATTCTGGAAGGCACCAACGAGATCATGCGGCTGATCGTATCGCGAAAACTGATTGAGGGCGCGCGATGACGGCCGCCGCTGCTATTGTGGGCCCCGAGCCCGACCTGGTCGTGCGGCGGGAGGGTTCCGTCGGCGTAATCCGGCTTAACCGTCCCAAGGCGATCAATGCGGTGACGCTGGAAATGTTTCGCGACACCGACAAGGCGCTCGACGCGTTCGAGGCAGACCCCGCGGTCGGCGTGATCCTGCTGGAAGGCGCCGGCGAGCGCGGTTTGTGCGCCGGCGGCGATATCCGCGCGCTGTACGAAGATTCCAAGGTCAAGGGCGATCTCGGCAAGATTCTGTGGCGCGAGGAGTATATTCTCAACGCCCGCATCGCCAGATTCGCAAAACCCTATGTGTCCTTCATGGACGGCATCGTGATGGGCGGCGGCGTCGGGCTGTCGGCGCACAGCAGCCATCGGGTCGTCACCGAACGCACCAAGCTGGCGATGCCGGAAGTCGGGCTCGGCTTTTTTCCCGACGTCGGCGGAACATGGTTGCTGGCGCACTCGCCGGGCGAGATCGGGACTTATTTTGGGCTCACCGGCCAGACCATGAACGGTCCGGATGCTGTCTATGCCGGGTTTGCCGACGCGGTGGTGCCGTCAGGCAAACTGGCCGCCTTGCGCGAGGCGCTGACGAAACTACCGACCGGCGTGACCGCTGCTGAAGTTAAAGGGCTCATCGACGGCTTTGCTACCGGCGAGACGTCGGGACCGGTCGCGGCAATCGAGCCGCAGATCGATGCATGGTTCGGCCATGACCGCATGCAGGATATCGTCGCGGCGTTGCAGGCGGACGGTTCGGAGCTGGCGCAGGCGACGCTGAAGACATTGAACGAGAAGTCGCCGCGCGGCATGGTGGTGGCGCTGAAGCTGCTGCGGCTGGCGCGGGGGGCGTCCTCGCTCGAGCAATGCCTGGTGCGGGAATATCGCGCCGCGCTCGAAGTGTTCGCCAGCGACGATTTTCGCGAGGGCGTGCGCGCCGCCGTGATCGACAAGGACCGAAACCCGAAGTGGTCGCCGCCGCGCATTGAGGATGTGACGCCCGAAATGGTGGCGCCTTACTTTGCGGAAATCGGCGCCGACGAACTCAAGTTCAACCAATAAGAACAGCAACGGCTCAAGCGGAGGGAATTTCAGATGGCAAGCATTGCATTCATCGGTCTTGGCAATATGGGCGGGCCGATGGCGGCCAATCTGGTCAAGGCTGGCCACAAGGTGACCGCATTCGACCTGGTGGAGGCGTCGCGCGCGCAGGCCAAGGCGGACGGGGCGGGGGTTGCCGACAACTCCGTTGCCGCGGTGAAAGGCGCCGACGTCGTCATCACCATGCTGCCGGCGGGAAAGCATGTGCTGTCGGTCTGGAATGAAGTCATTCCGTCGATGGCGAAGGGCACGCTGATCATCGATTGCTCGACCATCGACGTCGAGAGCGCCAAGCAGGCTCACGCGCTGGCGGCCAAACACGGCACCGCCTTGGCCGCCGCGAATGACTTGTCGTCGCCGCCGCACATGAAGGTCAGCGTCGCGCCCTTGGCGCCGCCGGTGCCGCCGGACACCGGCGCATCGACCGAGGCGATGCCGTGT
>JANMSH010000038.1:0-3232 GCA_031389105.1 Hyphomicrobiales bacterium
CTGCCGGATTTGCCCATTTTCCAGCCAATTTTGCCCAAGATGAGCAATTGGCTGCCCAGAGGAAGGTCTTGCGGCGCGCGGCCCCCGGCGCGATCATCGTTTCGCAAGCAAAGGAGGCGCCGCATGTCGTTCGGTTCCGGCGATATCGATCCAAGCCAGTCCCTCGGGGGCGGCTCCCAAACGCGCAGCACCGCCTCGACGCCCGTTCCCAATCAAGTCACATTCACCCGGCGCGAACTCAATCGCATTTTCGATTTGTATGGCCGCAAAGTCGCCGCCGGCGAGTGGCGCGATTACGCCATCGATTTTTTGAAAGACCGCGCGGTGTTTTCGGTGTTCCGCCGCGCTTCGGAAGTGCCGCTCTATCGCATCGAAAAAGATCCGAAGCTGGCGCGCCGCCAGGGCGCTTACAGCGTCATCTCGGCGACCGGCCTGATCGTGCGCCGCGGTCCCGAACTTGATCGCGTGTTGCGTTCGATCGACAAGTCGTCGCTAGCGCTCGTCGGTAATTAATTCACGGATCTCTTGTCCCGCCCGCGCCGAGCGTGCGCTGCATCAGCACGCTGTCGAGCCAGCGGCCGTGCTTGAAGCCGACATCAGCCAAAATTCCGACATGCGTAAATCCGGCGGATGCGTGCAGGCCGACCGACGCTGCCTGGTTGGGTGAATCGCCGATCACCGCGATCATCTGGCGGAAGCCACGCGCTTCGCTGGCCTCGATTAATGCGATCAGCAAAGCGCGGCCGAGACCCTGGCGCTGAATATTGGGCGCGACATAGACCGAATTCTCGACGGTCAGCCGGTACGCCGGCCGGCTGCGAAACGGCCCCACATAAGCGTAGCCCGCCAGCGCGCCGTCTATGTCGCCCGCCAGATAAGGGAAACCTTTGCCCGTCAGATCTTTCAGGCGGCGTGTCATTTCCGCTTCGTCCGGCGCACCCAGTTCGAACGACGCCGTGCCGTGTTCGACGGCATGGGCGTAGACGCGAGTAATGGCCGGAATATCGGCGATTTTGGCGGGACGGATGGAAAGGGTCATGTGGCAAAACTACCAAAAACAAAACGCCCGGGCACGATGCCCGGGCGCTGAATTTTAGTTCCGTTCCGTGGTGCGTTCTTAGCGCCGGTCGCCCAAGAAGCGCAGCATGAACAGGAACAGGTTGATGAAGTCGAGATAGAGCGTGAGCGCGCCCATCACTGACTTGCGGCCGGCAGTGTTGCCGTCGTCGAACTCGTTGTACATTTCCTTGATCTTCTGGGTATCCCAGGCGGTGAGACCTGCGAAGATCAGGACGCCGACCGCCGAGATCACGAGATCCAGCGGGCCGCTCTTGACGAACATGTTGACGATCATCGCGATGAACAGGCCGATCATGCCCATGATCAGGAACGAGCCGATCGGCGAGAGGTCACGCTTGGTCGTGTAGCCATACAGGCTCAACGCGCCGAACGATGCCGCCGAGATGAAGAAGGTGCGGGCGATCGACGTGGCGGTATAGGTCAGCATCACCGACGACAGCATCAAGCCGAGCAGGGCCGCATAGGCCATGAACAGCATGAGGGCGGTAGAAGCCTGCAGCTTCTCGATGCGGAAGCTCAGAAAGAACACGATGCCGATCGTTCCCACGAACAGGGCGATCATCACCGGCCCGCCGTAGATGGTCTGGCCGAACGGCGTCAGCGCAAGCTTGCCGGCAACGCCGGAGTCGACGACCGCAGCGTTGAACGTGAAATAAGCGACAACGCCGGTCAGAGCCAGCCCGGCGGCCATATAGTTATAGATGCGAAGCATGTAGGTCCGCAGACCTACATCGATCGCGGCTGCCGATCCGGCGGCGCCGAAGCCGCGGGCGGCTACGTTACGGTCGAAATCCGACATCGAAGTTTCCTCTCTAAGTCCCGGCAGGTGCCGGTCACGTCACGCGCGCCGGCGGCAGCCGTCGCGCTCGTGTGCCTCAAATGTAGTGTGCGAACAGTGTTGGCGCCAGATATGGCCCTAACATGACAGGCTTCATTGCGAAGAGTTAACGCTCTCCGCGCCGGAGCATTATAGGCCGAATCGGCACACTATTTCAGGGCGTTCGGGGCACGCGGCGGAATGTCGCAAAGCTACAAATTACGCAGCACCGCCGCGGGTTTCTGGCCCAAAGCCGTAAAGGTGCCAATCAGGCCGAGCGCAACGGTCACCACCAGCGCCGCCAGGGCTGCCGCCAGCGCCGGCCAGGGCAGCCAGGTGAACTTGAGGCGCATCAGTTCGGTCACGATCAGCCAGCCGGCCAGCGATCCGCTCAAGACGCCAAATACGGCGGTGGCGGTGCCGAGCAGCAGGTATTCGATCGTATAGGCGGTCAGCAGGCGCAGCCGCGTGGCGCCGAGGGTTTTGAGGATCACCGCGTCGTAGACCTTGTGGCGGTGGCCCGCCGCGAGCGCGCCGCCCAGCACCAGCGCCGCCGCCAGCAAGGTGATGGCGCTGGCGCCGCGAATGGCGACCACCAGATTGGCGATGATAGAGCCCACGGCTTCCAATGCTTCCTTCACGCGCAAAGTGGTGACCATCGGAAAGTTGTCGCCGACCGTGCGGATGATGGCGCCTTCCTGTGCCGGCGTGCTGCCTTTCGCATAAGTCAGCGACGCCAAGTGCGTGTGCGGCGCGCCGCGGAACGCATTCGGCGAAAACACCATCACAAAATTGATGCCGAGGTTTTGCCAGTCGACCGTGCGCATATTGCCGATGGTGGCGGTGATGTTGCGGCCAAGCACATTGACCACGACGGAATCGCCGAGCTTGAGGCCGAGACCGTCGGCGATTTTCTTTTCGAACGAGACCAGCGTCGGCCCGGTATAGTCCTTGCCCCACCAGGCGCCTTCGACCAGGCGCGAGCCTGCGGGAATGTCGCCGCCATAGGTGATGCCGCGGTCGCTTTGCAGCACCCAGCCGACATCGTTTTTCGGTTTAATATTTTCCGCCGCGATGCCGTTGGCCGACACGATGCGGCCGCGCAGCATCGGCACTTCCTCCAGAGTCGCGCCCGGCGCCTGCGCGCGCACGAAAACGACGAAGCGGTCAGCCTGATCGGACGGGATGTCGAGGAAATAAAACGCCGGTGCTTTGGCCGGCAGTTCGGCGGCGAATTGATTGCGCAAGTTGCCATCGATCTCGATCACGGTCACCAGCAGGGCGATGCCGAGGCCGAGCGACAGCACGATGGTCGGCGTTAGCGCGCTGGGACGG
>JANMSH010000052.1:0-3425 GCA_031389105.1 Hyphomicrobiales bacterium
TTCGCCCTCCCGATCCAGAGGCTTTCGCCTCCTTCGCCGCCACCCGTGCAGCCATTAAAGGCAGCTCCCCGTAGTGGGAGCGGACGGTGACCCGAGGCCTCCCGGGTGCGTGGCTGCGAAACCACGCCCGCGGGCGCCACACCCTGCTCCACCATCACGACGCCTCATGAGGGCGCCCTCGATGAGCAGGACGGACTATGATTATATACCTTGGGAATATTGTCAAGAGACAAACTTGTCATCACCCGCCAAGTGAGGCTTGGGGAGCCGGCGATATACTTGACTCAGTCAAGTAATTGCCCGACCGTACCCGAGTCATGAAATCTACCGCCCAAAATCCGCAACGCATCGCCCAAGATCGCGTTTCGGCGGTGCGCCGTTTCAACCGTTTCTACACGCGCCAGATCGGCGTGCTGCGCAAAACCTATCTCGGCAGCCCCTACTCGCTGGCCGAGATGCGCGTGCTGTACGAGATCGCTCAAGCTGACAAACTTGCCAGCAAACTTGGCGCGCGCACCGCCAGCGATATCGGCCGCACGCTCGATCTCGACGCCGGCTATCTGTCCCGCGTGCTGCGCAATTTCGAGAAGGCCGGACTGATCGCGCGCAAGCCTTCGCCCGATGACGCGCGGCAGAGCCATCTCGCCTTGACGGCGAAAGGCGCCAAGACCTACGCGCCCTACGAAAAGCGTTCGCAGGACAACGTCGCGGAGATGCTCGGCGCGCTCAAGCCGAACGATCAAGCCAAACTTATCGATGCGATGAGGGCGATCGAAGGCCTGCTCGGCGGGCAAGCGCCGGCGTCCAAGCCCGCTGTCATTCTGCGCCAGCCCCGGCACGGCGATTTCGGCTGGATCGTGTCGCGCCACGCCGAACTCTACGCGCAGGAATACGGCTGGGGCGATCCGTTCGAAGGCCTGTGCGCGCAGATCGTCGCCGACTTCGTCAACAATTACGACGCCAAACTCGAACGCTGCTGGATCGCCGAGATGAACGGCGAGAATGTCGGCTGCATCATGCTGGTCAAGGACAAGGAGCCCGGCGTCGCCCGCATCCGCCTGCTTGTTGTCGATCCGAAAGCGCGGGGCTTAGGCCTCGGCGCGCGGCTGACCGATGAGTGCGTGAAGTTCTCGCGCAAGGCCGGCTACAAGAAGATCACGCTGTGGACGCACAGCATCCTCAGCGCCGCGCGCCACGTCTACCAGAAGGCCGGCTTCACCCTGACCGGCAGCGAGAAGCACAAAAGTTGGGGCAAGCCGGTGGTCAGCGAATATTGGGATATGACGCTGTGAATCCGTTGCCGCCTGCGCTTTAGTTGCACTTGCCGTTTGCCGGCCGCGTTGCCACGTTGGCTTTGGGCAAACACAGTCAGCAGGCAATCACCATGCGCATCGATCTCACCGGCAAACGCGCCGTCGTCAGCGGCTCCACTCTGGGCATCGGCTTTGCCATCGCCAAGGGCCTGGCCGACGCCGGCGCACGCGTCGTCATCAACGGCCGCAGCGAAGCGTCGGTCGCCAAGGCGCGCAGCGAATTGCTCGCTGCCGTTCCCGGCGCGCAGATCGAAGGCGTCGCGGCCGACTTGGCTTCGGCGCAAGGCGCGGAGAAATTCATCGCCCAGGTGCCGGAGACCGACATCCTGGTGAACAATCTCGGCATCTTCGAACCGAAACCGTTCGAGGAGATCGGCGACGCCGACTGGACGCGCTTCTTCGAGACCAACGTGATGAGCGGCGTGCGGCTGTCGCGCGCCTATGTGGCCGGCATGCGCAAGAAGGATTGGGGCCGCATCGTTTTCATCTCATCGGAGTCGGGGCTCAATATCCCGGCCGAGATGGTCCACTACGGCATGACCAAGACCGCGCAGCTCGCGGTGTCGCGCGGCCTGGCGGCATCGGTCGCCGGCACCGGCATCACGGTCAATTCAGTGCTGCCCGGCCCGACGCGCTCGGAAGGCGTCACGACGCTCACGGCGACACTGGCAAAAGAGCAAGGCGTCCCGCAGTCACAAGTGGAAAATGAATTCGTCGCCAAGTACCGCCCGTCATCGCTGATCAAGCGGCTGGCGACTGTCGAAGAAGTGGCGAGCATGGTGGTCTATGTCTGCTCGCAGCAGGCTTCCGCCACCACCGGCGCGGCGCTGCGTGTCGATGGCGGCGTGGTCGCAACGATTGCCTAGGCCTTTACCACTTTTGCCTTCGGCCGCCGCATGTGCTCATCCAGCCGCGGCAGGATCTCGACGAAATTGCACGGCCGGTAGCGGTAATCGAGCTGGTGCACCAGGATCTCGTCCCAGGCGTCCTTGCAGGCGCCGGGCGAGCCCGGCAGGCAGAAGACGAACGTCGCATTGGCGGTGCCGCCGATCGCGCGTGTCTGCACCGCCGAGGTGCCGATCTTTCGCTCGCTCACCAGCAAAAACATGGTGGCGAAGGCGTCCATGCGTTTCTCGAACAGCGGCTCGACTGCTTCGGGCGTCACGTCGCGGCCGGTGAAGCCGGTGCCGCCAGTGGTGATGACCACGTCGATGAATTTGTCGGCAATCCAGGCCTTCACGCGCTGGCGGATCGCCTTGACGTCGTCCTTGACGATGGAGCGTTCCGCCAAGGTGTGACCCGCAGCGCGGATGCGCTCGATCAGCGTGTTGCCCGACTTGTCGTCGGCCAGTTCGCGCGTATCGGAAACGGTCAGCACCGCAATCTTGAGGGGCACGAATTGGCGGGTCTCGTCGATACCGGGCATGAAAATTTCTCCGCGTCCCGCCCAGTGTACAACACAATAAGGCGAGACGTGGATGGCTAATGACTACGCGAACGCGCTCCAGTCCACCGGCTCACGCACGTAGCCGTAGCGCAAATTGCTGCGCGCCGGCCCCCGCTTCTCGTATTCGTCCTTTAGCGCTGCGAAGCGGTCTTTGTTCGGGCCGATATCGGTGCGCTTCGAGACGTCGTAATTGTACAGTTTGGCGTTGGTGCCTGAGAACACCATGGTCTTGATCGGCCCATCGGCGGCGCCGAGCGGCTTGAAGCCGTATTTCTTCTGCATGTCCTCGGGAATTTCCAGCCGGCGCAGCGCCTCGATCTGCCACTGCGGCGAGCCGGTCCACACCGCGTCGGTGCCCCAGACGATGCGGTCGTAACCCAAGCCCTTGCCCATGATGCCCATCAGCGCGGCGGAAAGCTGCGGCACCGCCACGACGCTTTGCGCGAACAACTGTCCGACGTCGGCATAGACGTTGGTGACGCCGTATTTTTCCGGAATTTCGGCGAGGTCGCTGACCCACGACACGCGGCCGGTCTGCTGGAATTCGTTCCAGCCGTCCTCGGCGCGGCCGCCGGCGGCGTGACGATAGCCGCCGTGATAGATGACGAAGTTGAGCTGCGGCCAATCCTTGGCGGCTTTGCCGACATCCTCGACCATCGCGTATT
>JANMSH010000055.1:0-37933 GCA_031389105.1 Hyphomicrobiales bacterium
ATCACCCTGACGATCAACGGCCGCACGCACGACATTCGCGTCGAGCCGCGCAAGACGCTGGTCGATGCGATCCGCGACGACTGCGGCCAGACCGGCACCCATATCGGCTGCGAGCACGGCATATGTGGCGCCTGCACTGTCATCGTCGACGGCGAGCCGGTACGCTCCTGTTTGATGTTCGCCGTGCAGGCGGCGGGCAAGAAGATTCGCACGGTCGAGGGACTCGCAACGGATGACACGCTGCACCCGATGCAGCAGGCCTTCATGGATCACCACGGCCTGCAATGCGGCTTCTGCACGCCGGGTTTTCTGATGCTGGCGGTGGGCGTGCTGGAGCGCGAGCCCAACATCAACGACGACGACCTGCTCGACGTGCTGTCGTCGAACCTGTGCCGCTGCACCGGCTATCAGAACATCATCAAGGCCGTGCGCGCCGCAGCCATCGAGATGCGCGGGAAATGACAGCCCCGGCCAAATTCGTCGGCCGCTCCGTTCCGCGTTTGGAAGACCGGCCATTGCTGCTGGGCCAAGGCCGCTTTGCTGCCGACATCTCGTTTCCCGGCCAGTGGTGTATGCGCGTGGTGCGCTCGGCCGTAGCGCACGGCACCATCACGTCGATCGACGCCAGTGCGGCGCTGAAGCTGCCGGGCGTGCATGCGGTGTGGACCGCGGCCGACGTCGCGCATATACCGCCGATCCCGTTCCGCCTCTCCGGCCTCAAGACGCTGGAACCGTACCGCCAGCCTGTGCTGGCCAAGAACACCGTGCGCTATGTCGGCGAGCCGGTCGCCGTTGTATTCGCGCAGGATCAATACGTCGCGGAGGACGCCGCCGATCTGGTCGAGGTTTCGATTGAGGCGCTGGGCACAGCTATGCACGCGACCGAGCAGCCCGGCGTGTTCGGCGAAGAACTGACCACCGAGCCCAGCATCCTGCGCAAAGGTTACGGCGATATCGATACCGCCTTCGCCAAAGCGCATTCCGTCGTGTCGCTGGAGCTTTCCATCGGCCGTCACAGCGGCGTACCGATGGAAACGCGCGGCGCCATCGCGCGTTACGACGAAGTCCGCGACATTCTGGAAATGCACGGCGCCGCCAAGGTGCCGCACTGGAATCGCGATGCGATGGCGCAAATGCTGGGCCGGAAGCGCGATTCCGTTCAGCTCTACGAGGGCCATGTCGGCGGCGGCTTCGGCATTCGCGGCGAAATCTATCCGGAGGATGTTCTGGTCTGCGCCGCCGCGCTGAAATTCAAAAAGCCGATCAAGTGGATCGAGGATCGTCGCGAGCACCTGATCGCCGCCAATCACTCGCGCCAGCAGCATCACAAGGTCCGCGCCGCGATTGACGACCAAGGCCATATCCTCGGCATCGACAACGAATTCTTTCACGACAACGGCGCCTACATGCGCACGCACGCCGCCACCGTACCCGACCTCACCGCCGCGATGCTGACGGGGCCTTATGTCGTACCGGCGTATCGTGCGATTGGACATATTCGCCTGACCAACAAGACGCCGTGCGGCACCTATCGTGCACCGGGCCGTTACGAGAGCACTTTCGTGCGCGAGCGATTGCTGGACGCCATCGCCACCAAGGTCGGAGTCGACGGTGTCGAAATCCGCCGCCGAAATCTGATCGGCAAAGCCGCCATGCCCTACACGCTCGGGCTGGAAACGCTTGGCACGCATATCGTCTACGATTCCGGCGACTACGCGAAGCTGCTCGACAAAGCGCTGGCCGCCGCGGATTGGGACACTCTGCAAGCTGAATTGCGCAAGCGCCGTGCCGCGGGCGAAAAAGTCGGCGCCGGCGTGGCGATGTTCGTCGAGAAAAGCGGGCTCGGCCCGTTCGACACGGTCCGCGTCGAAGTTCTCCCCAATGGCCAGGTCGACGTCATCACCGGTGTTTCTTCTATCGGCCAGGGCGTCGAAACCGTGGTGGCGCAAATCTGCGCCGACGCGCTCGGCGTCGATTACGCCGGCATCCGCGTCATCCACGGCCAGACCGACCGCATCGACAGAGGAATGGGCGCGTTTGCCTCACGCGTCACCGTCATGTGCGGCGAAGCCACGCGGCTGGCAGCGACCAAATTGCGCGACAAGGCGCTTACCTGCGCCGCGCAACTGATGCAGACGCGCGCGGACCAACTCGACATCGTCAACGGCGAGGTCGTGCGCATCGGCGGTGGCCCGTCGATGCCGCTCGGAGAGGTCGTCCGCGCGCTGCCGGATGGATTAAGCGCCGAGGACACGTTCGAATCCGCGCACATGGTCTATCCTTACGGCGTCCATGTCGCCGCCGTGCGCGTTGATGCGGACACTGGCGGCATCACAATCGAGCGCTATGTCATGGCCTACGATATCGGCAAGGCGGTGAACCCGAAGCTGGTCGAAGGCCAGATCGCCGGCGGTCTGGCGCAGGGCATCGGTGGCGCGCTGATAGAGGAATTTCTCTACGACGAGAACGGCGAACCGCTGTCCGTCACCTTTGCCGACTATTTGATGCCGACCGCGCGAGAGATACCCGAAAGCACCATTCTCATCACTGAGGACGCGCCGAGCCCGCTCAATCCGCTGGGCCTCAAAGGCGCGGGCGAAGGCGGCGCCACCCCGGTCGGCGCCGTACTGGCCTCCGCAATCGACGACGCGCTCGGCCGTCCCGGCGCGGTCACCGAATTGCCGGTGACGCCACAGCGGTTGCGCGCCATTTTCAAAGCCTCAAACGCCTGAGCCGAAGCGTCCGTCGCTGCCCATCGGACTTCGTGTGCGGTGCAGCGATTCATTCTCATTGACAACCTAGGACTGCAGGACCCAACTTTCACGCCATAAGAAAGTGCGCCTAAGCGCACGATACCTTTGGGGAGGAAGTCCATGTCCATGACTCGCGCTTGGCCGCTGGTGCGCGGCATTTTGTTCGGCACCGCCGTCGTGATGGCATCGTCGGCCGCGCTTGCACAATCCCGCCAGCTCTCGTTCGCCTATGACCAGCCGAAGAACAGCGGCTACGGCATCGGCGCCGAAATCTTCAATAAGAAATTGATGGAGTTGAGCAAAGGCACGCTCTCCATCAATCAGTATCCCGGCGCACAGCTCGGCACCGAGGCGCAAACGCTTCAGAAGGTGCAGACCGGCGACATCGATATGGTTATGCTGTCGACTGCCAACGCCTCGACCGCACAGCCGGAATCGGGCGTATTCTCGATCCACTTTATCTTCCGCGACGAAGCGCACGCCATCAAAGTGCTCGGCGATTCCACCGTGATCGCGGCGATGAAGGAACTGTACGCCGCCAAGATGAAAGGCGCGCACATGCTCGGCCTGGGTTCGCAGGGGCTGCGCCACATGTACGGCAAGAAGGCGGTTCAGAAAATCGGCGACATCAAGGGTGTGAAAATCCGCGTGCAGGCGACCGTGACCGAGGACACGCTGTTCCCGGCCTACGGCGCGCAGGTCGTGCACATGCCGTTCGGCGAAGTTTACACCTCGCTGCAGACCGGTGTTGCTGACATGGCCGAGAACGGCATTAACAACTACCTCGTTAACAAGCACTACGAAGTGGCCCCCGTGCTATCGCTCACTGAGCACGAAGCCAACAACGCCGCGCTGTTCGTCAGCGACAAAGTGTGGAGCAGCCTCTCCGCCGAGCAGAAAAAGTGGATGCAGGCCGCGGCCGATGACGTCAGCCGCAACGCACCGAAGCTAGCGTTCGAGCTTGAGCACCAGGCGCTCGCGCGGCTCGAGAAAATCGGCGTCAAGATCGTCAAGGACGTCGACAAGAGCGGCTTTGCTTCTGTCAGCAAGCCGATCCAGGACAAGCTTGCCAAAGACCTCGGCCCCAACGCCGTGAAAGTGCTCGAACTCGTCCGCAATGTGAAATAGGCGGCTCGGTCCTGAGCGCGGGGAGCCAGCCTGGCTCCTCGCGACCGTCCTTGTCTTTCAACCAATCCGGAAGTCGCCGATGACTGCCCGTTACAGTCTTGTATTGGAGGAACAGCGTCACCTGAAATGGCGCGCACTCGATCCCCTCGAGCAGTGGCTTATGATCCTGTGCGGCGTCGCTATCACCGGCTTTAGCTTGCTGGTGATGTGCGACGTCGTCACGCGCGCGATCGGCCACCCCTGGCTGTGGTTGCAAGAAGCGACAATGACCTTCTTCATTTATGGGATTTTTATCGGCATCGCCACAGCGACGCGCCGCAACGACCATCTCTATCTCGCGGTGCTGGCTGAATCGTTGTCCGGCAACAAGCGCCTGTTCTTCGAATTATTTAACCGGCTGGTCGTGCTCGCCGTCGCCTTCTGCATGATCTATTTCGGCTTCATCAACTTCCTCGACGGTTTCAAGAGCCTACGCATGCCGTCGATGACGCCGCTGTCGTCGATGTACGCTGCGATCCCGCTGTGCGGCATCCTGGTCGCGCTCTTCACCGTCGAGCAGATGGTAAACGGCTGGCGCAAAGGCTTCCCCGATTTAGAGGCCGATGAGCGGAGGAAGTCGCTGTGACCGCCAACGGCGCACTTATCTTTTTGATGGGCTTTCTGTTTCTCTTCCTCGGCTACATGGGCGTGCCGGTGGCTTTCGCCATCATCGCATCGGTGCTGGTGGTGACGATGTTCACGCCGGTCAGCCTGGCCTCGATGATGGCGCAGCTATTCAACGGCATGGACACCGAAGCGCTGCTGGCAATCCCGTTCTTTCTTCTGGTTGGCGATCTGATGACGTCGGCCAATGTCACGGCTCGCATGATTACCTTGTCGCAGGCGATGGTCGGCCATTTGCGCGGCGGGCTCGCGCAAGTCGTGACGATTTTCAGCTTGTTCTTTGCCGGTATTTCCGGCTCGTCCGCGGCCGACGTCGCCATCCTCTCGCGCACGCTGGCGCCGGAGATGAAACGCGAGGGCTACAACCTTGCCTTTACTGCCGCGCTGATTGCTTCCGCCTCCACCATGGCGAATCTCATTCCGCCCAGCATCATGGCGGTGGTTTACGGCGCGACCGGCAACGTCTCGATCGGCGGGTTGTTTCTCGGCGGCGTGGTGCCGGGCTTGATTGTCGGGATCGGGTTGATGATCTACAGCCACTTCTTCGGACCGGCCGGCGTAATGCGCAGGCGCGCGACTTTCGGCGAATTCAGCACGGCAACAAAGCTGGCTGTCGTGCCGCTGATGATCCCTGTCATCATCATGGGCGGCATTCTCACCGGCCAGTTCACGCCGACCGAAGCCGGTTTGATCGCGGTGGTCTACATCGTTTTTGTGGCGATCCCGCTGCTCAACCGTGGCCACATCAGGCATTTGCCGCGCGACATGGCGCACACCGGCCTGCTCTATTCCATTCCGCTGATTACCATTGGCGCCGCGTCGATGTTTGGCTGGATGCTGGCGTACCTGCGAGGGCCGGCCGTCGTTTCCGGCTGGATCTCCTCGGCCGCCGGCGGCGACCCGTTCATGATCATGCTGCTTCTGGTGCTCCTGTTCGTGATCGTCGGCGACTTCATCGACGCGATCCCGGCGATCATCATTTTCATGCCGATCATCACCGAACTCACGCAGACGACCAACATCAACCCCGTGCATATGGGTGTCGTCATCATCACGACTCTCGCTTTCGGGCTGATCACGCCGCCTTACGGGCTGGCGCTGCTGATGGCGTCGAAATTCGTCGGAGTACGCTTTTCCAAGGCGATGTTCGCGTCACTGCCGATTTACGTCGTGTTTTTCGCGGCGATCGCTTTCTGTATCTTCTTTCCGGAAGTCGTATTGTGGCTGCCCAAGCAACTGCTGCCGGAGTCGGTCGGCTGCTTCAAAAACCCCAGCGGCTCAGGCTATATCTGCCCTTGAGCAGCAGGAAACGATGACCCCAGACGACGACAGCACTCCGCGCCTCAAGGCGCCGCCCGGCGCCTGCGATACGCATATGCACATCTACGATCACCGCTATCCGAAGGCGGCGACCGCCAGGATCGACCCGCCCGATGCGTCGCTTGCCGATTATCTGAAAATGCGGGCGCGGCTCGGCATTGACCGCACCGTGGTGGTGCAGCCATCGGTCTACGGCAAGGACAATAGCTGTCTGCTCGATGTGATGGCGGCGATCGGGCCGAGTGCGCGCGGCGTCGCGGTGGTCGACGAAACTATTTCCGGCGCCGAGCTGGAGCGGCTGACCAAGCTTGGCATTCGCGGCGTCCGGTTCTTCATGCTGGCAGGTGCGCCGTTGCCGCTGGAAATTCTCGAAACTGTGGCGGCGCGGGTGGCACCGTTCGGCTGGCATGTGCAGTTTCAAACCGACGGCCGCGTTCTGGGCGATCTCGAACCGATGCTGCAACGGCTACCTACGACGTTGACTATCGATCACGTCGGAAAATTTCTTGAACCGGTCGAACCGGATCATCCGGGCTTCCGGGCGCTGCTGCGTCTGCTGGACAACGGGCGCACCTGGATCAAGCTCGCGGCGCCTTATGAAACCTCGAAGCTCGGCCCACCGTATTACGACGACGTCGGCAAGCTCGCAAAGATTTTGGCGAAAGTCGCGCCGGATCGCGCGATCTGGGCGTGCAACTGGCCGCATCCGATGGCGGGCGACCGAACGCCGCAGGATGCCTGGATGCTCGACATGCTGCTGGAATGGGTGCCGGACGAAGCGGCGCGCCACAAAGTGCTGGTCGACAATCCGGCCAAGCTCTACGGATTTTAGGAAAGTTTTTTCAATAGCCGCGCAACGATGCGCTGCTCTTCTTCCGTCAACGGCGCCAAAGTAGCGGCGGTGATTTCGGTAGCAACGGCCATAGCGGCTTGCGTCACCTCGCGGCCGCGCTCGGTGAGCGCCACCGCGCGGCGGCGGCGGTCCTTCGGATCGGCCAGCGCGGTGAGAAATCCGCGCGCGCCAAGCCGGTCGACCACGCCCTTGATGGTGGCGGCGTCGAGATAGATCAGCCGGCCGAGGTGGTTCTGCGAGCACGGCCCGACTTCATGGAGCTTGGACAGCGCCGCGAACTGGGTCTGCGTCAGCGCCTCGATCATGCGCGAGGTGAAGATCGAGGTGTGCCGCTGCATGGCGACACGGAGCAGGAAGCCGACCTGCTCGTCCAGAACATAGCGGCCCGGCTCGGCCACATCCGCCACTGGCGCAACGACTTTCAATTTTTCACGCGGCATTGTCGACCACTCTCACCGGTTGAGAAATCATGACCGGGATTGCACCGTGGCGATAGCCCCCTCGGGCAAGCCTGTGAATCTCCGTTACACCGTCAGGTAAGCCCTTTGGATGTCGAGGTTATCGGCCAGTTCCCCCATCGAGCCCTGCCAGTGGATCTGGCCCTTTTCGAGCACATAGACCCGATCGGATACGAGGCGGGCAAAATGGATGTTCTGCTCCGACAGCAGGATCGACAGACCTTCCTTTTTCAGTTCAATGATGGTGTTGGCCATCTGCTCCACGATCAGCGGCGCGACGCCCTCCGACGGCTCGTCGAGCAGCACCAGCAGCGGATTGCCCATCAGCGTGCGCGCGACCGTGAGCATCTGCTGTTCGCCGCCGCTCATGCGGCTGCCGAGGCGATCCGGCATTTCGGCGAGGTTCGGAAACAGCTTGAATAACTTCTCGGGCGTCCATGACGGCGCCGGCGTGCCATCCGGAAAACTGCGCGGCGCCTGCCGGCCGATGTCTAGATTTTCCATGACGGTGAGGTCGACGAAGATGCGCCGGTCCTCCGGCGTGAACCCAAGCCCGCGCCGCGCGATCTCGAACGGCTTGAGATTGGAGATATCGCCGCCGTTGAAGTGTACCTTGCCGTGGCGCTCGGCGATCAGACCCATGATTGTCTTCATGGTGGTCGACTTGCCGGCGCCGTTGCGGCCCATCAGCGCGACGACCTCGCCGCGGCCAACCTTGAAATTCAGATCGTAAAGAATACGCGCTGCACCGTACCAGGCACTGAGGTTCTCAACTGTCAGCATCGGAGCAGTCATGAAGCGGCTCCGTGCTGATCGGCGAAGGTTTTGCCGGTGCCGAAATAGACTTCCCTTACTTTGGCATTGTCGCGGATGGCATCGGCGTCGCCATCGGCGATGACGCGGCCCCGCGCCAGCACGATGATGCGGCCGGCAAAGGCGAACACCACATCCATCGAATGTTCGGTGAACAACACCGAAATACCACGCTCCACCACCAGACGCTTGACCAGCGCGATCAGCTCATGACGCTCGCGTGAACCCATACCCGCGGTCGGCTCATCCATCAGCAGCAGTTTCGGATCGTTGGCCAGCGCAATCGCCAGTTCGATGCGTTTGACGTCGCCATACGCGAGCTCGCGGCTCGGCCGGTCGGCCGCCTCCTGCATCCCGACTTGGCCCAGCAGATCGAGCGCGCGGGCGCGGTGCATCTCGGCGGCAGCACGCCACAACCTATACGTCTGGCCGGCGTGCGAAATCAGCGCCATCTGCACGTTCTCGACCACCGTCATCGAACCGAACGTCGCCGCCACCTGGAAGGTGCGGCCGACGCCGCGCCGCCAGATCGCACGCGGGGCCAAACCGGCGATGTTCTTGCCCTCCAGCAATATCTCGCCAGAGTCCGGCGCAAGCTGGCCGTTGATCATGTTGAAACAAGTCGATTTGCCGGCGCCGTTTGGGCCGATCATGGCAAGAAATTCGCCGGACTGAACGGCGAAATTGATTTCGTTGACGGCGCGCACGCCGCCGAAGGCCTTGGACAGCTTGCGGACTTCGAGCACGCTCATGACGAGCGCCCCCCCTTGCCGAACTTGCCGAACAGCCGCGCGGCGGCGCCGACGATGCCCTGCGGGAAGGCCAGCACCAGCACCAGAATGATTACCCCAAGCAGCGCGCGCCAATATTCGGTCTGCCGCATCACGGTGTCCTGCAACACCGCGAACACCGACGCGCCGACGATGGGGCCGGTCAGCGTCTGGATGCCACCGAGCAGCACCATCACCAGGCCGTCGATGGAGCGGCCGACGCTGATGGTTTCCGGCGAGATCGAGCCTTTGGCGAATGCGAAAAGACCGCCAGCGATGCCGCAAATGCCGCCTGCAATGGCGAAGGCGAGCCAGTGTACGCGTTTGACGTCGATACCGATGGCTTCGGCGCGCAATGGGGAGTCGCGCCCAGCCCGCATGGCATAGCCGAACGGCGCAAACAGAAAGCGCCGCAGCAACAGCACGGCAACGACCGCCAGCAGCAGCGTCAGCACGAAGAACACCCAGGATTTGTCAAACGGTGGCGGCGGCCAGACGCCGATCACGCCATTGGAGCCGCCGGTGAAACCTTCCCACTGAAATACGGCCGCCCAGACGATCTGCGCGAAAGCCAGCGTCAGCATCGCGAGATAAACGCCGGACAATCTCACGGCGAACCAGCCGAACAGCAGCGCGCCGGCCAGCGCTACCAAAGGCGCGGCCGCGATCGCCAGTCCCATCGGCATCGCCAGCCATTTCACCAGCAGCGCCGCGCCATAGGCGCCAAGGCCGAAATAGGCGGCGTGGCCGAACGAGTGCATGCCGCCCGGCCCCATGATGAAATGCAGCGACGTCGCAAAGATAACCGCAATGAGAACGTCGATGCCGAGGATCAGCAGATAAGGCTGCGACTGCGCCAGCAGCGGCAGGCCCATCAGCGCGGCGAGCACGACGACGGCGAGCGTCTTGAGCATCGGCGTCGCGGGCCGGATCGGTTCTTCCGGTTCGGCCATTGAGCGCACCGCGCCTTGCGCCTTGCCCATGAGGCCATAGGGCCGCGCGATCAGCACGATCGCCATCACCAAAAATTCCGCGACCAATGTGAACTTGGAGAAGTTCACCGTGATGAAACCGAAATCGACCACGCCGATGCCGATGCACAGCGCCTTGTCCTCGGCGATGATCACCGCCGCCAGGTAAGCGCCGGTGATCGAGCCCATGCCGCCGACCACGACGACGACGAAGGCATCGCCGATGGCGATCAGATCGGTGGCGAGGTTGGCCGGCTCGCGCGCCACCTGGAGCGCGCCGCCAAGACCGGCGAGCGCCGCGCCCAGCGCGAACACGGAGGTGAACAAGATCGCCTGATTGACGCCGAGCGCACCAACCATCTCACGGTCCTGGGTCGCGGCGCGGATCAGGCGGCCGAAGCGCGTCTTCGCAATCGCGAAATGCAGGATCACCAGCACCACCGGGCCGATGATGGCGAGAAACAGATCGTATTCCGGCAGCCGCCGCCCCAACACTTCGACCGACCCTTGCAGGCCGGGCGCGCGAGGCCCGAGCAAGTCCTCCGGACCCCAGATCCAGAGCGTCATGTCATTGAACACCAGCACCAGCGCGAAGGTCGCGAGCAACTGGAACAGTTCGGGCGCGCGATAAATCCTTCGCAAGAGTAGAATTTCTATCAGCGCGCCGATGCAGCCGACGATCAGCGCGGTGGCGACGATGCCGCCCCAGAAGCCGAACACGCCGCCGATCTTGGTCGCGAATGAATAAGCGATGTAGGTCCCCAACATATAGAGGGACCCGTGCGCGATATTGATGATGCGGGTGACGCCGAAAATCAGCGACAGGCCGACGGCGATAAAAAACAGGCCGGAGGCGGTGGAGAGCCCGTTGAGCGCCTGAAACAGGAATGCGCTGAAGGTCATGGCCTACTTTATTATCCCTCCCATTCAGGGAAGGGTTCCCTCCCCCAACAGGGGGAGGGATTAAGAAAATTCAGTTCGCTCCCGCCGGGCGCAGCTTCTTGACCTCTTCGTCGCTCGGCAGCACGTCTTTGCCGTCGACATATTTGAAGTCGACCATGACGCCCTTGCCGCCTTCAAGCGCGAGCTTGCCTACATAGGCGCCCATGGTGGCCTGGTGATCGCTGGCGCGATAGCTGAACGGACCGAACGGGCTGTCGACTTTCAGATCCTTGAAGGCTTCGACCATTTTCTCGGTCTCCGTCGACTTCGCCTTGGCGATGCCGGCAGCGAGCGACTTGATGGTCACGTAGCCGACGACCGAACCGAGCCGCGGATAGTCGTTGAACTTCTTTTGGTATGCATTGACGAAGGCGGTGTGCTCAGCCGTCTTGATCTTGTCCCACGGATAGCCGGTGACGATCCAGCCGACCGGCGTTTCGTCCTTGAGCGGATCGAGATATTCCGGCTCGCCCGACAGCAGGCTGATGACCGGACGATCCTTGAACACGCCGCGTGTGTTACCCTCGCGCACGAACTTCGACAGATCGCCGCCGAACAGCACGTTGAAGATCGCGTCGGGCTTGGCATCGTCGATCGCTTGTGCAACCGCGCCGGCGTCGATCTTGCCGAGCGGCGGCGCCTGTTCCGTGACGAATTCGACATCGGGCTGCGCCTTCTTCATCAAAGTCTTGAAGGCTTCGGCGGCGGACTGGCCGTATTCGAAGTTCGGATAGACCAGCGCCCATCTCTTTTTCTTGAAGCCGGTCGCGGCCGGCATCAGCATCGCCGTCTGCATGTAGGTCGTGGCGCGCAGGCGGTAGGTGTATCTGTTGCCGTTGGTCCAGGTAATTTTGTCGGTCAGCGGCTCGGCGGCGAGGAAGAACACTTTCTTCTGGCCGGCGTAGTTCGTCACCGCGAGACCGATATGCGACAGGAACGTGCCGGCGATCATGGCGACGCCTTCGCGGGTGATAAGCTCTTCGGCGACGCGCACCGCTTCACCGGGGTTGGCGCCGTCGTCGCGTGAAATTAATTCCAATTTCTTGCCGAGCACGCCGCCTTTGCCGTTGATCTCTTCGAGCGCGAGATCCATGCCCTTCTTGTAAGGGTCGAGGAAGGCGGGCTGCGCTTTGTAGCTGTTGAGTTCGCCGATTTTGATGGTGTCTTGCGCGTAGGCCTGGCTGGCGAAACCGGCGGCGAGAGCGAGCGCGAGATAGAGGGTCTTGGTTCGCATGACGAGAACTCCCTGCGGGGCGGCGTAACGCGCTGGTCTAGCGCGGGTCCGCGACTGTCCAACTGTTAGGTCCGTGTCGCCTCCGGCCGGCGAACTTGTTTGTACACAAATAGTCCGTCCAGGTGCCTGACCTTGTCAAGCAGACCTTAGCGTAGGTCCGTGCGGCACGCCCGCACGGGACTCATGCGTTTGCGCCTTTGCCCTATGCTTTCGGCCGGTCGCGGAAGCGGTCCATCAGCGCCTTATCCTGGCCGCCGTCGACTTCGATCATGGTGCCGTTGACCATTTCCATCAACGGCGACGCCAGCATGACGACCAGGTTCGCCACCTCCTCGACTTCGGCGATGCGGCCCATCGGAATCGAGGCCGGCGCCAGTTTGTCGGCCTGTTCGCGCGGAATTTTCATGTCGCGCGCCATGGCGTCGACCAGCCCGGCCCAGCGCTCGGTGCGCACCGGGCCCGGATTGACCGCCACGAAGCTGATATTGTCGCGGCCATATTGGCCGGCGAGCGAGAGCGTCAGGTTCTGCCCGGCCGCATTGGCGGCGCCGGGGCAGATTTCCCAATAAGACGGCTTCACGCCGTCATTGCCTATCAGGTTCACGACCCGGCCGCCGCCCTGCTTCACCATGATCGGCAGCACGTAGCGCAGGCAGCGCACGTAACCCATGAACTTGAGCTGGAGGCCCTTATCCCAGTCATCCTCGGTCAAATGCTCGATCACGCCGCCGGCGGCGGAGCCGGCATTGTTGACCATGATGTCGACGCGGCCGAGCGCCTTGTGGCCCTGCTCGATGAAGTTCTTGGCGTCCGCGTCCTTGCGCAGATCGGCGGTGATCGGAACGATCTTGCGCCCCGTCTCCTTGGCGATTTCCTTGGCGGCGGCCTCGAGCGGCTCTTTGCGCCGCGCGCAGATCGCGACATCGACGCCTTCCCTGGCGAGCGCCAGCGCGATGCCCTTGCCGATGCCTTCGCTACCGCCGGTGACCAGCGCGGTTTTACCCTTGAGCTTGAGATCCATTGCACTCTCCTCGTTCGGACTATCTTGGTCTGTGCGACATCCAACGTCCGGCTTCGGCGTTGGCGAAAAGATCGGCCAGCGCGGCGTTGAATGCCGCCGGCTCCTCGCTGGTGATGGTGTGGCCGGAGCGCGGAAGTACCAGCAGCCCGGCAGTCGGCGCGGTGCGCTTGAGGAAAATGCTGGCGTCGAGACACCAGCCGTCCTCGTCGCCGACAATAATCAGCAGCGGCGGCGCGAATTTCTTCAAGTCCGCTTCCATGTCCCACAATGTCGGCCGCTTGGCCTGCACATGCAGCATGGTCAGCGCGTGCCCGGTGGCGGAATGCTCGCCGAGCATCTTGGCGAACTCGGCAAAGCCGCGCGGATCCTTGTTTTTGTGGGTCTGGCGCGTGGCACCGTCGGCATAAACCGGAGCGGTAACTTCGATGCCTTTTTCGGCAAACATCTTGCCGGTCTGGCGCGACTGTTCGCGCCCCTCCTCGACCATTTTCGAGTCGGCGCTTGAGCCGTAACCGCAGCTTGCGGCCACCACCGAGATGCAGCGCTTGGCATGATGAATGCCGACATGCAGCGCGGTTGCCGCGCCCATCGAATGGCCAACGACGTGGGCCTTGTCGACCTTGAGGGCGTCCATCACGGCTATGACGTCGTCGCGGGCGATATCCTGGCTGTATTTGGCACCATCGGTGGGCACATCGGACGGCGGATACCCGCGCTGGCTATAGGTGATGCAGCGATGGGAGCGCGAGAAATACCGCATCTGCGGCTCCCAGGTGCGGAAGTCGCCGGCATATTCATGGACGAAGACGACGGGCGTGCCCTGGCCCACCTCTTCGTAATACAGGCGAACGTCGTCTTTGGTGGTGATGGTCGGCATGAGACGACGCCCTCGGCTCACCAAATTCATTCGTACACAAATGAAAATCTAGCGGGCTTGTAACGCCGCCGCAAGTCGGCAAGTCAGCCCGGGCGCAAAATCGCCTTCGCCGCATCCCCGACCGCTTCGACCGAGCCATCGGTATCGAGGAAGCACACGATCCGGCACGGGCAGCTTTCGAGGCCCTCGTAGCGCCAGGGGAAGGCGCCGATCACGCAGCGCTTGCCGAGCATCAGCTCGATGTCGCCGCCGATATTTTCGGCGTGCAGCAGGCCTTCCTGGAACGCCCAGTTGTGGAACGGGAACACGTCGGCGGAAACCAAGCGGCCGGATTTCTTGTGGGTGTATTCGAAGGTGCCGAAGAACTCGGCCGGCGTCTTGCCGTGCTTTTTGGTGAACTCCTCGGCGAGGTCGGGCCGCATGTAGCGGATCGAGGTGTTCATGGCGTGGTCGCAAGAGCCGGTGTCCATGCCCCACCACTTGATCTTCTTCTTCAGCATCCAGTGCAGCGTGTCGAGGTTCGGACCCGGATGATAGCAGAAGTACTTCACCAGATCCTGCCCGGGCAGGCCTTCGTAGTGCTTATGCCAGCCAGTGTGCAGAATGAGGATGTCGCCCTCGCGGATATCGGCGCCAGCCCCTTCGATCATCTCCGGCGTGATCACCGCCCAGTCGTGCATGTGCTTGGAGATGTCGACGACGACGCCGCGGTTCATCAGATAGTCCAGCGGCAGGTGCGCCATGTCGCCTTTGCGGTTGTCGGTTGCATGCATCGCGCCGTCGAAATGCGTGCCGACGTGCAGCGCGGTGTCGATGCGTTGCGCGACGATGCGCACGGTCTGCAGATTCTGCGCGTAATACATCTTGTTGCCGGCGTAGCCGACCCAGCCGGGCGTGTGCACGTTCATGACATGGGAGAGATCGACGATTTTCATGGGCAAATCCTCCTAAGCAAGTTTGTGAATTTTTTTGCGCATGATCTTATCCGAAAACCGGTTCCCACTTTTCGGGATCATGCGCATTCACAGCAACCCGCGCAACGCCAGATGCAAGCCGAGCAGCAGCAGGCCGATAAAGAAACACAGCCGGAAGGTCTCGGCCTTGATCCGGCCACGGATGAATTGCCCGAGCATCATGCCGATCAGCGCGGCGGCGAGCGCCACCAGCGATGGCCAGGCCAGCGTCGTGTTGATTTCACCGGCATACGTGAGCGCGAGGGCCATCGTCACGGTCGAGACCGTGAAGGACAGACCGAGCGCCTGCACCATGCGGTTGCGCTCGAATTCCATCGACTGCACGTAAGGCGTGCCCGGGATGACGAAGATGCCGGTCGCCACCGTGATGGCGCCGGTCGCCGTGCCCATCAGCAGGCCGAGCCACAGCTCCGCTGTGCGCGGCGTCTTGAACTCAAACTTGAACAGCCCGAGCGCGCTGTAGACGGCGAGCGCCGAGCCGAGCCAGACCGTCGCCCATCCGCTATTGCCGTGCGGCAGCAGCATGGCGCCGGCGAAGGTGCCGAAGGTGATGCCGATGAGCAGCGGCCACAACCGGCGCACCAGCGCCAGCAGATCGCCGCCGACCGCGAATTGCCAGATATTGGTGACCAGAGACGGCACCACCAGAATGGCGGCCGCTTGCATCGGGGTCATCAGCAGGCCGAGCAGGCCGATGGCGACCGTCGGCAGGCCGACGCCGATCACGCCCTTGACGAAGCCGGCAAGCATGAAGGCGCCCGCGGTGGCGCTGAGAATAAGCAATGAATCCACCCGGCCGTCCCTTTCACGTGTCGCGCCGGACCATGCTTGAAGCCGCATCGCGCCACAATGCGGAACAGCGCAACCCTGACTTCGATTTTTGCGAAGGTGGTCGAGCCCGAAGTTCGGTGCCATACTTTGCCGGCCATCAAGCCGGAACCAACCGCACATGCCTGAAGTATTCGTCGCCAATGCCGCGTCGTTTCCCGACGGCGAGCGCCGTATCGTCAGCCATGAAGGCACCGAAATCGGCGTGTTTCACTGGCAGGGCCAGTTTTACGCCTATGAGAATCTCTGCGTGCATCAGGGCGGCCCGGCCTGCGAAGGCGTCATCATGCACAAGGTCGAGGACGTGATCGCGGCCGACAAAACCTGGAGCGGCCAGAAATTTTCCGACAAACAGATCCACTTCGTCTGCCCGTGGCATGGCTACGAATACGACCTGAAAACCGGCGAATGCGCCGCCGACCGCAAGCTCAAGCTCAGGAGCTTCGAGGTCGTGAAACGCGGGGAGGACGTCTATGTCGTTGCAGGCTGACACGCGTCTCTCCGACGCCGAGATTCAAACGATGCTTGCCGACGCCGTGCGGCTCTATGCCGAGCGCTCTGCGGAACGCGATAGCGCCCTGCCCGCATTTGCGCCCGACGCGGCGACCGCCACCGATGTGATGGTGACTGTGACCGCGATGATGAAGGCCGTGAACCTGCAGGTGTTCGAGCTCGGCATGTGGCAGGCTTGGTCGGGGAAGGCGTAATGATCGACCTCCCGCTCTCCGACTTCCGCAAAATGGCGGTCGAGGAATTCGACACCAGCAAGCTGCTGGCGCACGCGTCCAAGCAGGCGGCCGAGCGCAATTATAAAGATTTCCCAATCGTCGACGTCGATTCGCATCACTACGAACTTGAGTCGTTTCACGAGATTCTGGAATACATGGAAGACCCGGTGCTGCAACAGCTTGCGATGAGCGCGAGCCAGAGCGGCGCCAAAGGCAACGGCGTGATGCCGGGCGGCGTCGGTTATCAGGACATGGGCGGTCGCGTCACGCGCTATCCGCTGCGCAGAATCGAGAAAGCGGAAGGCGACAAGCACCGCGACATCACGCTGACCAAGCGCTGGATGGACGCCATGGGCGTCAACGTCGCGGTGATGTTTCCCTCACCGATGCTGCAGCTCGGCCTTCATCCGCAGGTCGAAGTCGAGGTCGCGCTGGCGCGCGCCTATAACCGCTGGCTGGTCGAACGTGTGCTGACGCACGAGCCGCGCATCCGCTCGATGCTGTATCTGCCGTTCAACGATCCGGAAGCGTCGGTCCGCATGGTCAAGGAATTCGGCGGCGCCAAGGGCGTCACCGGCTTCATGGTCACCAGCGCGCGCCACCGGCCGGTGCAGCACAACGCCTACATGAAGACCTACGCGCTGCTTGAGGAGATGAACCTGCCGCTCGCGTTCCACGCCGGCTACAACTGGAACGACCAGGCGATGGGCATGATGAACAAGTTCATCTCGGTGCACGCCATCGGCTTCGTGTTTTTCAACATGGTCCATCTCACCAACTGGATCATGAACGGACTGCCGGAGCGCTTTCCCAAGCTGAAGGTGATGTGGATCGAAAGCGGGCTCGCGTGGCTGCCGTTCATGATGCAGCGGCTCGACAACGAATACATGATGCGCTCGTCGGAAGCGCCGGCGCTCAAGAAACTGCCGAGCGACTACATGCGCGACATGTTCTTCTCGTCGCAGCCGATGGAAATGACCGACATGGCGGCGCTGGAGAACACGTTCCGCATGATCAAGGCGGAAACCCAGTTGCTGTATTCGTCGGATTATCCGCACTGGGACTTCGATCTGCCGTCGACCATCTACGATTTGCCCTTTCTTTCCGAACAGGCCAAGCGCAATATTCTTGGCGGCAATGCAATGCGGGTGTTCAATCTGAAACTACCGTAGGATGCACGACATGCGCATGATCCTGGCTTTAGTTTCGGCTCTGCTGCTGACGTCCGGCGCCTGGGCGCAGAACGTCGCTGACTATCCAAACCGGGCGATCAAGATCATTGTCTGCGTGCCGGCCGGCGGCGGCGTCGACACCGTGACGCGCATTGTCGCCGAGGGCCTGCAGCGCAAGTTCGGCCAGCCGGTCATCGTCGAGAACCGCGGCGGCGCGGCCGGCAATATCGGCGCCGAAGCGGTCTACAACGCCGAGCCGGACGGCTACACGATCCTGGCCGCGCAGCCGGCGCCGCTCACCATCAATCCTCTGCTCTACAGGAAAATGGCCTTCGATCCGACGCAGTTCGTGCCGGTGACGATCATGACCTCGATCGCCAATGTGCTGTTGCTGCGGCCGGATTTCCCGGCCAGGACGCCGCAGGAATTCATCGCCTATGCCAAGACCAATCCGGGCAAGATCAATTACGCCTCGCAGGGCATCGGCACCACGTCGCATCTGACCGCGGCACTGTTCGAAACCGTGACCGGCACCAAACTGGTGCACGTGCCATACAAGGGAACGGCGCCGGCGCTCAACGATATCGTCGCCAGCCACGTCGACATGATATTCATGGAGCTGGCGGCGGCGATCAAATTGCACGAAGGCGGCCGCGCGCGCATTATCGCGGTGGCGACCGCCAAGCGCATTCCCAATCTGCCGGATATTCCGACGCTCGATGAATCAGGCGTGAAGGGTTTCGAATCCGGCACTTGGAACGCGATGGCCGCGCCGCCCAAAACGCCGGACGCGATCGTCGCCAAGCTCAACAGAGCGGTCGTCGAAGTGCTCAACAGTCCGGAAGCGCAGGAGCATTTCGGCAAGGTCAACCTGCACGCCGCCGGCGGCACGCCGGCCGAAGCGGCGGCCTTCATCAAGCACGAGACCGAAGTTTGGGGCGGCGTGATCAGAACCGCGGGCGTGCCGGCGAATTGATTTGCCGTCCAGACATGCGTAATCGCCCGTATTCTTTATCGGCCCCGGGCAGGCCGTCTTCTGATCGAGCGCGCCTCGCCTCTTTAGTTGGCGCATATCGGGTAAACCCGACATGCGCGAACGAGGGCGCGCGGAACGCCTGAGCCCTCAACGGACCCACGGACCTCGACGCCTCGCGACATCGAGGCTTGTCGAAGTCTAAGTAACCGCAAGTTCGCCAAGTCTCCGGCGTCCCGCGCGCGATGTTTGAGGTTTGCTCCGCAACGCCCCCGGTGGACTGACCTTTCAGGCGCCCCTCTGTCTCAAGGCGCCTCTCCACCGTTTTGGCCCCCGCGGCGCTGGGCACATCTGACTGTGCCGGACGCCGCCGTCAGCGGGGCCGATGATGCGCGGCTGGCGCATCGGGACGAAGCGGCTTGGACCGCCGATTGGGTGTTTCGCGTCGTATCTCCAACGCCCCAGCCGGCCACCGCATCCCGCCCCGCGTCTGACGACGCTGATCAAACGCCCCTCGTAGACGGGACGGGATGAGTCGATAGTAATCCTATAGGATTATATGTCAAGCCAACAGGGCAAATTTTTATAAGATGCTATCTTTACTATTCTCTCGCCCGCTCCCATAATTCCGGTTCCTTCATGGAGCGCAAGCGATGGCGCGGGCGATATTGCGGCAGCCGGTGACGATGAGCGGCGACCTGACCGCGCGCATCCTGTTTTCCGGCCGCGCCTCCTCGCTGTCGACGCAGATCGTTGCCGACGTGCGCGACGCGCTGTTCGGCAAGAAGCTCAAGCCCGGTGATTTCCTCGGCACCGAAAAGGATCTTGCCAACCGCTTCGGGGTCAGCCGCATCGTGGCGCGCGACGCGCTGCGCACCCTGGAAGCGCTCGGCATCGTCGAAATCCGCATGGGCAAAGGCGGCGGCGCGCGCATCGCCAAGGGCAATCCGCGTCTGTTCGCCGAAGCGCTGGCGGTGCAGCTCGACCTCACCGGCGTCACCGCGGCCGAAATCATGGACGCGCAGCGCGCCATCGAAACGCTGGGCGCGGAGCTCGCCGCCGAGAACGCCACCAAAGCCGATATCACGCGGCTGCGCACGCTGCTGCGCGACGCCGAAGAAGCGATCGGCGATCTCGACCTGTTCACGCGGCTGTCGCGCGATTTCCATCTCGCGGTGGCGGAAGCCTCCCATAACCGCGTGATAGTCGTGCAACTGATCTCGCTCGAACACGTGTCGTGGCCGCGCCGCAACGTCACCGCGACGGCCAAGCTGGCGCGTCACATCCTCGACATTCATACCAAGCTCGCCGACCTGATCGAAATGCGCGACGCCGCCGGCGCCCGCATGCTGATGGACGACCACGTCAAGATGATCCGCGCCCGGCGCGTCGCCGAGCACGGCAAGAAAAACGACACCCAGAATTCGTGTTGTTAACCGCGCAGAAAAAATAGGGAGAAGGATAATGCCTAAATTCCTGATCGAACCGCACTTCCGCCTGCAAGAATGGGTGGCCGAGGAGAAAGACTATTTCCGCCAGGAAGGTCTCGACTACGAATTCCGCGAGCTGATGCGATCGAGCGCCGGCAAGATCCACGACAAAGGCAGCAACGGCGCCTACCAGTCGTTCGAGGAAGGCCGCAAATCCAATGTGAGCTGCGCCTGCCACTGGACCGTCAACGTCGCGGCGTCCAACGGCCACGGCAAAATGGTCACCGACGTCTATTCGGTGACGCCGGCGGGCATTTTCGTGCCGGCGGATTCGACCGTGAAGACGCCGGAAGATCTCGCCGGCGTGCCGGTCTCGGTCGGCTTCCAGTCCGGCAGTCATTACGCCACGGTGCAGGCGCTGGAGGTCTATCTCAAGCCCGAGCAAATCAACCTGAATTATGCCGACGGCATGCTGTTCAAGCGCATGGAGCTGCTGCTCGAAGGCAAGGCGCCGGCCTGCAGCCTATTCGGCGGGCCCTATTATTTTGCCGAGCAACTCGGCTTCCGCAAGGTGATCGACTCCACCTTCATGATCGGCACCATGATTCACGGCGATCCCGATCCGGAAGACCTGCGCAAATTCTTCCGCGCGCTGCGCAAGGCGCAACGCGACATCGACCTGCGGCCGGAACTCTACACGCATTATTACAAGAACGAATTTCCCGACCGTTTCCACGCGGCGATGGACACGCGGCGCTGGGGGCCTGGCGAACGGCTGGTGTTTGAGCCCTACACCAAGGAAGTCTATGAGGAATCCTTCGAGTGGATTGCTGCCCACGGCATCTTCCCGGACGGAAAGATGGGCAGCGGCACATATGAGCGGGCCACGGTGTCTTTGACCTGATTATTCAAGATTTCGGAGCCATAAAATAGGGTGTCCAACGGTCCAAGCGCCGCGAACGCGAATTCGCGGCGCTTTTCTTTGGCGGCAACCTGAGGCATTCTAAGACCAACGATAAAACGGGGAGGATACCAATGAAACGCGTGTTATTCGCAGGCGGCGCCATTCTGGCGCTAAGCCTGATGCCGACGACGGGCCAGGCCCAAGGCACTCTCAAGGTCGGCGTCATTCTGCCCTATTCGGGCCAATTCGCCGACACCGCGACGCAGCTCGACGCCGGCATCAAGCTCTATATGAAGCAGCACGGCGACACCGTCGCCGGCAAAAAAATCGAGATCATCCGCAAGGACGTGGGCGGCATCGCGCCGCCGGTCGCCAAGCGCCTGGCCGAGGAACTGGTCGTGCGCGATCAGGTCGACATCCTGGCCGGTTTCGTGCTCACCCCGAATGCGATCGCAGCTTGCGGCGTGTCGGCCGAGTCGAAGAAGTTGATGGTGATCATGAACGCGGCCACCTCGATCATCACTGAAAGGTCGCCCTACTGCACGCGCACTTCGTTCACGCTGCCGATGGTGACGACGACGCTCGGCGCCTGGGCCGTCAAGAACGGAGTCAAGAAGGCCTATACGATGGTCGCCGACTACGCTCCCGGTCACGATTCCGAACAAGGCTTCATCACGGGGTTCAAGGCCGGCGGCGGCGAGATCGTCGGCTCGGTGCGCATGGCGGTCGCCAATCCGGATTTCTCGGCTTACGTCCAGCGCGCCAAGGATATCAATCCGGAATCGATCTTCGTGTTCGTGCCGGCCGGCGCGCAGCCGGCGGCATTCGGCAAGGCCGTCGCCGAGCGCGGCATCGACACCAAAAAGATCAAGTTGATGGGCGCCGGCGAACTCACCGACGACAGCGCCATCAAGCAGATGGGCGATGCCGCGCTCGGCATCATCACCGCCTGGAATTACGATCACAATCACAATTCCAAGATGAACAAGGATTTCGTCGCCGCCTTCAAGAAAGAAAACAATGGCCTCAATCCGAACTTCCTCGCGGTGGGCGGCTATGACGGCATGCACCTGATCTATGAAGCGGTGAAGAAGACCAAGGGCGTTACCGACGGCGATACCTTGATCGGCGCGGTCAAAGGCATGGCGTGGGAAAGCCCGCGCGGCCCTATCAGCATCGACCCTGAAACCCGCGATGTCATTTCGACTATCTACATCCGCCGGGTCGAGAAGGTCGGCGGCCAGTTGGTGAATGTCGAGATCGACAAATTCCTCAATGTGAAAGACCCGATCAAAGCGGCGATGAAGAAGTAAGCCGATCTGTCATTCCGGGACGGCGCGACAGCGCCGGGCCCGGAATCCAGACACGCATGCAAGAATTTTACTGTAAAACTGGATTCTAGGTTCCACGCCATAGCGCGTCGAAGACGCGCGTAAACGCGCTTATGGCGTGCGCCCCGGAATGACGAAGGCTAACTGGCCGCACCATGCTCCCTCCTGTTCTCGGTGTCCTGTTCGACGGCATTGCCTACGGCATGCTGCTGTTTCTGCTGTCGGTCGGCTTGTCGGTGACGCTGGGCTTGATGAATTTCGTCAACCTGGCTCATTGCGCTTTTGCGATGCTCGGCGGCTACGTCACCGTCACCCTCATGAACGTGCTGCACTGGCCGTTTTTCACCACTTTGCCGGTGGCGTTCATGATCGCAGCAGCGGCGAGCGTGGTGTTCGAACGCACGCTGTATCGGCGGCTGTACCGTGCCAGCGATCTCGATCAAGTGCTGTTGACCATAGGCATCACCTTCGTATCGGTGGCGGTCGCCGCCTGGTTCTTCGGGACCACCCAGCAGCCGATCGACGTGCCGGCCTATATGCGCGGCTCGTTCAACGTGCTGGGATTGAACATTGCGGCCTACCGGCTGTTCCTGGTCGGCGTCGGCGTCGTAGTCACGATCTTGCTGATTGGCACGCTGGAAAACACCCGCTTTGGCGCGCAGGTGCGCGCGGCGGTCGACAATCAGCGCATGGCGAGCGGGCTCGGCATCAATGTCGAGCGCACCTTCGCCATCACCTTCGCGCTCGGTAGCGGCTTGGCCGGCCTCGGCGGCGCGCTGGCGATCGAGATCGTCGGGCTCGATCCAAATTTCGCATTCACCTATCTCGTCTATGTGCTGATCATCGTGTCGGTCGGCGGCCTCGGCTCGATCGCCGGATCATTCGCCGCCGCCTGCCTGATCGGTATCAGTGACATCGCCGGCAAATATTACGTGCCGGAGCTCGGCGCCTTCCTGATCTATCTGGTGATGGTGGTTGTGCTGATGTGGCGGCCGTCCGGCCTGTTCGGGAGGCGCTAGCGCATGGCCGCCCCCGCCACGCCGCAACAATACCTGCAATCGCTCAGCCGCTGGCATCCGATCGAGGTCGTGTTCTGGCTGGCGACGCTGACGCCGTTTGTTCTGTTCCCGAATTATCTGTCGCTGGCGAGCCAGATCGCGGTAGCCGCGCTGTTTGCGCTGTCGCTGGATTTGATCCTCGGCTATGCCGGCATCGTCTCGCTGGGCCACGCGGCGTTTTTCGGCGTCGGCGCCTATGCCGCCGGGCTGTTCTCGAAATTCGTATGGGGCGAGCCGTTCAGCGGTCTGCTCGTCGGCGCGGCGATGGCGGCGCTGGTGGGCTACGCCTCCAGCTTCATCGTCGCGCGGTTTCGCCATCTCACTTTGATCATGATCACGCTCGGCCTCGGCCTGCTGCTGCACGAGGCCGCCAACAGCGCCGGCTGGCTGACCGGCGGCTCCGACGGATTGCAGGGCATCGAGATCTGGAAAGTCGCCGGCCTATTCAAGTTCGATCTCTACGGCACCACCGCTTACGGCTATTCGCTGGCCGTGCTGTTCGTGGTGTTCCTGATGGCGCGGCGGCTGATCCATTCGCCGTTCGGGCTGGCGTTGCGTGGCATCCGCGAGAACTGGGTGCGCATGCCGGCAATCGGCGCCGACAGCCGCGGCCATATCCGCAAGATCTACACCATCTCCGCCGGGGTCGCCGGGATCGCCGGCGCGGTGATCGCGCAGACCACGTCGACCGTGTCGCTGGAAGCCTTGAGTTTCGAACGCTCGGCCGACGTGCTGGTGATGCTGGTGCTGGGCGGCGCCGGACGGCTTTATGGCGGGCTTGTTGGCGCCGCGATCTTCATGCTCGCTCGCGACCAGTTCTCCGGCATCGCACCGCAATTCTGGTATTTCTGGATCGGCATTCTGCTGGTGGCGGTGGTGATGTTCCTGCCGAACGGCATTCTCGGCGGTCTGTCCAAGATCGTCGCGCGCTGGAGGGGCCGGTGAGCACGCCCGACAGCTCTTTAATTAAAGACGCGGGCGCTCGTAGCGCGCCCGCTTTGGCCACACGCGGCCTGTCCAAGAGTTTCGGCTCGCTGGTGGTGGCGCGCGATATCGAGTTGAACCTGCCGGTCGGCGCGCGGCACGCGCTGATCGGACCGAACGGCGCCGGCAAGACCACGCTGATCAATCTGATGACCGGCATGCTGGCGCCCGATGCCGGACGGATTTCCCTCGGCAGCGAGGACATCACCGCGCTGGAGCCGCAGGAGCGCGTGCGGCGCGGACTGGCGCGCACCTTCCAGATCAACACGCTGTTTGCCGGGCTCAATCCGCTCGAAGCGGTGACGCTCGCGGTGGCGGAACGCCGCGGCTTCGCCGGCAAGTTCTGGCAGAACATCGCGGTCAACAAAGACGCGATCGAGGAAGCCTACGACATTCTGGTCAAGCTGCGGCTCGGCGGCGTCTGCTATCGGACGACGCGCGAATTGCCCTACGGCCAGCAGCGGCTCCTGGAAATCGCGCTGGCGCTGGCGACCAAACCGAAAGTGTTGCTGCTCGACGAGCCGGCGGCCGGCGTGCCGCAGGAGGAAAGCGGCGATATCTTCGAAGTCGTCGCGAGCCTGTCGAACGATTTGACGCTATTGTTTATCGAGCACGACATGCACGTCGTGTTCCGCTTCGCCAGTCACATCATCGTCTTGGTCGGCGGTGCCATCTTCACGCAAGGCTCGCCGGCCGAGATCGCCGCCGATCCGGGCGTGCGCGAAGTCTATCTGGGCAAGCGCAAACATGGGTGAATGTCTTGGCTGAGCCGCTCCTTCAACTCGACAACGTCATCGCGGGCTACGGCAACGCCGTGGTGCTGCACGGCATTTCACTGGAATTGCCGGACAATGGCAGCCTGGCGGTGCTCGGACGCAACGGCGTCGGCAAGTCGACGCTGCTGCTCACCATCATGGGCTTCACGCAAATGCGCGGCGGCAGCGTGCGCTGGCGCGGACAGGATATTTCGCGCTTGGCGCCGAACCGACGCGCCGTCAACGGTATCGGCTGGGTGGCGCAGGAACGCGAAATCTTTCCCTCGCTCACGGTCGATGAAAACCTCACGGTCGCGGCGCGGCCTGGCGCCTGGGATCTGCCCGCCATCTTCAAGCTGTTTCCGCGGCTGGCCGAGCGCCGCCGCAACATGGGCAACCAGCTGTCCGGCGGCGAACAGCAGATGCTCTCGATTGCACGCGCACTGATGACCAATCCGTCGCTGCTGCTGCTCGACGAGCCGTGCGAAGGCTTGGCGCCGGTGATCGTCGACGAACTGACCGCGGCCATGAAGCTGATGCTGGAGCGCATCGCGATCATCCTGGTAGAGCAGCACACCGAAATCGCGCTGGAGTTGACGGCCGAGGCCATGGTGCTGGAGCGCGGCGCCGTGGCGCACCGCGCATCGTCCGCCGCGCTGCAAAAAGACCTCGGCACGCTCGAACGGCTGGTCGGGTTGCGCGTCGCCGCGACGGCATGAGAAGCTGACGTCATTCCGGACCGCTCGCGGCCCGAAGCGACGTGAAAGGAAGCCCATGTCCAACCCGATGATCCCCCGCGAACGCAATGAATTTTCGGCGATCGTGGATCGTCCGCCGCTGAAATTGCCGGGCAAGGCCCGCATCGTGTTCTGGACCATCGTCAATTACGAAGTGTGGGACATCGGCAAGCCGATGGCGCGGCAACTGTTGCCCGCGCCGACCGGCGTGCCGTTGATGCCGGACGTGGTGCACTGGGGCTTCCACGAATACGGCATGCGGGTCGGCTGCTGGCGCTTCTTCGACCTGTACAAGCGGCTCGGCATCAAGCCGACGCTCGCCGCCAATGCGCGCATCTGCGAGGACTATCCGCGCGTGGCGCAAGAAGCGCGCGACGCCGGCTGGGAATTCATGGGCCACGCTTACGAGCAGGGCCCGATCCACAAGGAGCCCGACCAGGCCGGCATGATCAACCGCACCATGGACGTCATGGAAAAATTCTGCGGCAAGCGGCCGGTCGGATGGCTCGGGCCCGGCCTGACGCAGACGCTGGAGACGCCGGACCTGCTCGCCGCCGCCGGCGTGAAATACATCGGCGACTGGGTTTATGACGACGAGCCGACGGTCATCAAAACCACCAAGGGCCCGCTGGTCACGCTGCCCTACACCATCGAATGCAACGACATTCCGGTGATGATCGTGCAGCACCACAACAGCGATTATCTGCTGCAACTGGTGAAGGACCAGTTCGACCGGCTCTACGCCGAGAGCGCGGACCGCGCCAAATTCGTCGCGCTGGCGATCCACCCCTACATCTCGGGCCAGCCGCACCGCATCAAATATCTCGAACAGATCTACGACTACGTGAACAAGCACGAAGGCGTGCTGCATTGGAATGGCGAGCAGATTTACGATTGGTATCAGCCGATCGCTGATCAACAGGCAAAGGCCGCGTCATGAATTTCCCCAAACCTCCCGTCGGCATGCTGCCGAACGACCGTCTCGCTTATTCCCCCATCACGACGCGCAAGCCGCTCAAGCTGCCGCACGGCGCGCGCATGGTGGTGTGGACCATCACCAATGTCGAGGAATGGGATCCGACCGCGCCGATGCCGCGCACCGTGCTGACGCCGCCGGCCGGCGGCTCGCCGATCCCCGACATTCCGAACTGGTGCTGGCACGAATACGGCAACCGCGTCGGCTTCTGGCGGCTGTTGCAGGTCTATGACGACTTCAAGGTTCCCGGCGTGATGAACATCAACGGCACCGCCGCGCTGGCTTTCCCCGAGATCGTCAAAGCCTGCGTCGAGCGAAAATGGGAATTTCTCGGGCACGGCCATACCCAGAAAAACATGCAGAAGGTCGCCAACGAGCGCGACGACATCCGCGCCTGTTCCGCGGCGATCGCGAAGGCCGCGGGCAAGCGGCCGCGCGGCTGGCTCGGGCCCGGCCTCACCGAGACCTGGGAGACGCCGGATATTCTCGCCGAGGAAGGCTACGAATACATCGCCGACTGGGTGCTCGACGATCAACCGGTGTGGCTCAAGACCCGCGGCAAGCCAATCCTCAGCGTGCCTTATACGCAGGAGAACAACGACGTCGCCATGATGCTAATTCAGCATCACAAGGCCTCGGAATATTACGACCGCGCGATGGACCAGTTCGAGCAGATGTACAAGGACTCGAAAGCCTCGCCGCGCTTCATGGCCATGTCGGTGCACCCCTACATCATGGGCGCGGCGCACCGGGTGAAATACTTCCGCAAGATCTTCGAGAAGATCCGCAAGAAGAAAGACGTGCTGTTCTGGACCGGGTTCCAGATCGCAGATTGGTACAAGAAGGTGGGGCCCAAGGCGCCGGGGTAGTTGTCGGCAGTCGGAAAGCTATCCCCACCTGTCATGGCCGGGCTTGACCCGGCCATCCACGACTTGCTTTGGTCAAGTAAAGACGTGGATGCCCGGGACAAGCCCGGGCATGACGAACGAGAGACCGCGCCATGACCGCCAATTTCCTCGACAAAAAGACCATCGCCGAGCTGACCGCGCGAATGTACCTCGACGTCGGCGCGGTGCGCTTCATGACCGACAAGCCGTTCATCTTCACTTCCGGCTGGGCGAGCCCGGTCTATAACGACACGCGCTGGCTGATCTCGTTTCCCGACGTGCGCTCCACGATGATGGACTTCGCCATCGCGGCGATCGACCGCGATATCGGCCGCGCCAACATCGACGTGGTGGCGGGCGGCGAGACCGCCGGCATTCCCTTCGCCGCATGGGTGGCGGACCGCCTGCATGCGCCGATGCAGTACGTGCGCAAGAAGGCCAAGGGCTTCGGCCTCAACGCACAGATCGAAGGTCAGGTCATTCCGGGGCAGAACGTGCTCTTGGTCGAAGACCTCGCCACCGACGGCCGCAGCAAGGTGAATTTCGTCAAGGCGATCCGCGATGCCGGCGCCAAATGCGACCACTGCTTCGTGATTTTCTTTTACGACATCTATCCCGAGGGCAAGAAGATCATGGCCGACCTCGGCGTCACTCTGCACGCGCTGACGACGTGGTGGGACGTGCTCGCGGTCGCCAAGGCGAGCGGCAAGTTCGAGTCCAAGATGCTCGCCGAGGTCGAGAACTTCATGAACGATCCGGCCGGCTGGTCGAAGGCCAACGGCGGCGTTGCTACGGCGGCGGATTAAGCGCGCTACTTCAGCTTGCGCTGTAGCTTCGTCACCGCCAGATCCAGCGCCGACAGAAACCGCGAGATGTCCTGCCGCGACAGAGGTGGCGGCCCCCGCGTCACGGCGCCGGCCGACCGCAAGTCCGTCATCAGGTCGCGCGTCGCCAAGGCCATGCCGATGGAATTGTCGTCGAACGGCTTGCCGGTCGGCGACAGCACGCTGGCGCCATTGCGTACGCAGCGCCCCGCCAACGGAATATCGGCGGTGATGACGATGTCGGTTGGCCCTGCCCGCTCGGCAATCCAGTTGTCGGCAATGTCGGGACCGTCCGGCACAATGACGCGCTCGATCATGTCGCTGCGCGGCACGTTCATGAACGAGTTCGCGACGATGAACACCTTGAGTCCGTAGCGCTCCGCCACCCGGTAGATTTCGTTTTTCACCGGACAGGCGTCGGCATCCACAAAGATGCGTATCGCGGGCTTTGCCGGCTCTTCCATGCTTTCGGCCATCGTGATCCACTCTAGGCAAACGGAATTCGAGACCGTCACGCTGTAGCGCGGTCACCGACAAGGCTCGCCGAAACCGCGGGCGCGATCTGCGCCGGCGTATCGACGACGACCACGCCCGCCGCTTCCAGCGCCTTGCGCTTGCCTTCGTAACTGCCGGCATTGCCAGTCACGATGGCGCCGGCGTGGCCCATTTTCTTGTCGCGCGGCGCCGCGGCGCCGGCGATGAAGGCGACCATCGGCTTGCTCACGCTTTTTGCGTACTCCGCCGCGGCCTCTTCCATCGCGCCGCCGATCTCGCCGACGATGACGATGGCGTCGGTGCCCGCGTCCTTGTCGAGCGCTTCGAGCGCGTCGCGCGTGGTGGTGCCGAGCATCGGATCGCCGCCAATGCCAATGAAAGCCGACTGGCCAAGCCCTGAGCGCGTCAGATTGAGACACACCAGCGTGCCGAGGCTGCCCGAGCGCGAAATCACGCCGACGCGGCCGGGCTTGAACACGCTCGGCACGAAGGCCGGCATAATGCCGACGAAGGTTTCGCCAGGCGTCACGAGACCCGCGGTGTTCGGCCCGACGATGCGCGTGCCGTGCTTCTTGGCGGCGGCGTGCATCGCCATCACGTCCTGCGCCGGAATGTGCTCGGTCAAAACCACCAGCAGCTTGACGCCGGCCTCGGCGGCCGAGACCGCGGCCTCGCGCGCCATTGGCGGCGGGATGAACATCACCGCGACGTCGGCGCCGGCTTTGGCGGCAGCTTCGGCGGTCGACGCAAATATGGGAACGCCAATATGCGTTTCGCCCGCGCGCTTGGGATTGACGCCGGCGACCACATTGGTGCCATAGGCGATCATCTTCTCGGTCCAGAACGTGCCCTGCTTGCCGGTGATGCCAAGCACGACGACGCGGTCTTTTTTGCGGACGATCATCGCGCGGCCTTTACCGCCGCCCGGACGGCGTCTTCCATGAAGTCGTAGGGCTCGATGCCCAGTTGCTCGCGCACCAGCGCCACCGCCTCGACTTCGCCGGTGCCGTGAATCGAGAAGAACACCGGCACTTTCGGCTTGAGCTTCTGCCAGGCTTTGACGACGCCCTCCGCCATCACGTCGGTACGCGCGAAAGCACCGCAGAAATTGATCACCAAGCTTTTGACGCCGGGATTGGACAGCACCAGGTCGAGCGCGATCTCGGACTTAGTGTAAGCCTCGCCGCCGATCTCGAGGAAGTTGGCAGGCCTCCCGCCGAAATGCGCGATCACGTCCATGGTCGTTATGGTCAGCCCGGCGCCGTTGGCCAGCACGCCGACATTGCCGTCGAGCTGGATCAGCTTGAGGCCGGCCGCGGCGCCGCGCGCCTCGAGGTCGGTCATGGCATTGGCAGCGCCGCCCGGCGCCAGGTCCGTCTGGCGATAGATGGCGGCATCGTCGAGCACGAATTTGCAGTCGAGCGCCACGACGCGACCGTCGGCAAGCAGCGCCAGCGGGTTGATTTCCAAAAGCTCCGCGTCGCGCGAACGGAACGCGGCATACATCCGGTCGAGGATTTGCGCGATCTGTTGCGCGGCATTGCCGAGGTCGAGACCCTTGAGCATCGCGGCGATATCACGCGCGCGCGGCGCGGAATTGATGTCGACCAGCAGGCGGCGGATCGCGTCCGGCTTTTGCGCCGCGACTTCCTCGATGTCCATGCCGCCTTCGGTCGAGAACAGGATGAGCGGCTTGCGCTCGGCGGTGTCGAACAACACGGCGGCGTAGAATTCCCGCTCGATCTTGGCCTGCTCCTCGATCAGCACGCGCTCGACCGTGTAGTCGCCGATCTGCATGCCGAGGATTTGGGAGGCGACCTGCTCGGCTTCCGCCGGCGTAGTGGCAAGCTTGATGCCGCCGGCCTTGCCGCGCTTGCCCGCCGGCACTTGCGCCTTGACCACGCAAGGCCCGATCTGCGCAGCGGCCATCGCCGCCTCCTTAGCGGAGATGCACAGAATTCCTCGCGGGGCCGGTATCCCGGCCGGCGCAAGGACGAGCGCCTTCGCCGCGTGTTCTTCGAAGTTCATTTATTTTCCGTACTTCGCCCAGAAGTCGCCGAACAACGCCTCTTCGCTCGGTCTGTCTTCGGGAATTGTGGTGACGAGGTGGGTGATGTTGAGGAAGTTCATGTAATTCAGGTTTTCGGTGATGGAATTGCCGCCCCAGGTGCCGCAACCCATGCTGAGCGTGAAGTTCAGCCCGGTGTCGAAACCGCCGCCGTTGGCGAACGTATGCGCCTGATTGATCAGCACGCGCACCACGTCGGAGCGCTCCGCCAGTTGCCGGGCGCGGTCCATGTTGGTGGTGTGCAGGCCGAGCGAATGGCCGCGGCCCTGATGGTCGAGAATGTCGTTGGCCTGCGTCATGGCCGCGTCGAAATCCTCGGCGCGATAGACGGTGAGCATCAGCGCCAGTTTCTCACCGGAGAACGGGTAATCGCGGCCGACACCAGTTTCCTCGACCATGAAGAACTTTTTGCTCTCTGCCTCCTTCGGCAACCCGAAGCCGCGCGCCAAAATGTCGGCGTCGCGCGCGATCAACGTGCGCGAGAGTTTGCCGTCCGGCCACAGCGCCGCCTGGATGCGCGGCTTGTCCTCCGGACTGGTCATGTAGCCGCCGGCGCGTTCCAGCGCGGCGATCATCGCGTCGTAGACGGCATCGACGATGACCAGCGAATTTTCCGACGAGCACGAGGTTGAATTGTCGAAAATCTTCGACGCGCAAATCTTCTTCGCCGCGTCGTCAAGATCGGCGGTTTCGTCGACGATCACCGGCACGTTGCCGGTGCCGACGCCGATCGCCGGCGTGCCGCTGGAATAAGCGCGGCGCACATTGTCCTGCGAGCCGGTGGCAACGATCAGATCGGCAGCCCTCATCAACGCCTGCGTCATGTCCTTGGAGGCCGGCGGCGGCAGAATCTGCACAAGATCCTCGGGCGCGCCGACTTTCTTCAATTCCGCGCGCATGTATTCGACCGTTTTCGCCGTGGTCTGCATGCCGGCTGGCGACGACGCGATGATCACGGCGTTGCGGCCCTTGATCGCCATCATTGCCTTGTTGACCGGCGTCGCTCCCGGATTGGTCGAGGGCGTGATGGCGCAGACGAGGCCCACCGGCTTGGCGAATTTGACGATGCCGCGCTTCTTGTCCTCTTCGATGATGCCGACCGACTTCACCCGCATCAGGTCGCGCAAGGTGCCGAAAGTCTTGCGCTGCTTCTTGATGATCTTGTCCGGCACGTTGCCGAGCTTGGTGTCGGCGACCGCGAGTTCGGCCAGTTCCTTGGCGTGCGCCGGATTGTAGATCGACCAGGCCAGCGCGGTGACGGCTTCGTCGGTGTGGGCCTGATCGGCCTTGGCGAAAATCGCCTGCGCCGCGCGGCCGCGCTTCACCAGTTCGTCGACCACCGCCATCGCGGCCGGGTCGATCGGGTTTTTGACTGCGACAGTCATGCTCACTCCTACTTTTCTCTTTTGCGCATGATCTTGTCCGAAAACCGGTGCCCACTTTTCGGGATCATGCGCTAAACCACCTGCGGGCGCATGTCCTCGCGCTTGATGCCGGCGACCACGACCGGCTTCTTCATCGCGTCGCGGCGGAACGGCTCGCCCAGTTCCTGATTGAGCACCACCTCGATGAACGTCGTGATGCGCTTCTTCTGGTCCTCGCAGGACTGGCGCAACGCCTCGGTCAATTCGGCTTGCGTCTTCACCATGACGCCCTTGAGGCCGCACCCCTGCGCGACCTTGGCATAGCTCAGATGCGGGTCGAGTTCGGTGCCGACGAAGTTGTCGTCGTACCAGAGGATCGAATTGCGCTTCTCGGCGCCCCACTGGTAGTTGCGGAAGATCACCATGGTGATGCCCGGCCATTCCTCGCGGCCGATCGAGCTCATCTCGCTCATGGAAATGCCGAAAGCGCCGTCGCCGGCAAAGCCGACGCAAGGCACATCCGGATTGCCGATCTTGGCGCCGATGATCGAGGGGAAGCCGTAGCCGCACGGGCCGAACAACCCGGGCGCCAGATATTTCCGGCCTTTTTCGAAGGTCGGATAGGCATTGCCGATGGCGCAGTTGTTGCCGATGTCGCTGGAGATGATGGCGTCCTTCGGCAGGCCGGCCTGGATCGCGCGCCAGGCCTGGCGCGGCGACATGCGGTCGGCGTCGCGCTTGCGGGCGTCGGCGTTCCATGTGGTGCCCGGATCGTCGTCCTCGTGATCCATGCTGGACAGCGCCTGCAGCCAGCGCGACTTGGTCTGATGCACCAGCGCTTTGCGCTCGTCGCGGCCGTCATTGCCGGCCGACGGCGAAAGCTGCTTGAGAATTTGCTGCGCTACCAGCTTCGCGTCGCCGCAGATGCCGACGGTAACCGGCTTGGTCAGGCCGATGCGGTCCGGGTTGATGTCGATCTGGATCAGCTTGGCGTTCTTCGGCCAGTAGTCGATGCCGTAGCCCGGCAGCGTCGAGAACGGATTAAGCCGCGTGCCGAGCGCCAGCACCACGTCGGCTTTGGCGACAAGCTCCATCGCAGCCTTCGAGCCGTTGTAACCCAGCGGGCCGACGGCGAGCGGATGACTGCCGGGAAAGCTGTCATTGTGCTGGTAGTTGTTGCACACCGGGGCATCGAGCTTTTCGGCGAGCGCGACGCATTCGGCGATGGCATTGCCGATGACGACACCGGCGCCGGACAGGATCACCGGGAATTTCGCAGCTGACAAAAGTTTGGCGGCCTCAGTGACCGCATTGGCGCCGCCGGCAGGACGCTCGAACTCGACGATAGCGGGCAGCGCGATATCGATCACTTGCGTCCAGTAGTCGCGCGGGATGTTGATCTGCGCCGGCGCCGACAGCCGCTTGGCTTTGAGGATAACGCGGTTCAGCACCTCGGCGGTGCGGGCGGGGTCGCGCACTTCTTCCTGATAGCAGACCATGTCGCGGAACAGCGCCATCTGCTCGACTTCCTGGAAGCCACCCTGCCCGATGGTGCGGTTCGCCGCCTGCGGCGTGACCAGCAGCATCGGCGTGTGATTCCAGTATGCCGTCTTCATACAGGTGACGAAATTGGTGATGCCCGGGCCGTTCTGCGCGATCGCCATCGCCATCTTGCCGGTGGTGCGGGTGTAACCGTCGCAAATAAGTCCACCATTGGTTTCATGCGCGACGTCCCAGAAGGTGATGCCGGCGGCCGGAAACAGATCGGAAATCGGCATGAAGGCCGAGCCGATAATGCCGAAAGCGTGCTCGATGCCGTGCATCTGCAAGACTTTCACAAAGGCTTCTTCCGTCGTCATCTTCATCGCTCAATGTCCTTCTTAGATAGTCTGCTTATGAGTTTCAGGCTTTGTCCTGAAAGATTTCGGCGAGTTCGCCGGCCGCCTGGCGCAGCATCGGAATGTGCCGCCGGGCCGCCTGCTCGTTCATGCGCGCTTCAGGCGCCTGAATCGCCAGCGCGGCCAACAGTTCGCCGTTCTTGCCGAACACCGGCACCGCGATGCAGATCACGCCAACGAGATATTCCTCACGGTCGAACGACACCTGTTGCTTGCGGATTTGGCGCAATTCGACGTCCAGCTTTGCGCCGTCGGTGATGGTGCGCTCGGTGAAGCGGCGCAGGTCGAGGCTTTGCAGCAGACGGCGGCGGCGCGGCGATGGCGACAGCGCCAGATAGAGCTTGCCGATAGCGCTGCAATGCAGCGGCACCCGCGAGCCCGACGTGTAGTGCAGCCGCAGTGGCCAGTCCTCGGCCTCGACGCGGTCGAGATAGACGACTTCGCCGTTGAGCATCGTGCCGATGTTGCAGGTCTCGTTGAGCGTATGCACCAGCCGCTGCAGCACGACATGGGGCGCGTCGTTGCGCATCGACGATGACAGCGCACCGAAGGCAAGATTGGTCAGCTTCGGCCCGACGATCAGACGCCGCCGGCCCGGCTCGCGCGACAGGTAGCCATGAACCACGAACCAGTCGACCAAACGATAGGCCGTCGCCTTCGGCAATTTCAGCGAGGCGATGATGTCGAGCACGTCGACCGGGCTATGCGAACTGGCGACGTGTTCGAGAATGGCGAATGAACGCGCGGTGGCGCCGAGCTTATGCTCGCGCGCCTTCGGTTTCGCCGGCGCCGGCGGCTTGGGCGGCGTCACCGTGCGGCGCACGCCGGAGCCTGCGTCCGCGGACCTTGCATCAAGACTGAGTGTACGCATGGGTCACCTGACAGCGGTTGGAGCGGAAGCGGAGCGCCAAGCATAGAGACGTTGCACGAAGGGCAGCAGCAGAACGATGACGGTGAAGGCGACGATCGTTCCCGAGATCGGCCGGGTGAAGAACACCGTCCAGTCGTTGGAAAAACTGATCATCGTGTTCATGAATGACTCTTCGGCAATCGGGCCGAGAATCACGCCCAGCACCAAAGGCGCCACCGGAAACTTCATGCGCTCGAAGCCGTAGCCGAGAACGCCGAAACCGATAATCAGCCACAAATCAGTGACGTTGTTGCGGATCGACAGCGCGCCGATGAAGCACAGGATCAGCACATAGGCCGACACCACGGCTTCCGGGAAATCCAAAATTTTCACCAGCGGCCGGATGGCGAAATAGCCAATCACGCACATCAGCACCAGACCGAGGAATAGCGAGGCAAAGATCGTGTAGATCATGCCGGAGTTGCTCACCAGCACCTGCGGGCCGGGTTGGATGCCGTGCAGCATGAATGCGCCGAGAATGACGGCGGTTGCGCCACTGCCGGGGATGCCGAGCGCCAGCAGATGCACCAGCGCGCCGCCGACCGAGGCGGTCGCCGCCGCCTGTGGCGCAATGATGCCCTCGGGGATGCCGGTGCCCATCTTGTCCTTGCGCTTGCCGAACTTCGCCTCGATGCCGTAGCTCACAAAGGATGCGATGGTGGCGCCGGCACCGGGTAACAGGCCGATCAGATCGCCGACCACGGCCGAGCGGAAGAACATGCCTTTGACCTGGCCCAGTTCCTTCATGGTCGGCAGTTCGGTGCGGGCGTTGGCAATCTTGTCGATCGGCTTGGTGGTAAAGCCGGTTTCCAGCCGCGCCAGCACTTCGCCCACGCCATAGGCGCCGACCATGACGACCAGGAATTCGATACCGTCCGCAAGCAGCGCCGAGTTAAAGGTAAAGCGGTGCGAGCCGTAGATCGGATCGGTGCCGATCGATGAGATCAGAATGCCGACGCTCATGCTGATAAAGGCATTGGCGAGCGACCCCTTGCCGATCGCCACCACGCTCAGCAATCCGAATAAGACGATCACGAAATATTCTGGTGAGGAAAATCGCAGCGCGAATTTCGCCAGCGGCTCGGTCAGCGCCACCATCACGACCGCCGAGAGCAAGCCGCCGCCGAGCGCCGACACCAGCGTCCAGCCCAGCGCCTTGGCCGGCTGGCCTTTGCGGCCCATGGTGTAGCCGTCCCACAGCATGGGCACGTCTATAGGTTCACCCGGTATTCGGAATAATATCGCCGTGAAGGCGCCGCCATAGGTGCCGGAGACATACATCGCGGTGAGCAGCACGATCGAGGCGGTGACGTCCATTTTGTAAGTGAAGGGCAGCGCCAGCGCGACGCCCATCACCAAAGTCAGGCCCGGCAGCACGCCGATCAAAAGTCCGATGACGATGCCAACGATCAGCATCGTCATGTTGAGCGGCGTCATGCAATTGACGAAGCCGTGGGCGAGTTGGGTGATGATGTCCATGTTCGCCTAGAGCCCCGGCAATGCGAAGAAGATGTCGGTAATGCGGTTGAACGGCGCGACGCCGCGCGGCAGCGATACGTAAGCGACGCGCAGAAACAGCACGCCGCACAGCACCGTGACGCCCAGGCTCGTTGCCCATATCGCCGCGTGCCGCCGAAAGCGCCCGACATACATGAAGGCGGTGAGAAACAGGAAGGTGCCGAAGATGAAGCCGAGATAGGGGACGAGCACGGCATAAAGCGCCATCAGCAATATGCCGCCGATCAAGAGCTTCGGATATGTCGGCTCGGGTTCTTCGGCGCTGGGTTCGCGATCGAACGCTTCGATCAGTCCCGTCGCATCTTTGTTGCCGACGATGACGCGCCGGACCAGTTCGAACAGGCACGACGCGCCCATCAGAAGAATGGCGAGGCGCGGCCAGGTCTCGGGTCCGAGTTGGCCGGGCCGCGCCGGATATTCGATCGTTCCGGCCTGGATGAAGAGCGCCACCGAGATGATGAGGCCCACGATGTAAGGCAGGATCGAACGGAGCATGATGGTATTCATCGCCGCTCCTCCGCTCGTCCCCGCGAAAGCGGGGACCCAGAGCTACAATTGCTTACTTTGTTTTGGCCCTGGATACCCGCTTGCGCGAGAATGAGCGGTTTACGGCGCGACGCGGACATGATCAGTTCGTCGCCATCGTCTTCTTCATGTCTTCGAGCTGTTCAGTGACGAAAGCCGGCGCCTTCGACGAATCCTCGAAGCTGTTCGGGTCCGCGAACTGCTCCTCGAGGAATTTCTTGTATTCGGCCGAGGCATAGACCTTGGCCAACGACTCCGAAAGCTTCTTCACGACATCCGGCGGCGTGCCGGAACGCACCACGATGGCGCGGAACTGCGGCAGCGCGACCTTGTAGCCAAGCTCGAACGAGGTCGGCACATCCTTGAAGGCGGGCAGACGCTTTTCGCCGAACAGCATGATCGGACGCATCTGTTTGCCGTTCAGGAATTGCGCGACGTCGCCGGCTTGCTCGTAGAGCGCATCGGCGTGGCCGCCGAGAATCGAGACGTAGCGCTCGCTCGGCTTGGAGAATGGCACCTGCACAACCTTGACGCCGCCGCGGTCGATGACGCTGAGCGAGAAGTCGTCGACGCTGCCGAAGCCGAGTGTCGCCACTTTCAGCTTGCCGGGATTGGCTTTGGCTTCCTTGGCGAAATCGGCCCAGGTCTTAAACGGGCTGTCCTCTTTCACGAACAGGAATGACGGGCCCTTGATCATCACCGCGACCGGCGCGATGTCGTTCATGGACCAGCGCGGGCTTTTGCCGGCGAGCAGCGCATGGCTGTCGGCGATGTAGATCGCCATCGCATAG
>JANMSH010000319.1:0-12166 GCA_031389105.1 Hyphomicrobiales bacterium
CGCAATGGCGCCGGCAAAACGCGACACCTGTCCGGTTTCTTCGCCGGCATGACCGGCCAGCGCGCAAGCCAACGTATCGAGCAAGACGTCCTTGGAATATTCGCGCACCGGCGCGGGGATATCGTCGTAGCTCAGCGTTGCTGCAAAACGGGCGAGTTGCTCGGTCGAAGATTCGGTCATTCGTTCCTCCGCATGATGCTTATCGTTCGGGCCGCGAGATTTGGCCGTGCCACACCCGCCGGTCTATCGTCAGCATAGGATATCGGGCTGGCTCCCGCCGCCATTTCTTCTCACACTATTATGTACCGTTTTACATTGTGGCAATATCAAAATAAGGTCGCGCATCTTTCGCAGTACGAACTCAAACCAGTTCGAGAGTTTCAGGTGAGGAAAACGGCATGGGCGGCGCACCTGCCGTATCGCGTGTAGAAGCCGCGGACGACTACCCAATTGCAAAATGAGATCAAGAACTGGAAGACATTTATCGAAGCCAAAGATATCAAGGCACGGTAGCTCGATCTTTCGCGTCGCAACTGACGGCGCGCTCCACAACAACGCCACCACTTTTGCGAAGGCATAGCTCATGACCGGCGGCCCTTGGATCAATCATTTCGGCGAGAACTTCCTCTGGTCGAACGCAATTTTGATTCTGAAAGGCATGGCGCCCTATGGCGTCGTTGCGCTTGAGGAGATGGATCGCTGCGCCGAAAAACTGCGACCACGCTGGCAGGAAGCGGACCGCGGCAAGGCCTGGTTCGAGGAATGGCGCGCGCTCGGCGATCAGATCGAGAAGAAGGGCGACGACGCGTTGACCAAGGGCCACAAGATCACCGCCGGCGATTACTTCCTGCGCTCAGGCATCTATCACTACAACGCCGAGCGCTTCATCCAGCCTGGCTCGGAAAAGAAAACGCAATGCGCGCATGCCTACAAAGTCTGGCATCAGGGCATCCGTCTGCGCTGTCCGGACGTCGAGTTCGTCGAAGTGCCTTACGAAGGCACTACGCTGCCCGCGTTGTTCATGAAGGCGCTTGGCGAAGGGCCCAAGCCGACGGTCGTTGTCGTCAACGGCATGGATAACGCCAAGGAAATGAGCATTTTCTTCTGCGGCATGGAGTTCGCCCGCCGCGGCTACAACACGCTCTGCCTCGACGGCCCCGGCATGGGCGAGATGCGGCGCATGCGCGACATGCCGAGCCGCTTCGACTACGAGGTGCCCGGCACGGCGGCGTTCGACTATCTCGCCACCCGTAAGGATGTCGACGCCCAGCGCGTCGCCATCATGGGCTACAGCTTCGGCGGTTATTATTCGTCGCGCATCGCGGCCTTCGAAAAGCGCTATGCCGCCTGCATCGCGTTGTCGGCGCTGCACTGGGACCTCGCCGCATGGCAGCAGAAGATCAAGGATGCCAACCGCAATGCGCCGGGCACAGTGGCGCAATCGAACTTCCAGTGGCGCTGGGTCGCCGGCGCCAAGGACGAAGACGAAGGCATCGAGATCGCCAAGAAGTTTTCGTTGAAAGACGTCGCCAAGAACATCGAGTGCCCGTTTTTGGTGACGCATGCCGGCAACGACCGCGTGGTGCCGGTCGATAACGCGCAGAAGCTTTATGACGCGGTCGGCTCCAGGAACAAGACCATCAAGATCTTCAACACCGAAGACGGCGGCTCCCAACACGCGCATGTCGACAACCGCCAGGTCGGCATCGATTTCGCCGCCGACTGGCTCAGCGATAATATGAAGTAGGCGTCAGCTCGGACGCGGCAATTGCGGCGCCAGCAACCGCCGTAACACCCGCCGCGCCGGACTTTCGATCACCAGATACGAGACGCGGCTGACGAGGGCAAGTAGCGCCAGCGTCACCGCCCACAGCGCCCATGCCGCAACGGGATCGGTAGCCGCTATGCCGAGCCGCTTGTAGGCGGACGGAAATATCTCGTGCAGCAGATAGATCGAATAGCTCGCCTGCCCGAGCGAGACCATCAGCGGCATCGACAGAACCCGGGACCACGGCGTGATGTCCCGCACAATGCAATACATCATGATGCCGACCAGTGGCGCGTAAAGCTGCGACGCGACGCGGCCGATAAGCACATCGCCAGCTGCGCCGCTGTAGAGCCACAAATGGACTGCGACGACCGCAACGATGACCGCAAACGTCGTCCATGACGCAGCTGCGCCGTTGGTGGCGCGCGGCTCCCGTTGCATGAAGGCAACCGCAACAGCCACACCGATACAAAATTCGGCCAGCCGTGCGAGCGGATTGAAGTACAGCAGCCAGCGCAGCAATGAATCGTTGTAGTCGGTCGCCGTCGATGCCGCCGGGCCGAACGTCGCCAGCGCAAATTTGTCGATATCGGCCTGATAATGCCCACACAGCCAAAAAAAGATGATCGTCGCTATATAAACCGCGGCAGCGGCGGCGATAACACCGGCCCGGGTCACATGAAGGCTCGACAATATCCTCACGCCGGCCGCATAGGCCAGATAGAAAAACATCTCGACGCTGATCGACCATGTCACCGCGGAGATCGGACCGTATTGGTAAATGAGCGCCTTGTCGCAAGCGACGGTGTAAGTCCAGCTCTGGGTCAAAGTGAGATAGTTCAGCAGCGCGGCGAACTGCCCGCCGAAGTCGCCGGCGCGGGCACAGGGGCTTCGCGCGCTCGCCAGCAGATAGGCGAACTCGAATAAGAACAGGATGATGTAGAGCGGGTAAAGCCGCGCAAAGCGCGCCGCCAGGAACAGCCGGGCCCCGCCAGGCTTTTGCAGCGTCGCGTGGTAATTATAGTGAATGACAAATCCGCTCAGCACGAAAAACAGCGTCATGCCGAGGCCGGTGAAACTGAGCAGCGCCTCGGGCATGGTTCCTGGCGGGAACATGCCGGTGTAATGCCCGCCGGCCACCAGCATCGCGGCCATCAATCGCAAGCCGTCGAGCGCCGGGAGATGGCCCTCCTGCCCATCGGTTCGGACCGTGTTTTTCGTTTGCATCGGCCGATACCAGAGAATCGATGGGCGATATTTTCGTGAATGAACACAATAGCGGAGCCGCTTCGGAACAACAGCCCCGCCAGGCGGCGGCAACGCAAAGAGCCGCGTTTACTTGACTTTCAGGGCACTATCGGGCACCCCGGGCAAGAATTTCGATGCTCATACGCGGCTTTTTTGGCCAAAGGCTCAGCCCTTTGGCGGTCAAGCCGCCCAATTAAATCCACTGGGGAAATTGAGAATGGGTCGGCTGCTCGAAATCGTAACGCCGTTGCACAAGGCCACCAAGCGCGACGTCCTCGCGCGCATGAACGACGACAAAGTTCAGTGCATGATCAAGGCCAAGGAATACGAGTTCGACTACTGGGACGGCGACCGCCGCTACGGCTACGGTGGCTACAAGTTCATCGAGGGCCGCTGGGCCCCGGTGGCGCAGGCGCTGATCGACATTTACGGCCTCAAGAACGGCGACAAGGTTCTCGACGTCGGCTGCGGCAAGGCCTTCCTGCTCTATGAAATGAAGAAGATCTTGCCGGACCTTCAGGTCACCGGCTTCGACATCTCCAAACACGGCCTCGCCGAGGCCCGCGACAACATCAAGCCGTATTTGTTCAATTATCGCGCCCAGGATGCCTATCCGTTCGGCGACAAGTCGTTCGACCTCGTCATCTCGCTCGGCACCTTCCACAATTTGCACCTGTTCGAGCTGGAAACCGCGCTCAAGGAAGTCGAGCGCGTCGGCAAGAACAAGTACGTCATGGTCGAAGGCTACCGGAACGAGCAGGAACAGTTCAATCTCGAGTGCTGGGCGCTGACCGCGGTACAGATCCTGCACACGTCGGAATGGATCTGGTTCTACAACAAGTGCGGTTACACCGGCGATTATGAGTTCATCTATTTCTAGTAAGAACCGCCTCCGGTAACCGAGAGCACCAGAAATGAAAATCAAGACCGCCAAGGCCGCGATCCTCGCAAAGTCGCGTGAGCCGCTGATCGTCGACGAGATCGAGTTTCCCGACACGCTCAATGTCGGACAGGTTCTGGTCAAGGTTCACTACACGACCATCTGCGGCGCGCAGCTCAACGAAATCGCAGCGGCGAAGGGCCCGGACAAGTTCCTGCCCCACCTGCTAGGTCATGAGGCGTCCGCTACGGTGATGGAAACCGGCCCCGGCGTTACCAACGTCAAGGAAGGCGACACCGTCGTGCTGCACTGGCGGCCGAGCCTCGGCATCCAATGCCCGCCGCCGTCCTACAAGTGGAAGGGCGAGAAGCTCAATGCCGGCTGGATCGCCACCTTCGGCGAATATGCCGTAGTGTCCGAAAACCGCATGACCGTCATCCCCGCTGATTACGACCTCAAGGTAGCGCCGCTGCTCGGCTGCGCCGTCACCACTGCGGCGGGCGTCATCAACAACGACGCCAACGTCAAGATCGGCGAGTCGGTCGTTATTTTCGGCGTCGGCGGCGTTGGCCTGAACGTCGTTCAGTTCGCGCACTTGGCAGGCGCCAATCCGATTGTCGCAGTCGACCTGATCGACAGCAAACTGGACATGGCGAAGGCGCGCGGCGCCACGCACGTCCTCAACGGCAAGAACATCAAGGACATGCCGCCCGCGATCCGCGATATCGTCGGCGCCAAGGGCCCGGACAAGGTGATCGAAACCACCGGCGTCGCCTCGATCATCGAGCAGGCCTACGATCTCACCCATGCCGACGGCACTTGCGTGCTGGTTGGCGTGCCCAACGAAAAAGTGACGATCTACACGCTGCCTATTCACTTCAACAAAGTGCTGACCGGCTCGCACGGCGGCGACGCCCGGCCGCATATCGATATTCCGCGGCTGATCAACCTGACCAAAGCCGGCCGGCTGTCGTTCGACGGCATCATCACCCACGAATTCCCGCTGGCCAAGATCAACGAAGCGCTGGACATGGTGCGCAGCGGCGCCGCCGGGCGCGTGCTGATCAATATCTCCGGACGCTGACCCGCCGCGCTTGCGTTGCCGGGTAAAGAGCGATCCAATCCACTGTGCGATAGTGCGCCTGGGCCCGCTCTTATGATCATGCAATCGTTAAGCGCGGCTGGCCGACTGGCGCAGCTTCTTGTCCTACGCGGCGCGACGTGGGCGATTGAGCGTATGCGTCACAAGACGCAAAGGCTTGAAATCTATCTCGACGGCCTTAACCGCGGTTTGCACTTCAAGGAAGTCTCCGACTGCGTCTATCCGCGGATTGATCTGGTCCAGACGAACAACCCCGTCGCTGCCATCATGGGCGCACCGGAATTCGCGCAGACGATCCAGTTTTTCGCCGACAATCCTGTGGCGCAACGTTCGCTGGTGTCGCCGGACGCCCAGGCGCTGCTGTACGCGCTGGTCCGCAACCTGCGGCCGCAGCATGTGTTTGAGATCGGGACCTTCAAAGGTGGAACGTCGGAAGCAATCTGCCGCGCGCTGAATGCCAACGGCGCGGGAACCTTGCACACCGTCGATCCCGTCCGGACCGATTATATCAAGGCCATCTTCGAACGCTGGCCGCAGTCTTTGCTCAAACATTTGAGCTTTTACCCGACCACGTCCATGGACTTTTACAAGACCATGGAGCGCGACCACATTCATCCATCGCTGGTCTTTGTCGATGGCAATCACGATTACGAATTTGCGCAATTCGACATCGGCTTCGGTGCGCGTCAAATGCAACGCGGCGGTTTTATCGTCGTCGACAACATCGCGCAGCCGGGACCGTTCTACGCCGCAATCGACTTTTTGGCCGCTCATCCGGAATGGCGCGAGTTCGGATTGTCCCCTCAGGCATACGATAATTCGAAAGCCTACGACCGCTCCCGGACGACCATCGTCAATACCGACTTCATGGTGCTTGGTTCGCCCCAGGCGCATGCCGTCGGCACGCGGGCGTGGAACAGCGGCCTTATCCGCACGCGTCAGAGCAGCGTCAGAGGTCTAAAACTCAAGTTGGCAAGGCCCAGCGGGGCCGGCGTGCTTTCGGCGCAGGTGGTTCTGCGCGGCTTTGGCGCAACACTACAAGAGAACCTCGGCGAAGCGCGTGTGGAATTGACCAAGGCGGAGGACGAAATTTCAATCGCGTTCACGCCGGAGGTCCGGCTCGATGGCGCATTCGCTTACTATACGATCGAGCCGTGGCTGATCTGGAATGGCGCCGAACCGCTGCAGGTGCTTGACGCGCAGCCGTTCTAAGCTTTGGCTTTCGCGCTACCGATGACAGCCTCAACCACCGATAAGGCATCCGGCGCCGCCAGGCCGAAACGCTCGCGCAACAGACTGGAATCCAGCGTGGTGTGCATGCGCGACGTGCCGGACGGCAAGCCAGCGTCGGCCGTGCTGCCTTCGATCACCATCGCCGGATCGACGCCAAGCCGTTTAGCGACGTGCCGACCGATTTCCGCGTAAGACACGTCGCGCGGGCCGGTGAGCTGGAAGGTGCCACGCGGGCCGTCTTTCATCAGCGCGGCGATGGCTTCCGCCACCATCACGGTTTCAGCCGGCGCCATGGTCATATCGCTAAAGGCACGAATCTCTTTGCCGGCGGCCAGCGTATCGATCCAGCCGCGCAGCAGCGGCATATCCGGTGACACGATCTTGGCGAGGCGCAGGATCGCGGCGGGCTTGCCTTGCTCCATGCGCTCCCGGAGCGCGGTCTCAGTGCGGGCCTTCTGCCGGCCGTACTCGGTCACCGGGCTGTGCGGCGCATCGGGCGGCACGTTGGGCACGGTGCCGTCGAACACCTGGTTGGTCGACAGGAACAGCACGGAAATACCGCGCGCCATCAGCCTGTCGGCGAGCACCAGCGTCTGCGTCACGTTGATATGCGCGGAGCCCTGTGGATCGCCGTCGCAGGCAGCGATCCGGGCAATCGCCGCAAAGAAGCAGGCGGCTGTGGTGCCGGCCGGCGGCTCCCAATTATCGAGCGGCACCGCGAGATCGAGGAACGGCCGGTCGGCGGCGACACGGTCCTGGCGTCGCGTCGTCGCGGCGGAGGCGATGCCGCGCGACTTCAGGTAATGGTGGGTCGCCGTCCCGATTTCGGAGTCGCCCCCGACAAGCAGCCACATTACGCGACCTTGTCGTTGGCTTTCACACCGCTGGCGACGCTGGCCGCGATCTGGTTCGGAAGCAGGCCGTAAATATCGAACAGATCTTCCTGCAAACCGTAATTGTGCGGGAATTCATCCGGCAAGCCGAGCCGCTTGATCGGCGGACTGGCAGTGCCCAACTGCTCGATCATCACGTCGGCGACGGCGCTGCCGAAACCGCCGATGCGCACGCCTTCTTCCACCGTGACCACCAGTTCGGCGTCGCGCGCGAAATCGAGCAGCGTTGCCTCATCGAGCGGCTTGATGGTGTGGAAATGCACCACCGACGCGTCGATGCCGTCTTTGGCGAGAAGCTCCGCGGCTGCAAGCGAATTGGTGGTCATTACGCCGGTCGACATCAGCACCACCGAACGCTTCGAGCGCGCGCGGCGCATCGGGATGGCCTTGCCGATGGCGAAGCCGAGTTCGTCGCGGCTGACGACCGGATCGCCGCCTTTGGCAAGACGGATATAAATCGGGTGCGGCCAGTCGAGCGTGCAGTTCATCAACCGCACCATTTCCTTGGCATCGCTGACGGCGGTCACCGTCATATTGGGCAGCGCGCGCATGATGGCGATGTCTTCGATCGCCAGATGCGTCGGGCCGAGCGGCGCATAAACCAGGCCGCCGCCATTGGCGATGAGGCGCACCGGCAAATCGTGCAGGCACAGATCGACCGCGACCTGCTCGTAGCAGCGGCGAGTGATGAAGGTGGCGATGGTGTTTACGTAAGGAATGAAGCCTTCCTTGGCGAGGCCCGCCGCCATCCCGATCAAATTCTGTTCGGTGATGCCTTCCATGTACCAGCGGTCGGGCATCTCCTTCTTCATCTCGGACAACAGGCCAGGACTAAGGTCGGAGCCGACGAACAGCACGCGCTCATCGCGCTTGGCCAGGTCGTGGACCATATTCAGACAGGTTTGGCGCATGGCTTACTCCAACGCGCCGTAAAGCTTGGCGACGACGTCTTTGCCGATTTTTGATTTGTGATGCCAGTTGGCGTCGTTTTCGGCAAACGCGATGCCTTTGCCCTTCACGGTGTGGCAAATGATTGCAGTCGGACGATCCTGCGCCACCGGCAGCTTGCGGAACACGCCGCGCAGCGCCTCGACGTCGTGGCCGTCGACTTCGACGGTCGCGAAATTGAACGCACGCCACTTGTCGACCAGCGGCTCGATATCCTGGATTTCGCGGGTCGGGCCGGCGGACTGGATCTTGTTGTAGTCGATCACCGCCGTAAGATTTGTCAGGCGATGTTTGCCGGCGCACATCGCCGCTTCCCACACCGAGCCTTCATTGATTTCGCCGTCACCCATCACCACGACGACTTTGCTGTCGCGCTTCTGGATGCGCGCCGCCAGCGCCATGCCGACTCCGATCGACAGACCGTGGCCGAGCGCGCCGGTCGACGCCTCGACGCCTGGGACTTTCCCCGATTCCGGGTGGCCGCCGAGAATCGAGTCACGGCGACAGAAGGTGTCCAGCGTCTCCAGCGGAATGAAGCCCTTGTCGGCCAGCATGATGTAGAGCGCGATGCAGCCGTGGCCTTTGCTCAGGATCATGCGGTCGCGGTCGCGCCATTCCGGCTCGTTGGCACGAAATCGCAGAATATCGTCGTAGAGGACGCGCATGATCTCGATGAGCGACATCGAGGAGCCGACGTGACCACGCTCGCCGCCGGCCAGCGCGCGCACGACAAGCTTGCGCAAATAGCGCGAGCGCTCGTCGAGCGGCGGCGTCGCAAGCTTGAGCCATTGCACGGCTTCGGTGCCAGTAGCCATTAACTAGTCCTCCACTTTCCCAGGCAACGCGACCAGGAACTCATTTGCCAGCGCAAGCTGCCGGGCTTTCGCTTCGGTCCAGCTTTCGGTCGCACCCGCAAGCAGGCGCCGCTGCCAGCGTTCGGGAATGAACTCGTTGAGCAGGATCAGCACCCATCGCAACGCGAACAAAGAAATATAGGCGCCGAGCCGCTGCGCGAACGCGCGATCCTCCTGATAGAGAAGCTCGGCCGATTGCCGGAAGCGCCGGCGCTGCGGTGCCGTCAATGTCCTGCCGGGATGCAGCAGGATATCGGCGGTGAGCTTCACAGGGTCATCCCACCCGAAATACTCGAAATCGACGAAAGCCAGAGACCCGTCCTGGCACCGCAGGCTGTTGTGAAACCCGAAATCGGACGGCACCAAGCTTTGCCATTCCTGAGGCAGTTCCGCTGTAAAATCAAGGCCGGAGGCCCCGATATCCAGTTTGGCCCGGGCCAGTTCACGCGCGAATGCGGGGGCGAAGGTGCCGGTTAGAAAGGCCGCCAAATCGGGCTCACCGGCGATGCTCTTCAGCCGCGCCAGGCGCTCGGCGATCTGGCGCTCGATCTCTGCTCCCGACAAACAGGCCTCCGCGGCGAAGGGCTGCTCCTTGGCCCATGAGGTGGCCCGCAAAGCGTGAACCGCCTTGAGGAACTCGGTCGCGCCGTCGATATCGGCATCAGCGAGGTTCGTGACCGCGGTGCCTTCGATCCAGCTCAGCAGCGCGTAGCCGCGCTCTTCATCGACACCGATCACACGAGGCACGGTGTCGATGCGATAGCGCTCCATCAGGTTCAGCGCGCCAACCTCGGTCGCGAGGCGGTTGCGCGGATCGTCCGCGCGCGATGGGTACTGCTTCAGGGCAAACTGTTTATCGCCGGAACGCACGCGATAGATGCGGCTGTTGCGGCCGCCGGTGCTCAAATGCTCGATTTCCGCTGGCGCGCCGACCAGCGCCTGCACGACCTCCTGCGCCTGAGTGAGCCCCGCTTCAACTGCGCGCACGGAAAACCTGCTCCTCGATGTCCCGCCACGTCGGGCAAACGATAAACGATTCAGCATTCGACGGCGCACCGCCTTCGGCAAACAGTATCCGCTCGACACCGGATGGAAAGTCAGGATCGGTCAGCACTTCCTCCAGATCGTCGATGAAGTGGCTGCAGCCGAGCTGCGCGATGCGCGCGACCTTCTCCTGCCGCGTGCCCTCGAAATAGACGTTTGCCGCCGGAATGCCGTAACCGCTGTCGAGAAAGAAGCCCTTCGCCGTCATCCAGTCCAGCGCCGCGGTGCGAAGGTTGATGCGCGCCGGATCGTGGTGGCCGTATTCGGTTTTATGGCTAACGATCACTACCGGCACTTTCTGTCGCTTGCAACGACGGAGAAACGCGTCGACGCCATCGAACATCGCGGCGCGCGCAACGCCTTTACCGTAAACTTGGCCCTGCAACTTCTGCCATGACAATTCGCCGTCCGGCAGCAGGCGGATCGAGTCGCGGATCGCCTGCTTACGGCCGCGAAAATCCGCAGCAGTCAGGCCGCGCTCGCGCGCCAGGACGAGAAACACATCATCGTAGGTGATGATGGTGTTGTCGAAATCGAGCCCTATCAGTGCGCCAGCCATGGGTGTCCGATGCCGCTTAAACGGATTCTTTCCGGGGGGCGCGGGCCAACGGAAACTGGTTTTGTGTGAAGCGCTGCCCGGCCAATTCAAGCTCGCTGACCTTCGCCGGCTGCGGCAACACCGCAGATTGGGCTGAGACGCGCATAACGAGGCCCATGCTCGAGCAAAGTTCGTTGTTCGGCGGGCGCGAGCCGACACGCCGGCCCAGATAGTTGCCGATCAGACTGAACATCAAAAGAACGCCGAATGGCAAAGCGGCGATCACAAAATTGATCGGACTGCGCATGACCACCTCGAACAATTTCCGAATACCGCGCAGCGCGGTCCAGGTTGACCAGCCTGCAGCCACGAACTGGACATCGTCGATCGACATATGCGGATCGAAAAATTCGTTAGCCGCGCGGAGAATGTCCTGGTTGAACTGCTGGCCGAGCAGCAAGCCCCGGCCGTTGATTACAAAAACGAGAACATGATCGTCGATGGCCAGCAGGGGTCTGATCCGCTCAAGAACTTTATGCGCATGCAACACTTCGGTGTCATTGAGCACCAACAGGCAGCCGTCGAAAACGCCCGTGAATTTCTCATAGCTCTCGGCGTCGAACTCGAGCAGCTTAGAAAAATCGACCGACTCGGTCGTCCGGTCCGGACCAGTCAACCAATTACGAAAGGTGTCCGGCGTGCTGGACAAAACGAGCGAACGCCCGGCCCGATTTTTAGTGAGATAGCGGTTTGCGAGGGATTCGATCATCCGGTAATCCGGCCAGCGCGGATGCCACGACTTCACATGACCCCGACGGCCGAAAAACATGTCGCGAACGCGAAAAAGTAGATCGTGATAGAGCGTCTTGCTCGTCCGCGGTGGCTTTTCAGGAGCGTATAGAGGATTGCTCGTCTGCCGCCGACGCCACACCTCGCGACGATGCGCGGCGATGGCGCCGATCCAGTAAGGATGATCGCGATAGGGCTGCGGCGCAGGCAGCTTGGCTTCAATCCCTTCGATATATTCTCCGGATTCCGCGATGGTATTCATCACCGCGGGCGAAATCTCGTCCGTATGGTATACGACGGCGAAATGGGCGTTGGCGCGATGCCGTTCCGTGGTCCATTCGGCAAGACTCGTCGTCAGGCTTGCAGGATCGGTAGCGCCGAGCCGGATGAACTTGTTCTCATGCAGACGTTTTTGCATCTCAACGACGAAATATTCGTCGGAGTCGGTCATAACATGGACGTTGCCAGACGGGCACATCTCAGGAATGAACGAATAGTCGCACGACGAGCTGACGCCAAAATCAGTCACTTCAGGCCTGATGCAGATCATGTGCATTAGATAGAACCGGCCGATCAGCGTCGTTTCGTCAGCGCGCCAGAACAGACGATTTGAATGAGCGCTGTAGTAGATCGGGAAATTGACGGTGTTGGCCAGCGTCATCGGGTGCAGATATTTGATGGCCCATTTCATCAAATCACGGGACGCGATGACCATTTCTGGCCCGCCGCTGTCGAACGTGCCGAACAGCGTGCTCCGCGCGTCTTCCTCGACAACCTGGAAGTTGCCGGCAAACACGCCGCCAAAGCCGGCCTGCATGCGTGTCAGCACATTAGCAAGCGAGCCGTCGGCCATGACGTAGTCGGAGATC
>JANMSH010000070.1:0-2584 GCA_031389105.1 Hyphomicrobiales bacterium
CATGGTCGAGCGCACATCTTCCATCGAAACGGTTTTGAACGGGCCAGACTTGAGCTGCGCTGCGCTGACGACGACGTGATCGACCACGCCGCAGGTCTTGAAGAGATTGACGACGCTGTCGTCGTTGGTGACGTCGGCGACGATGCCGGTGGCGCCGACCTTGGCGGCGGCGGCTTTCACCTTGTCGGCGCTGCGCGACGCGATAATCACTTCGGCGCCCTGCGCCTTGGCCATTTCAGCGGTCGCCAAACCGATGCCGGACGAACCACCGACGACAACGACTTTCTTACCTGCAAGCAACATGGTGTCTCCCTGGATTTTAAAGTTGGCGCAACTAAACCACGCCGGGGCACCTGCAACAATCACAATTGGCATTTCACAGGGAGAAACGACTTTATCTGCGCATGACCCTTATCCGAAAACCGGTTTCCACTTTTCGGGGGTCATGCGGCGCGATCAATCGCGCCGCCGCAGCCGCCCCACGAGCCAGACCACATAGACTCCGGCCAGCCCGAGTGCGAGACCGAACCAGGTGATCGCGTAACCCAGATGGTTGTCCGGCAGCTTCACCTCGATTCGGCCCGGTAGCGGAAAGCCGCCGGACGGCACCGGCGCTTCCTGATCGATATAGAACGGCGCCGCGCTCGCCCATTTCTTGGCGGCGGCGATGGCTTTGGGATCGCGCAAGTACCACACGTTGCCGGTGACATCGTCGGCAGGCGTGAACAGGCCGCGGGTCTCCGGCCAGCGCATCGCGCCGACGATATCGACGGTGCCGCGCGGCGTTCCTTCCGCGCGCGTCGCCGGATCCTTGCGGTCGAGCGGCACGAAGCCGCGATTGATCAGCACGATGCTGCCACCGGCAAGCTGCGCCGGTGCGATCACCCAATAGCCCGGACCTTTTATATCGGGACGGAATGGCGAGCCGGAGGTGTACACCAGCGCCTCGCCGGCCAAGAATTCGGCCGGAAACGCGACGCGCGTATATTCGCTGCCTTCCGCGACAAGGCGCGGCCAACTGGCGCGCGGCGGCAGATCCTGCGGCGCGCGCGCGCTCCGCGTCGTCACGGTCGCAATCAGATTTTCTTTCCAGGTCTTGCGGTCGAGCTGCCAGATGCCGAGCCCGATCAGAATCATCACGCCGGCCACGGCAAACACCGTCGCCTCGACAATGCCGCCTTTGCTGCGAAGCCCGCTCACGCGCCGCCCCGATGATCGAGACGGCCTTCGGCCGCCTTGTGATGGTACTGCAGCGCGATCAGCAGGCCCTTGATCAGGCGCAGCGGCGCCAGCGTCACGATCAGGATCAGCGGAAACCACAACGCCGCGTGCAGCCAATATGGCGGCTGATACAACACCTCGGTCATCAGCGCCGCGAACACGACGATGGCGCCGCCGATCAGAATCACGAACACCGCGGGCCCATCGCCAGCGTCGGCAAAGCGGAAATCGAGGCCGCATTTTTCGCAGGCCGGACGCAACGTCAGGAAGCCCTCGAACAACCGGCCCTCGCCGCAAGCGGGGCAACGGCCGCGCAAGCCCTTGGCAATCGGAAGCGCCGTCGAACCGGTCATGATTGAATCCTCAAAACGCAAAAGGGCGGCGTCGCCGCCGCCCCTACGCAATAATCGCGGCGGTCTAGTGCGCGCCGGATGCGCCACCGGCGCCACCGCCCCACACATATATGCAGGCAAACAGGAACAGCCACACCACGTCGACGAAGTGCCAGTACCAGGCGGCGAACTCGAAGCCGAGGTGCTGCTCGGGCGTAAAGTGCCCATTAAGCGCCCGCACCAGACAGACCAGCAGGAAGATCGTTCCGATCAGCACATGCGCGCCGTGGAAGCCGGTCGCCATGAAGAAGGTGGCGCCTTAGATGTTGCCGCTGAAGCTGAAGGCCGCGTGCGTATATTCGTAGGCCTGCACGCAGGTGAACAAGGCGCCGAGCACGACGGTCAGGATCAGGCCCCACTTGACGCCATCGCGGTCGTTTTCCAGCAAGGCGTGATGCGCCCAGGTCACCGTGGTGCCTGAGGTTAGCAGGATCAGCGTATTGAGCAGCGGGAGATGCCAGGGATCGAAGGTCTCGATGCCTTTCGGCGGCCACACACCTTGGGTGAAGGCCAGACGTCCGACGTCATACGCCTCGCCGGGAAATAGGGCGGTGTTGAAGTAGGCCCAGAACCAGGCGACGAAAAACATCACTTCCGAAGCGATGAACAGAATCATGCCGTAGCGGTGCGAAATCTGCACCACGCGGGTGTGATGGCCTTCGTGCTGGGCTTCGCGGATCACGTCGCGCCACCAGGCGACAAACGTGTAGAGCACCCCGATCACGCCGGCACCGAACACCAGAGGCGCCGCGGCGAACATGTGATGCATCCAGGTGATGGCGCCGACCGCCATGACGAAAGCAGCCGTGGCGCCGATCGCCGGCCATGGACTCGGATCGACCAGATGGTAGTCGTGATGCTTGGTGTGAGCGTCGGCCATTGTGGTCGTCTCCTATTTTCCTCTGCGCATGATCTTGTCCGAAAACCGGTTGCCGCTTTTCGGGATATTACGCGCTATAGCTTTGACTTGT
>JANMSH010000144.1:0-4524 GCA_031389105.1 Hyphomicrobiales bacterium
CAGTTGCGCCGGTCGCAGAAAATCTTTCACCGCCTCGTCGGCAGCTTCGATCCCGAACAACACGCCGGCCAACGTGCCGTCCGCCTTCGGCACGACCAGATGACGGCCGGCTTTGGGCTCGAAGCCGGTGGCGCGGACATAAACCTGCTCGCGGTCGTCGATACCGGCGATCGTCTTCTCGAACGTCGCGGCATTGACGAACAAAATCGGAATGGCCGGCGTCGCGTCGGCTTCGGCGAAAATGGGATGCATGTCTGCTCCGCAGCGGGCTCTTCGAGAGGCCCTTTATAGTTGATTCTGGCGGTTGGCCGCCGCTCAGGAAGCGGCCGTGGGGAGGACCAGATTACAGGTTAACCACTCGTTAGGGTTAACGTTTTATTGCTCGGGGTATGCAGCTGGAAGGCCAGCCTCCGGAGTCTCATGGGTCGTAGCTTGGGCTTAAAGACGCACCGCGTTGCCCGCTTGCTTGCCTCGGCCGCTATGGTGGCGGTGCTGGCCGTGGCTGTGGCCGGCTGCATGACCACTGGCGACGACACCACCGGTTCGATCGGCGCGGGCGCTACGCCGCGTAGCGAGTCGGACTGGCGCAAATCCCTCGAGGTCTGGGGCGCGCGCTACCGGCAAGATCCGAGCGATACCGAAGCCAGCATGCGCTACGCACAGGCGCTGCGCGCGACCGAGCAGCGCGCCCAGGCCGTCGCGGTGCTGGAGCAGGCCTCGATCCGTAGTCCGAAAAATATGGCGCTGCTCGGCGCTTATGGCCGCGCGCTGGCCGAGGCCGGTGACCTGGCCCAGGGGCTCGACGTGCTGAGCCGTGCCCATACGCCCGACAATCCCGACTGGCGCGTCTTGAATGCACAAGGCGCCGTGCTCGATCAGATGGGCCGCCACGCCGAAGCGCAGCGGCAATACTCGTCCGCGCTCAAGATCGTGCCGAACGAAGCCTCGGTGCTGTCCAATCTTGGGCTGTCGTACGCGCTGATGAAGGATCTCAAACGCGCGGAGGTCACGCTGCGGCGTGCGCTGGAGCAGCCGGATTCCGACCCGAAGGTGCGGCAGAACCTCGCGCTGGTGGTCGGTCTGCAGGGCCGCTTCCCCGAGGCGGAAAAAATCGCCCGCGCCGGTCTGTCGGACGAAGAAGCGGCGGCCAATGTCAGCTATCTGCGGCAGATGATCGCGCAGCAGAACGAGTTGAAAAAAATGGGCCGCAAGCCGAATCTGCCCGCGCCCAACGCCGGTACCTGATCCCTCCGAATCCAGACAAATAATCCGAAATTCGTTTCTGGATTCCGGGTTCTCTCGCTTTGCGAGCGCCCCGGAATGACAATGATGGCGTCTACTGGATCGCCATGACCTTGATATAAGCGGGTCCGAGAATGACCACGAACAGCACCGGCAAGAAGAACACGATCATCGGCACGGTCAGCTTCGGCGGCAGGCCGGCGGCCTTCTTCTCGGCTTCCGACATGCGCATGTCGCGGTTTTCCTGCGCCATCACGCGCAGCATGCTGGCCAGCGGCGTGCCGTAGCGTTCCGCCTGCTGCAAGGCCATGCAAACCGATTTCACGCCTTCCAGATCGGTGCGCATGGCCAGGTTTTCGTAAGCCATGCGGCGATCTTGCAAGTAAGATAATTCGGCGGTGGTGAGTGTGAGTTCTTCCGCGAGCGGGATCGATTGGCTGCCAACCTGCTCGGCGACCTTCTTGAGCGCCGCTTCGATCGACATGCCGGATTCCACGCAGATCAGCAGCAGATCGAGCGTGTCGGGGAAAGCGCGCTTGATCGAAAGCTGGCGCTTCTTGATCTTGTTCTTCAGTACCATCAGCGGCAAGTGCATGCCGAGATAGGCGGCGGCGATGCACAGACCGAGCTTGACTGTAGTGGGTTGGTCGAAATCCAGCACCACGAACAGATAAAACACCGCTGCGAAAAAAGCCGCGATCGGCGTCACCATGCGGAAGAACAAATAGGTGATGTAGGGCGCTTGGCCGCGATAGCCCGCCTGCACCAGCTTGAGCCGTGCCTCTTCCTGGCCGACCCATTTGGTCAGGTTGAAGCGCTCGACGATTCTCTTGATCGACTCTTTCGGCGATTGCCGCAGATTGATCTTCTGGTTCTGCTGCGCCATGCGCTCGCGTTCGCGCGCGCGAATCTTCTCGCGCTCCACCGCGACCGCCTTCATGCGCGCGTTGAGCGAATCGCCGAAGGCATAAGGCATCGCGACGGTCAGAATCGTCGCGCCCGCGGCGATGGCAGCAAACACCATCGTCATCGACTTGACGTTCAACATGCTAATCAGAAGATCGATCATCGGTACAACTTTGCTGGCGTGTTCGGCTAGAAATCGAAGTTGATCATTTTCTTCATCACCATGACGCCCATCAGCATCCATCCGGCCGAACAGGCCAGCATGAAGTTGCCGAGCGGCTCGGTGAACAGCAGCGAGATATATTGCGGGCTGGTGATGTAGACCATCGTCATCACGGCGATCGGCAGCGCGCCGATAATGCTGGCGGACGCCTTTGCTTCCTGCGACATGGCGTTGATCTTGGCCTTCATTTTCTTGCGGTCACGCAACACGCGCGAAAGATTGCCGAGCGCTTCCGACAGATTGCCGCCGGCCTTCTGCTGAATCGAGATCACGATACCGAAGAAATTCGCTTCCGGAACCGGCATGCTCTCATAAAGCTTGCCGCAGGCTTCGCCGAGCGGCAGGCCGACCGCCTGGGTCTCGACGATGGTGCGGAATTCGGATCGCAGCGGCTCGGGCGCGTCGACCGTGATCATTTTCATGCAGTCGAGCAACGGCAGACCGGCTTTGATGCCGCGCACGATAATATCGACCGCGTCCGGGAACGCGTTGAGGAACTTGTTCTCGCGGCGCTTTTTGAGGAACGACAGCAGCCAATAGGGAATGCCGAAGGCGCCGGCAAAACCGAGGCCGAGCGCGGGCAGTAGACCGCCGGCCATGAACAGGCCGAGGAAGAACATGCCGGCGCCGATGCCGGCCGAAATCAGAAGGTATTGCCGCTTCGACCAGTTCAGCCCGGCGCGCGCGATCTTGATCGACAGCGGCACGCGTTTGCTCTGCTTGTGGCGCTCGTCGAGCTCCTTGAGCGTGCTTTCGACCACATCGCGGCGGGATTTTTGCGGCCCGCGCGTCGCGCGCGTCATCACTTCGGACTTGGCGACGCTCGCCATGCGCTGCTCGGCTTTCTTCTCGCCGGACAGCATCGGATACAGAAATACATAGACGATGCCGCCGAAGGCGACCGAAGCCAGGAAGAATACGGCCATTGTGTCCATGGCGCGCTAGCCCCGCATGGCTTCGTTGGCGGCTTCCGCGGCGTCGAGAGCTGCGGCCAGTCGCTTTTCCTCGCCGTAGTAGCGGGCGCGGTCCCAGAAGCGCGGCCGGCCGATGCCGGTCGAGCGGTGACGGCCTAGAATGTTGCCGTCGGCGTCCTCGCCGGTCATGTCGTAGATGAACAAATCCTGGGTGATGATGACGTCGCCTTCCATCCCCATCACCTCGGTGATGTGGGTGATCTTGCGCGAGCCGTCGCGCAGACGCGCGGCCTGGATCACGACGTCGACCGAGGCGCAGATCATTTCGCGAATGGTGCGCGACGGCAGCGAGAAGCCACCCATGGTGATCATAGATTCAAGACGCGACAGCGCTTCGCGCGGGTTGTTGGCGTGCAGCGTGCCCATTGAGCCGTCATGGCCGGTGTTCATGGCCTGCAACAGATCGAACGCTTCGGGTCCGCGGACTTCGCCGACGATGATGCGTTCCGGCCGCATACGCAGACAGTTGCGTACCAGATCGCGCATGGTGACCTGGCCTTCGCCTTCGAGGTTGGGCGGCCTGGTTTCCAGTCGCACCACGTGCGGCTGTTGGAGTTGCAATTCGGCGGCGTCTTCGCAGGTGATGATGCGCTCGTCGTTATCGATGAACTGGGTTAGACAGTTCAGCAGCGTGGTCTTGCCGGAGCCGGTGCCGCCCGAGACCAGCGAGTTGACGCGCACGCGCCCGATAATCTGCAGGATATCGGCGCCCTGTTCGGTGATGGTGCCGAACTTGACCAGTTGATCGAGCGTCAGCTTGTCCTTCTTGAACTTACGAATGGTGAGTGCGGGGCCGTCGATCGCCAGCGGCGGCACGATGGCGTTGACGCGCGAGCCGTCCGGCAAGCGCGCGTCGCATATCGGCGAGGATTCGTCGACACGGCGGCCAATCTGGCTGACGATGCGCTGGCAGATGTTGAGCAGCTGCTGGTTGTCGCGGAACCGGATGCTGGTCTTCTGAATCTTGCCTTTGACTTCGATGTAGACCGTGCCGGAGCCGTTCACCATGATGTCGGCGATGTCGTCGCGCGACAGCAGCGGTTCGAGCGGGCCGAAGCCCAACACGTCGTTACAGATGTCGTCGAGCAGTTCTTCCTGCTCGGAGATCGACATCACGACGTTCTTGATCGCGATGATCTCGTTGACGATGTCGCGGATTTCCTCGCGCGCGGAATCGGC
>JANMSH010000200.1:0-10250 GCA_031389105.1 Hyphomicrobiales bacterium
ACGGTGCCGTCGAACTCCAGCAGTTCTTCCTTCGCCATCCAGTCTCTCTCCCGGTATCAGCGTGCGCGGTGGCCAGCGTTACGGCGCGGCTCGCCCGAGCGCTGGAGGAATGTAACAGTTCCGATGTCGTTTGGCTCCCCCGGAGACGCTTCGGCGCGGGGAATATGGTTCGGCCGACCATTCGAGTGATTTTGGCCGCCACCATTGCCACCGCCATGGGAGCGATGGCCGCTGTGACCACCACGGCCATTGCCAGTATTATGTCCGCCGCCGTTGCGACTACCGCCGCTATTGCCGCGCTGGTTACGTCCGCCGCCGTTATTGCCACGGCCGTTGTTGCGGCCGCCGGCATTCTGCGGCGCCGGGCGATGGGCCTGGCGTTCGCCGCTCGCGGGGATCGTGACCCGGATCAAGCGCTCGATGTCGCGCAGGAACACGCCTTCTTCCTGATCGCAGAACGAGATCGCGATGCCGTCGGCGCCGGCGCGCGCGGTGCGGCCGATGCGGTGGACATAGCTTTCAGGCACGTTCGGCAGATCGTAGTTGATGACGTGGCTGACACCGTCGACGTCGATGCCGCGGGCGGCAATGTCGGTGGCGATCAGGATGCGCAGCTTGCCCGACCGGAAGTCGGCGAGCACGCGCTCACGCTGGTTCTGCGACTTGTTGCCGTGGATGGCCTCGGCGAGGAAGCCGTTCTTCTCCAGGCCGCGGACGACCTTGTCGGCGCCGTGCTTGGTACGGGTGAACACCAGAACGCGGTCGGTGGTCTCGGTCTTGAGTACGTCCACCAGCAACATCGGCTTTGCCGATTTTTCGGTGTGGATCACGCGCTGAGCGATGCGCTCGACGGTGGTTGCCTGCGGCGTCACCGCCACGCGCACCGGATCGATCAGCATCGAATCGGCGAGGCGGGTGATTTCCTGCGGCATGGTCGCGGAGAAGAACAGCGTCTGGCGTTCCTTGCGCAGCATCGCCACGACGCGCTTGATGTCGTGAATGAAGCCCATGTCGAGCATGCGGTCGGCTTCATCGAGGACGAGGATTTCGACTTGATTGAGCGTCACCGCGCGCTGGTTCACCAGATCGAGCAAGCGGCCCGGCGTTGCCACCAAAACCTCGACGCCATGCGCGAGCGAGCGTACTTGGCGGTTGATCGGCACGCCGCCAATCGCGAGCGCGACGGCAAGCGGGCGGATGTGGCGGCCATAGGCGCGGAAGCTGTCCGATATCTGGCCGGACAATTCGCGGGTCGGGGACAGCACCAGCACGCGGCAGGATTTCTTCTCGGGCCGCAGGCGCTTGGTGGTGAGGTGGTTGAGGATCGGCAGCGCGAAGGCCGCGGTCTTGCCGGTGCCAGTCTGGGCGATGCCGATGACATCGCGGCCCTGAAGGACGGTCGGAATGGTCTGATCTTGGATCGGCGTGGGGGTTTCGTATTTCTCTTCGGTAAGGGCGCGAAGGATCGGCTCAGCGAGGCCGAAGTCGTTAAATGTAGTCAAAGAGTCTCTTTTCTATATGGCGAATCGGCCGTCCCGCTTCGAGCGAAGCGACGGAATCGCGGGGTTCTAAAGACATCCCGCGTGGCCAGGGTTGTCGGCTTGTTAGAGAAGCGGAGGAGGCGGGGCGAAAATCGTTTTAAAGAGTTTTCGTGCACGCAGCCCGCAAACCCGAGACCGGGTCTTTCATCCGCACCGGTCATATGACAGGGGGCGATGGTCTTTTCAAGGCAAGTTTCACGACTATTCCGCCAAATGATGAATAAAGAGGGCGATTTGGTCCGTTTTGGTACCCCGATGGACAAGGCGCGCTAGATCGGGGAATGTCGCCCACCAAAAGCCCGTCTAAAGGGCCGTTTAGGGAGTCGTTTGATGCCGTTTCCCAGGGCCTCCACGGCCCTTTCCCGTTTCACCGTCCTCGATCTCACCCGCGTCCGCTCCGGGCCGACCTGCGTGCGCCAACTTGCCGACTGGGGTGCCAATGTCATCAAGGTCGAGACGCCGCCGCACCTGGAAAAGGGCGAAGGCCCAGGCGGTCCGCGTGAGAATGCCGACTTCCAGAACCTGCATCGCAACAAGCGAAGCATCACCCTCGACCTGAAATCGCCGGAAGGGCTTGCCGCTTTCAACCGCCTGGTCGCTAAGGCCGACGTGGTGGTGGAGAACTTCCGCCCCGACGTGAAGAACCGGCTCGGCATCGATTACGAGTCGTTGAAGAAGATCAACAAGGGCATCGTGCTCGGCAGTATTTCCGGCTTTGGCCAGGACGGGCCTTACGCCAAGCGCCCGGGCTTCGATCAGATCGCCCAGGGCATGGGCGGGCTGATGTCGATCACCGGTTTGCCCGGCCAAGGCCCGGTGCGCGTCGGCATTCCGATCGCAGATCTCACCGCAGGGCTGTTCTGCGCCATGGGCATCATGACCGCGCTGCTCGAGCGCGAAGTCTCCGGTGAAGGTCAGTGGGTCAGCACTTCGCTTCTACAAGCCCAGATTTTCATGCTCGACTTCCAGGCCGCGCGCTGGCTGCAAATGCAGGAAGTCGCCAAGCAGGCCGGCAACAATCACCCGACCAGCATTCCGACCGGCGTGTTCAAGACCAAAGACGGCCACATCAACATCGCCTCGACCGGTCAGAAGATGTGGGAGATCACCTGCCAGTCGATCGGCAGTCCTGAACTGATCGACCATGCCGATTACAAAAGCAGTGCGCTCCGCTCCAAGAACCGCGATGCGTTGAATGCCGCCATCGAAGCCAAGACGGTCGGCAAGACCAGCGCCGAATGGATCGATGTCTTCAACAAAGCCGGCGTGCCCTGCGGGCCGATCTACAACATCGACCAGACTTTTGCCGACGAGCAGGTCAAGCATCTCGGCATCGCGCAGGACGCGACCAAGCCCGACGGCCAGCCGCAGACTTTCGTCGGCCAGCCGGTGGCGCTGTCGCGTACGCCGAGCAAGATCGTGGCCACGCCGCCGAGCCAAGGGCAGCACACCGACGAAGTGTTCAAGGAATTCGGCTTCAGCGACACTGAAATCGCCGCCTTGCATCAGGCCAAAGCGGTTTAATTTTTCTTCGCCTAAGGACGACGACAATGAACGTCATGACCAAAACCGATAAAATGCTGTCGCGCAAAGAGGGCAGCGTCGGCTATTTGACCTTCAACAATCCGGAACGGCACAACGCGGTGTCGCTGGAGATGTGGGAAGCGGCCTCCGGCTATCTCGAGGATTTCAAGAACGACCAGAACATCCGCGTCGTGGTGCTGCATGGCGCCGGCGGCAAGGCCTTCGTATCGGGCGCCGATATTTCCAAGTTCGAGAGCGAGCGCTCCAACAAGGAGGCGATCGACCGCTACAATATCGCCGTCGATGCCGCCAATACCGCGGTCTATGATTTTCCCAAGCCGACCATCGCGATGATCCAGGGCTATTGCATTGGCGGCGGCGTCGGTCTCGCGCTGTGCTGCGACATGCGCATCTGCTCGGACAATTCGAAGTTCGCGGTGCCGGCGGCCAAGCTCGGCCTCGGCTACGCCTTCAAGGGCATCAAGAAGCTGGTCGACGTGGTCGGGCCATCCTTCGCCAAGGAAATTTTCTATACCGCACGCCAGTTCACAGCCGCCGAGGCGGTGACGATGGGCCTCGTCAACCGCTCGGTGCCGGCTGAAGAGCTTGAGAGCTACGTCAAGAATTACGCCGAGACCATTGGCGGCAATGCGCCGCTGACGGTCGATTCGGTCAAATTCATCGTCGGCGAGGCGGTGAAGTCGGCTAACGAACGCGACCTGAAAAAATGCAACGACTTGGTGATGGCGTGTTTTGCCAGCGCCGACTATACCGAAGGCCGCAAGGCATTCATGGAAAAGCGCAAGCCGGCCTTTACCGGGAAGTGAGCGCAAATATAAATGAGATGCCAACGCCGTTGCGGTGTTGATACACTAGGCGTCGCCACAAAAGCTGCATCAAGCAGCAGGGCTAAGGGAATAAGGGGAGGATTTGCGTGGCGTCGGTTGAGTTGAAGGGTCTTACCAAGCGGTACGGCAGCGCGGCGGTCGTCGACGATGTGTCGCTGAACATCGAGCACGGCCATCTGGTCTGTCTGCTGGGTCCATCCGGTTGCGGCAAGACTACCACGCTTCGCCTGATCGCCGGCTTCGTCGAGCCGAGCGAGGGCGAAATCCGCGTCGGCGACAGGCTGATCTCATCGCCCATGGCGACTGTTCCACCAGAACGCCGCAACATGTCGATGATCTTTCAGAGCTACGCGCTGTGGCCGCATATGACGGTGGCCGAGAACATCGTTTACGGCCTCAAGCTGCGAAAGATGTCGCGCGAGGTTATCACCACGAAGCTCGACGCCATCCTTTCCACCACCAAGCTGGCGCCGCTGGCCGAGCGCTATCCGGGTGAATTGTCCGGCGGTCAGCAGCAGCGCGTCGCGCTTGCCCGCGCGCTGATCGTGGAGCCAGAAACGCTGCTGCTCGACGAGCCGTTGTCGAACCTCGACGCCAATCTGCGTGAGGAAATGCGCTTCGAGGTGCGCCGCCTGCACGACGCTTATCGTTACACCACGGTCTATGTGACACACGATCAGTCCGAAGCGATGACCACCGCCGATCTCATCTGTGTGATGAATCTCGGCAAAATCGAACAGTCCGGCTCGCCGGAAGAAATCTACGACCGGCCGCGTTCGGAATTCGTCGCGCGCTTTATCGGTTCGAGCAATGTCATTAAGGGCAAAGGCATGGACGGCAGCCGCGTCGAGTTCGCCGGCGCGGTGTTGCGCTGCACCGGCGAAAAGATCGTGCCCGGCGCACCAACCGCCGTGTCGGTTCGCCCGCACGACATCGTGCTCTCCGCCAAGCAACCGCAGCAGACCGAGAACGTCGTTCCGGCCACGGTGGTGCGGCAGGTCTTTCTTGGCGGCAACCGGGACTATATGGTTGAAGCCAAGGACGGCACGCAGTTGCGCTCGCTCACCGCGGCCGAAGAAAACATTCCGCAAGGCAGCAATGTCTGGCTGCATTTGCCGCCCGAGAAGTGCCGGGCGCTGCTGAGCTAAGTTCGAACAATAAGAAACGACAGGTTTTCGCGGGGGCTAAACGGCAAAAGGCAACGGAGGATACGCTATGACGGACTCCAGAATTTCACGCCGAAAAGTACTGATCGGGTCGAGCGCACTCGCGGTGGGCGCGACGTTATCCACGCGCGTGCTGTCGGCCGCGCCGCCGGCCAGCGCGGTCACGCCGGCGCTGATCGAGGCGGCCAAGAAGGAAGGCAAGGTGGTCTGGTACTCTTCAGTCGACCTGCCGATTGCCGAAAGAATCGGGAAGGGATTCGAAGCCAAATACGGGATCCCGGTGCGGGTCGAGCGCACCGGCGCCGAGCGCGTGTTCCAGCGCATCGGCCAGGAATATGCCAGCAAAATTCACGCCGTTGACGTGGCGAATTCCTCCGACGCTGCGCATTTCATCGTCTGGAAGCGCGACGGTCTGCTGGAAGCCTATCTGCCGGAAGACGTCGCCAAATTTTACCCGGCAGAACACAAGGATCCGGACGGCCAGTTTGCCAGTTTCCGCGTTTGGGTGTGCATCATCGCCTACAACACCAATCTGGTGAAAAAGGAAGACGCGCCGAAGAGCTTCGCCGACCTGCTCGACCCGAAATGGAAGGGCAAGATGGTCAAGGCGCATCCCGGCTATTCCGGCACCATCATGACCGCGACCTATCAGATGCAGCGCGATCTCGGCTGGGGCTACTTCGAAAAGCTTGCGGCGCAGAGTGTCATGCAAGTGCAGTCGTCGGCCGATCCGCCGAAGCGGCTGGCGCTCGGCGAGCGCGCGGTGAAGGCCGATGGCAATGAATACAACATCTTCCAGATCGCCGAGAAGAACGGGCCGGTAGCGCCGATCTACGCCACCGAAGGTTCGCCGCTGATCGTCGGGCCAACCGGCATGTTCAAGGCCGCGCCCAATCCGAACGCAGCCAAGCTGTTCTGCAATTACAGCTTCACGCCGGAATGCCAGCAACTCATCATCGATGTCGGCGGGCTGCGCTCGATGCATCCGCAGACCAAGGAAAAGCCCGGCCGCACCTCGTTCAAGGACATCAAGGTGATGAAGGACAATGCGGCCGAGGTCGAGAAGCTGAGCGACGAGATCAAGCAGAAATACAGCAAGATCTTTAAGGTCTAAGGCAATATCCCTCGGCCCGCGAGTGGGCCGAGGGAAAAACCCTGACACATCAACAAACGGGCACGCCATGATACTCCTTTCAAAACGCGATGCGCTGAAAGGCGCTGCGGCTCTGGGCCTCAGCGCGCTTGCCGTACGAGTTTCCGCCGCGGCGGAAACGGTGACGCCGGCCTTGATCGAGGCGGCGAAAAAAGAAGGTAAGATCACTTTCTATACGGCGATGGATCTGCAATTCGCTGAACGCCTCGGCAAGACATTCGAAGCGAAGTATCCCGGAATTACGGTACGCGTGGAGCGATCCGGCGCCGAGCGCGTTTTCCAACGCATTGATCAGGAATATTCCTCCAATATCCGCACCGTGGATGTCGTCAACACCGCCGACCAGGCACATTGTCTTATCTGGAAGCGTAAAGGCTGGCTCGCGCCCTACCTGCCGGAAGAGGTCGCGAAGCATTACGACAAGCGTTACTACGACGCGGAGGGGCTCTACGTAACGACGCGAATCCTGATCTCTCCGTTCGGCTACAATACCAATTTGGTAAAGCCGGAGGACGCGCCCAAGAGTTTCAAGGATCTGCTCGATCCGAAATGGAAGGGCAAGATGGTCAAGGCGCATCCGGCCTATAGCGGCACGATCATGAACTCGACGTTCCAGACCGCGCGTGATCTGGGCTGGGACTACTTGGTGAAACTGGCCGCGCAGAACGTGATGCAGGTCCAGTCTGCAACTGACACACCAAAGCGGATAGCGCTCGGCGAACGCGCGGTCATGGTGGATGGCGCGGGCTATCTTGTCATCCGCAACAAAGAGGCGGGCCAGCCGGTCGACATCATTTATCCGGAGGAGGGCACGCCGCTCGCCTCCGGCCCCAGCGCGGTGTTCAAGGCCGCTCCCAATCCGAATGCCGCGCGCTTGTTTCAGAACTGGATGCACTCGCGCGAGAGCCAGCAGTTGATTGTCGACGTTGCCCGGCAGTATTCGGCGCACGGCCAGACCGTGGAAAAAACTGGCATCCGAAAGCTCTCCGACATCAAGCTGATGAAGGAGGACCCGGAAGGCGTTCTTACGCAGGCGGAAGCGATCAAGCAGCGATACGCGGAGATTTTTAAGGTATGACGATCGCTATTCCATCGACGCCGGCGTCACCGCAACGAAAATACGGCGTCGATTTTAGCAGGCCGGTGCTCTACGCCTTCGCCGCGATTCTAGTCGTGCTGATCGTGCTGCCGATATCGTGGCTGCTGCTCTACAGCCTGACCGACGCCCAGGGCAGGCCGACGTTGGCCAATTTCTATAGACTGTTCACCGAGTCCTCGTTCTACGACCCGCTGGTCACCACCTTCATCATCGCCACCTCGTCGTCGGTGATCTGCTGCGCGGTGGCGGCGCCGATGGGCTGGCTGGTGGCGCGCACCGATCTGCCGTTCTCGGGCGTGATCCGTGCGCTGGTGACCGCGTCTTTCGTGACGCCGCCGTTTCTCGGGGCAATTGCCTGGGAAGTGCTGGCGGCGCCCAACAGCGGGCTGCTCAACAAGGTGTTCCGCAGCATCACCGGCGCCGATCTGGACACCCATCTATTCAACATCTACAGCATCGAAGGCATCATTTTCGTCATCTCCTGCTACACATTTCCTTATGTCTTCGTGCTGGTCGCTAATTCGCTCGACCGCACGCCCGGCGAGCTGGAAGACGCCTCGTCCATTCTCGGCGGCGGGCGCTGGTACACCGCGCGGCGCATCACGATTCCGCTGGTATTGCCGGCGCTGCTCGCCGGTGGCTTGGTTGCGTTCCTGCAGGCGATGACGCTGTTTGGCTCGCCGGCGATTTTGGCGCTGCCGGCCGGCTTCCACACTATGACGACCAAGATCTGGAGCCTGTTCCAGTATCCGCCCAAGCCCGAGCTCGCCGCTGCGGCGTCGCTGCCGCTGCTGGTGCTCACCATTTTCCTGCTGCGCGCCGAGCACATGATCCTCGGCCGCCGCGGCTATTCGGTGGTCGGCGGCAAATACGGCGCGCCGCGCCTGATCCCGCTGCACCGCATGCGCTGGGTCGCCTTCGGTATCTGCCTCACGGTGCTGATGCTGCCGGTGTTCCTGCCGTATGCCGCGCTGGTCAACGCGGCGTTCTCGCCGATTGCGACGACGTTTTTGACCTTCAAGAACGCAACGCTGCACAACTTCAATTTCGTGCTGTTCGAATTGTCGGCGGCAGCGCTCGCGCTCAAGAACACCGTCATTCTCGGCACCGCGACCGCCACCATCGGCACGATTATCGCGGTGATCATCGCTTACGTCACCGCGCGCCAGGCCGTCACCGGCTGGCGGTTTCTTGGTTTTCTCGCCACCGCGCCGATCGCTATTCCCGGCATCGTGCTCGGTGTTGGCCTGTTCCTGAGCTACACGCGGCCGCCTTTCGTGCTGTACGGCACGCTGTGGATTCTGCTGGTGGCCTTTGTCACCATCGCGCTGCCGTCGGCCTATCAGCAATTGCAGGCTGCGTTCCGCACCATTCATCCCGAACTTGAGGACGCCAGCCGCATCCTCGGCGCCACGCGCCTGCTTTCGCTATGGCAAATCACCGCCCCGCTGCTGCGCACCGGCGTGATCGCGACCTGGTGCTTCATCTTCGTCGGCGTGATGCGCGAATTGTCGGCGGCGATCATTTTGTTTACCTCGGAAACCAAGGTGATCTCGGTGCTGATCTACGATCTCAACGAGAGCGGCGATCTCGGCGCCATCGCCGTGATCGGCATCGGCATGCTGATCATCACCTTTAGTGTGGTGTTCGCGGTCAACCGCATCCCCGGCTTCGGCAACGTGCGGTTAAGCAATTAAGAAGAGCAGTATGGGCGCTAGCCTTCCCACGACGTCCGTCGCGCAGCATTTGGCCGGCCGCATCGCCGGGTTGAAAGCCGCCACGCTGCCGCCCGCCGTCAAGCAGAAATGCGAAGACCTTTTGATCGACGTGGTGGGATTGTGCGTTACCGCGCGTAATGAGGACTACATCACAAGTGCGTTGGCCAGCTGCGATGATGACGGTCCCTGTACCGCCATCGGCCATTCCCGCAGCTTAAGTTCGGCGAGCGCCGCTTTCATCAACGGCACCGCCTGCCACGGCGAGGATTTCGACGACACCTTCGAGGGCGGCCCGGTGCATGCCGGCGCGGTGATCGTGCCGGCGGTGCTGGCGGCTTGCGAACGGCACAACCCGGACGGTGCCGCGGCGCTGCTCGGTATCGCGGTCGGCACCGAAGTGATGTGCCGTCTGAGCACGGTGGTGCCCAAAGCCGCGCACAAGGCCGGCTTTCATCCGACCGCGATCTACGGCGTGATGGGCGCTGCCACCGGCGTCGGCGTCGCGCTCGGCCTCAACCAGAAACAGATCGTCGACGCGCTCGGCATCGCCGGCAGCATGGCCTCCGGAATTATCGAATATCTGGCCGAGGGCACCTGGACCAAGCGCATGCATCCCGGCTGGGCGGCGCAATCCGGCATTCGCGCGGCGCTGCTGGCGCGGGGCGGCTTCTCCGGGCCGCGCACGGTGTTCGAAGGCGTGCACGGGCTATTCCACGGTTTCGCCCACACCACGACTGGGAATTACGACGCCCTCATCGGTGATTTTGGTACCCGCTGGGTCACCGAGACGCTGGCGTTCAAGCCGTATCCGTGCGGGACCATGGCGCATCCCTATATCGACTGCGCCAAGCGGCTGGCCGCGCGCGGCATCAAGGCCACCGACATCAAGGAACTGGTCTGCGAAGTAGCCGAAGGCACCGTTCACCGCCTGTGGGATCCGCTGCTGGCGAAGCAGCGCCCGCCGAACGGCTATGCCGCGAAATTCGCGACGCCCTACATCCTCGCCACCGGCTTCGTCAGAGGGAGTGTGGGTTTAAGCGACTTCACGCCCGAAGCGGTGCGCGATCCGGACGTTCTCGCGCTAGCCGCCAAGGTGCGTTACGTGATCGACCCCAACAATCCCTATCCGAACGCTTTCACCGGCCATATCCGCGCCGTGCTCAACGACGGCAGCGTGGTGGAAGAGCGTCAGCCGTATTTC
>JANMSH010000235.1:0-2249 GCA_031389105.1 Hyphomicrobiales bacterium
TAATTCGCATGGAGATTGGTTTCGACCCTGCCAAAAACGCCAGCAACATTGCGTTGCGCGGCTTGAGTTTCGAGCGGGCGGCGGACTTTGATTTCCAGACGGCGGTGCTCACGGTGGATGGCCGACGCGATTACGGCGAGATTCGTCATCGTGCGCTCGGCTTGCTTGATGGCCGCCTGCACGCGCTGGTGTTCGTGGAAACCGCAATGGGTATCCGCGTCATCAGTTTCCGCAAGGCGAACAAACGCGAGGTGCGATGGTATGAAAAAGCGACCCAACCCTGAGTTGATCGACGACGAGAATCCCGAATGGACCGAAGAGGATTTCAAGCGGGCCGTGCCGTTCTCCAGTCTGCCCGAGAGCTTGCAGGCCAAACTGCGCGGCCGCCCCAAGGCGGCGGTGACCAAGGAACGCATCACCATTCGCCTGTCGCCGGAAGTCGTGGAGCAATTCCGGGCGAGCGGCGACGGCTGGCAAACTCGCGTGGACGCCGCCTTGAAAGACTGGCTCAAGACGCACTCACCCGCATAGGTCATCGCGGGCACCAATGGTACGGATTCCGGGTGATGGCAAGGGTTTGCTATGCTCGCAGCGCGCAAGATGTCGGCTGGATGCCTGGCTGACGCAACTTAGGACACGGTAATGGACGTAAAGAACTACATGCAGCAGATCGGCCGCAACGCACGCGCAGCCTCGCGCGCCACGGCGCGCGCCTCGACCGCGGCCAAGAACACCGCCTTGCTGGCGATGGCGCGGGCGATTCGCGAGCGCCGTAGCGAACTGCTCGCAGCCAACGCCGCCGACGTCGCGGAAGCCCGCGCCAACGGGCTCGACGCGGCGCTGATCGACCGTCTGACGCTGACCGACAAAAGCGTGGAAGCCATGGCACTGGGACTCGAACAAGTCGCCGCCCTGGCCGACCCGATCGGCGAAATCACCGACATGAAGCGCCGTCCCTCCGGCATCCAGGTCGGCAAGATGCGCGTGCCGCTGGGCGTGGTCGGCATCATCTACGAGGCGCGGCCCAACGTCACGGCGGACGCCGCGGCGCTGTGTTTGAAGTCCGGCAATGCCGCGATCCTGCGCGGCGGCAAGGAAGCCTTGCGTGCCAACCAGGCCATCGCCGCCTGCGTGCGTATCGGCCTCGCCGCGGCCGGCTTGCCCGAAACCGCGGTGCAGGTCATCGAAACTACCGACCGCGATGCCGTCGGCTACCTCGTCGCGATGCCCGAGTATGTCGATGTGATCGTGCCGCGCGGCGGCAAGGGGCTGATCGAACGCGTCTCGAAAGAAGCGCGGGTGCCGGTGATCAAGCACCTCGACGGCAACTGCCACGTCTATGTCGATGACGCGGCCGATGCAACAAAAGCACTCAACATTCTCGAAAACTCCAAGACCCAGCGCCTGGGCACCTGCAACACCGCCGAATCGCTGCTGATCGCACGCGCCGTCGCCGTGTCGCTGGCGCCGACTCTTTGCGCCATGCTCATCAGCCGCGGCGTCGAGATCCGCGCTTGCGCGGAAACGCGCAAGCTGGTGCCGCAGGCCATCGCGGCGACCGAAGACGACTGGTACGCCGAATACCTCGCCGCGATCATTTCGGTGAAGATCGTCGCCGATGTCGAAGAGGCCATAGCCCACATCAACAAATACTCATCGGCGCACACCGAAGCCATCGTCACCGAGAACTACACCAACGCGATGCGATTCCTGCGCGAAGTGGATTCAGCCTCGGTGATGGTCAATGCATCGACGCGTTTTGCCGATGGTTACGAATACGGCCTCGGCGCCGAGATCGGCATTTCCACCGACAAGCTGCATGCGCGCGGTCCGGTGGGACTGGAAGGCCTGACCTCGCTGAAATACGTGGTGTTCGGCGACGGCCAGGTGCGCAGCTGATTACCGGTTCACAGTAAACGGCCGGCCGCTTGCCAGATAACTATAAGTATATGATTTTAAATAACTATTTAAGAATCTCATGAGCAAAATCATTGAAGTCAAGATTCCGGATATCGGGGAATTCAAAAACATTCCGGTCATTGAAGTGCTGGTCAAACCCGGCGACACCGTGAACAAAGAGGATTCGCTGGTCACGCTGGAATCGGACAAAGCGACGATGGACATTCCCGCGCCGTCCGGCGGTGTCGTCAAGACACTGAGCCTGAAACCCGGCGACAAGGTGTCCAAAGGCACATTGATCTTAACGCTGGAAGAATCCGACGCGGCGACGGCAGCACCGGCGGCGAAAC
>JANMSH010000378.1:0-1585 GCA_031389105.1 Hyphomicrobiales bacterium
CGAACCCGCAGAAGATGACCGCACGCGCATCATCTCGCTGCTCGGGCCGACGCCGGCGGCGATCGACGATCTGGTGCGCATGTCGCGCACCTCGCCGGCCATCGTGCGCACCGTGCTGCTCGAACTCGAAATCGCGGGCCGGTTGGAGCGCCACGGCGGCGCTATGGTATCGCTGCTATAAGAGCGGACCATTAGAGATTCGCCGGGACGTCTTCATGCTTGCTCGCTGTATTGCCGCATCGGTTTTCACACTCCTCGTGATGTGCGCACCCGTCCGAGCTCAGCAACAAACCTTCGCCGCTTTCGAAGCCGAACTGTGGCCCGATGCAAAAGCCAAGGGCATCACCCGCGCCAATTTCGATCTGGCGATGCGTGGCCTCACGCCTGACCCGCGCGTGATCGCGGCCACCAAGAAGCAGCCTGAATACGGCAAACCGGTCGGCGACTACATCAATTTGCTCGCCTCAACTGGGCGCGCCGCGCGCGGCCAGCAAAAGCACAGAGAATGGGAAAAGACCCTCGACGCTGTCGAGAATAAATATCAAGTTGAGCGTTGGATTCTGCTGGCGCTGTGGGGCATGGAAACCGATTACGGCGCGGCCAAAGACAAATGGGACGTGTTCCGCTCGCTTTCGACATTGGCTTACGTCGGCTATCGCGATCCCTACTTCCGCAACGAACTCATTGTCGCGATGGGCATCATGCAGAACGGCCACATCGCGCGCGACAAGATGGTCAGTTCATGGGCCGGCGCTATGGGCCAGGGCCAGTTCATGCCGTCGAGCTTCGTGGGCTACGCCGTCGATTTTTCCGGCGACGGCCGCACCGACATCTGGACCAATGTGCCGGACGCGCTCGGCTCTATCGCCAACTACCTCAATAAATTCAAATGGCGGCAGGGCATGCCCTGGGGCTTCGAGGTCGCCGTGCCGAACGGCTTCGATACGATGCGCAGCCGCGGCAACTTTACCGAATGGCAGCAGCTCGGCGTGCGGCGCGCCGACGGCAAGCCGTTTCCCTCCAGCGGTAACGGCATCCTGTTTTTTCCGAGCGGGGCCAAGGGTCCGGCATTTCTCGTGACCGAGAACTTCGATGTGCTCAAAGCCTATAACAACTCCGACGCTTACGCGATCGCGGTCGGCCATCTCGCCGACCGCATGAATGGCGGCGCGGTGATCAAGACCGCATGGCCGAGCGACGACCGTCCACTGCCGCGCGATGCCCGCGTCGCTTTGCAGAAAAAACTCGCGTCACTCGGCTACAAGGTCAACGAGTTCGACGGCCACGTCGATTTTGACTTGCGCGACAACATCCGCGCCGAGCAGAAGAAATTCGGCATGGTGCCGGACGGAAATCCGACCACGGCTTTTCTGGAAAAGCTGGGGGTGAAACTTTAGCGCCGCCCGTTCGGCGCATGCGTTTGGCGCGCGCTGCTTTCAGCCTCAAGCCGCACCATCTCAAGCAGATAGCCGAGAGTTTCGAGGCCGGTACCGCGTGCCAGGGTCGCTAGATCTGCCGACAAGGTCGCCACGTAACTGGCTACCGCCGTGCGATCACCAGGGTCTTTAACTTGATCTGGCATCGT
>JANMSH010000469.1:0-4437 GCA_031389105.1 Hyphomicrobiales bacterium
GCGGTGACGTGGCTGGCGCAGATCATGATGTTCGTGCTGCTCGGCCTGCTGGTCTGGCCGCAGCGGCTGTTCGACAACTTGTTCGGAGCGATCGTGATAGCGGTCGTGCTGATGCTGGTGGCGCGGCCGGCGGCGGTGTTCTTGTGCCTGGCGCCGTTCAAGTATCCCTGGCGCGAGAAGCTGTTCATCTCCTGGGTGGGATTGCGCGGCGCGGTCGCCATCTTTCTGGCCTCGATTCCGCTGCTGGTCGGCATGCCGGGGGCCTATATATTTTTCGACGTCGCCTTCGTCGTGGTGCTGTTCTCGCTGCTGATCCAGGGCTGGACCGTGGCCTTCGCCGCTCGCAAGCTCGACATCTCATTTACCCGTAGCGATCCGTTGCCGCGCCGCATCGAGCTTGATCTGCCCGGTCAGCTCGCGCGCGAGATCGTTGGCTATCCGGTGCCCGCCAACAGTCCGTATCTGCGCCGCGGGCTCATTCCGAATTGGGCGCGTCCGACGCTGGTCGTGCGCAAGGACGAAATCATGACGCCGGCGGAAGCCGAGCCGGTGCAGGAAGGCGATTACATTTATCTGCTGGCGCCGCCGGAAAAGGCGCAGGCGCTCGACCGCTTCTTCGTCACCATGCCGCCGCCGGCCGCACCGGATCCGCGGTTGCTCGGCGACTTCTTCGTGAACGGGACCGCGACGCTCGGCGCACTCGCGGAAATCTACGGTCTGCAAGTCGCCGCCGACCATACCGAAGTGTCGCTCGCCGAATTCTTTACGGAGAATCTCGGCCGCCGCGCCAAGGAAGGCGACGTCGTCCAGCTAGGCCCGATCGCCTTGCTCGCGCACAAGGTCGAGAAGGGCCACGTCACCACCGTCGGCTTGCGGCTGGCCGAGCCGGAAAAAGCGGCCCACCTGCGCGGACGCGTCAAGTCGTGGTGGAACAGACTTCAGAAGTGGGTTGGCTGATTTTTTAGTGCGCGCGGCGTGCCAGCGAAGGCGCGCGCTGCACCAGCCAGAAACCGCCGAACAGTACGCCGGTCCAGAACAGATCACCCAACATCGTCTTCTCCAGGAACGGCAGCGCCGCGACGTAGCACTGCACCAAGCCCTGCATGGTCATCGGATACATGCCGCTGAAAGCCCAGACCGCGAAATTCGACAGCAGGAAGAACAAGATCGACGACGCGATGACGGTCGCGACCGTCGGCAGCACACCGCTCCAGCGCCGCGTGGCGATGCCCAGGATGGCCGGGATCGCGATGGCTGCAAAGCCGATGGCCTGGATGCGCCAGTCTTCGCCCGGCAGGAATACGTCGCTCAGGATCATGGCGAGCACGGGAACGGCAATGGCGAGCGCGGGGATGCGCAGGACGCGTGCGGCGAACAAACCGCTCGCGGCGACCGGAAGGAAGCCCGGCGCATGCGGCAGCAGGCGGGCGACCACGCAGAGGGCGACAAGGAAGGCCACCAGGGCCAGATCCATCCAAAGGTCGTTGCGGGTCTTGGTCGGCTGCATCGCGGTCAGTCCTTGTGCGGTCCAGATTTCAATTGTGCATAGCACACTGGAGGCGGTGATTCTATCGCTGCCCGAAGGGCGATTAATTGTGGCTTTCGGCCCATTCCGCGACGATGGCCGCCAGTTGATCGAGGCCGTCGGTCAGCGCCGCCGGGCCGGGCTGGAGAATCACGGTCGATTTGATCTCGCGCAGCCAGCCGGTGGCGACCGCCGGAACCGCGGCAAAGCCGGGCCGGGCGGCGACCTTGGCCGGCACGAATTTCTTGCCGCACCAGGAGCCGACGATGATGTCGGGTTTGGCCTCGATTACTTGCGCGACGGAGACGATGCGATCCTTGGCGTTCTTGCGCGCGGCCAGCTGCGGAAACACCTCGATGCCGCCGGCGGCCTCGATCAGTTCCGACACCCAGCCGAGGCCGGAGATCATCGGCTCGTCCCATTCTTCGAAATAGACGCGCGGGCGGCATGGCAGCTTCATCGCACGCTCGTGTACCGCATCGACATGCGCGGCGAGTTTGCGCGCGAGCGCGCCGGCTTTCTCCGGCTGCGCCACCAGGGCGCCGAGCGTGTGGATCATGTCGAAGATGCCGGCGACGTCGCGCTGATTGAACGCGTGCACCGCGACATTGGCGCGGATCAGGTCGGCGACAATGTCGGCCTGCAAGTCCGAGAACGTCAGCACCAGATCGGGCTTGAGCGCGAGAATCTTCGGCACGTCGGCGGAGATGAAGGCCGACACGCGCGGCTTTTCTTTGCGCACGCGGGCTGGGCGCACCGCGTAGCCCGAGACGCCGACAATGCGGGCGTCCTCGCCGAGCAGATAAAGCGTCTCGACGGTCTCTTCAGTCAGGCAGACGATACGGGAAGGTGGGAACATGGCGCCAGCATACACGTTCAGGCGCTCAGCAACTCCGGCCCGCCGGTCGCGACGACCTTGCCGCCATCGAGCCGCACGACGCGGCTGGCGATGCGCTTCACCTCGGCGGCGTCGTGGCTGACATAGATGATCGGCACCTTGGCTTCGTCGCGCAGCCGCTCGAGGTATGGTAAAATGTCCTGCTTGCGCCCGGCGTCGAGCGAGGCCAGCGGCTCGTCGAGCAGCAGGATACGCGGCCGCATCAGCAGCGCGCGGCCGACCGCGACGCGCTGGCGCTCGCCGCCCGATAATTTTCCCGGCCGGCGGTCGAGCAAATGTCCGATGTCGAGCAAATCGACCGCATGCGCGAAGGCCGCCGGATCGTTCGGGTGGCCCCCCATCCAGCGGCCGTAAGTGAGATTGTGCTTGATCGACAGATGCGGAAACAGCCGGCCTTCCTGGAACACGTAGCCGACGCGCCGCTGCCACGCGGGCATGTTGACGCGCTTCGCGCTGTCGAACAGCAATTCGCCGTCGATCTCGATGCGGCCGCGGTCGGGCTTCAGCAGTCCGGCAATCATATTGATGATGCTGGTCTTGCCCGCGCCCGATGGCCCGAACAAAACCGTGGCGCCGTTCTCGCTTGCGAACAACACGTTGAGCGCAAACTCGCCGAGCTGCTTTTCGATTTCCACAACTAACATGTCATGCCCCGTGAAGCCGTGCTGCGGCGCGGCGGGCGAGCCATTCGGACGCCATCAAGGCCGCGACCGAAATGATGATGGAGACGATAACGAGCTGCATCGCGGCGCTATCGCCATCCGGCACCTGGGTGAGCGTGTAGATCGCCGCCGAGATGGTTTGCGTCTCGCCGGGAATATTAGACACGAATGTGATGGTGGCGCCGAATTCGCCGAGCGCTTTGGCGAAGCCCAGCATCGCGCCGGCGATGACGCCGGGCAGCGCCAGCGGCAGCGTCACCGACATGAACACCCAGAAGCCGTTGGCGCCGAGCGTCGCCGAAGCATCTTCCAGCCGCCGGTCGATCGCCTCGATCGACAGCCGGATCGGGCGCACCACCAGCGGAAATGCCATCACGCCGCAGGCGAGCGCCGCGCCGGTCCAGCGGAACGAGAGCACAATGCCGAGATGATCGGCGAGCCATGCGCCGACCGGCGCGCGGCGTCCCAGCGTGATAAGCAGCAGATAGCCGGTGACGACCGGCGGCAGCACCAGCGGCAAATGCACCAGCGCGTCGAGCAGCGACTTGCCCCAGAAATCTTTGCGCGCCAGCACATAGGCAATCGCAATGCCGAACGGCAGCGACACCGCGGTCGCGACCAGCGCGATCCGCAACGACAGCTGAACGGCAATCCAATCCTGGGGTGAAAGGTCGAGCACGAAATTACGACACCGGCTTGATTAAAAAGCCGAAGCCGTATTTCTCGAAGATCGCCTTGGCCTCAGGTCCGCGCAGGAAGGTAAGATACTTCCCGGCGTCGGCCTTCGCCGCGGTTGTCGCCGCGACCGGATAGACCACGGGCGGATGTGAGCCGCCAGGGAATACGCCGACGATCTTCACCTTTGGTTCGACCTTGGCGTCGGTGGCGTAGACGATGCCGAGCGGCGTTTCGCCGCGCGCGACGAAGGACAAAGTCGCGCGCACGTTCTCGGCCATCGCGAGCTTGCGCTCCGCCGCGGCCCAGCCTTCCAAAGATTCCAGCGCCGCCTTGGCATAAAGCCCCGCCGGCACGGCTTTCACATCCGCGACGGCAATACGCCCGTCGCCCGCGAGCTTAGCGATGTCGAACGGCTTGCTGATGATGACCTTGTCGATTTTGGAATCGACAGGAGCAATGAGAACCAGTTTGTTGCCGAGCAGGTTCACCCGGCTGCCCGGCTTGATCAGGTTTTTCTGCGCGGCATAGTCCATCCATTGCAGATCGGCGGAGACGAAGACATCGGCCGGCGCGCCGCTTTCGATCTGCTTGGCCAGCGCGGAGGAGGCGGCATAACTGGCGACGACCTTGACGCCGGTCGCCTTGGTAAAGGCGGCATTGACGTCGTCGAGCGC
>JANMSH010000004.1:0-6596 GCA_031389105.1 Hyphomicrobiales bacterium
CTTCGCTGGCCGCGTTGAGCGTATCGAGCGAGATCGGGTTCATTGCTTTGGCGCGCCGGCGGCGAGCCAGGCCGCCAGCACCTGGCGTTCACCGGGGGTGATTTCGGTGACGTTGCCGGGCGGCATGGCGTGCGACCGCACGGCGTTGATATCGATCATCGTGGCGTGCAATGCGATCTGTTCTGGGTCGTCCAGCCGCACGCCCTTGGGCGCGGTGGCGAACCCGGCCCAGACCGGCTCGCTCATATGGCACATGCTGCAGCGGGACATGATGATGTCCTGCACCTCGGCGAATTTTGGGGTCGGCGGCAATGCGCCGGTCTTAGGGCCGGGAGGTCCCGCCGCCGACAGCAAGGCTATCGCCACCATGCCCGCCGCCGCGACGCCCCAGGTCCACCACGGGCTGCCTTTGCCTTCGTGCCGCGAGTTGTAGAAGTGCCGGATCACCGGGCCGATCAGCAGCACGATGGCGACGATCAGCCAGTTGTAGCGGGTGGCAAAGAACAGCGGATAGTGGTTGCTCAGCATCAGGAAGATGACCGGCAAGGTCAGGTAATTATTGTGTACCGAGCGCTGCTTGCCGATGGCGCCCCAATAGGGGTCGGGCGCGGCGCCGGCGAGGAGAGCCGCCACCATCTTCCTCTGATAGGGCATGATGACGACGAAGACGTTCGCCACCATGATGGTGCCGATCAGCGCGCCGATCTGGGTGAAGGCGCCGCGGCCGCTGAACACGCGGGTGAAGACATAAGTCAGCACGACCAGAAAGACGAAGCCGACCAGCGCCAGCGCCAGCTCGTGTTTGCCGAGCGGCGAGCGGCACAGCGCTTCGTAAGCGAGCCACGCCGCTGCCAGGCTGAAGAACGCCACGGCAGCCGCCACCGGCGCGCTGAGGTCCAGCACCGACTTGTCGATCAGGAAAAGCTCGGCGTTGAAATAGTAGACCACGACCAGCAGCGCGAAACCCGACAGCCAGGTGGCGTAGGCCTCCCATTTGAACCAAGTGAGCTCGTCCGGCATGCGCGTCGGCGCTACCAGGAACTTGATCATCTGATAGAAGCCGCCGCCATGGACCTGCCAGGCGTCGCCTTTGACTCCCTCAGGCAGGCCGGGCCGCGGCTTCAGGCTGAGATCGAGATGGATGAAGTAGAATGAACTGCCGATCCAGGCGATGCCGGCGATAACGTGGACCCAGCGCAGGGTGGCGCTCAACAATTCAGTGAGAACGACATCCAAATCAATTGACCTTATTAAACGCCGGCCCAATCACCATGCCAGACCGCCGCCGGCATATTCAAGTCTTCCTATGGACGGAAAACGGCTCGAAACGGCTCCATCGCGATCGCGGCTTAGTACGATGCGGCGTTGGGAGTCCCACCCTGTTTTTAATTTTTAGAAATCATAAAGCCGCGCCGGATTGTCGACGAGGATTTTCGCAAGCTCTTTGTTGTCTTTGGTCCATGAGGCGAGACGATTGAGCGCCGCGCCATTGTCTTCCGGCCGGAATGGCTCGATGACCGCCGGATCGCGCTTGGCCGCGCCTGGATGCGGCCAGTCGGTGCCCCACACGATGCGATCCAGATTAGCGTCGATCATCGCGCGCGCTAACGGTGCTGCGTCGGGATAACCGGGCAGTTGCGAGATGCGATAGGCCGCCGAGATTTTCACGTAGACCTTGCCGCTGCGCAGCAGCGACAGCAATTCCTTGAAACCGGGCTGGTCGAGACCGAGTTCGGCCTTCGGCCGGCCGAAGTGGTCGACCACCAGCGGCGCCGGCAGTTTCAGGATCGTGTCGTGCAGCGGAGCCAAAATTCCGAGGTTGGTAAAAGTCTGCACATGCCAGCCGAGCCGCGCCACGCGTGCGGCCGCGTCCTGAAGATGTCGTTCCGCCACCGCCGGATCGCTCTCGCCGGAAGACTCCAGGTTCACCCGCACGCCGCGAATGCCGGCGTCATGCATATCGGCGAGCATGGCGTCGGTCGTGGCATCGTCGATCACCGCGACGCCGCGTGCGCGATTGCCTATCTTTCGCACCGCATCGACCGTCACCGCATTGTCGGCGCCGTAGGGGCTCGGATGAACGACCACAACGCGGTCGACGTGTAGCGTCTTGTGTAATGCGTTCAGGTCGTCGATCGAGGCCGGGCCGGGCGTGTACAGCCGCTTCGGCGACAGCGGAAAATTCTCGTCCGGCCCGAAGATATGCGTGTGGCAATCGCAGGCGCCGGCCGGCATCGCGAAGGTGGGTGGCGTCGGCGAGACGCCAAGAATCGGTTCAAGGATTTGTTGGCCTGCCGCCATCACGTTTTACTCATCCATATTTCGGGTCTGGCAATACGATCGCCAGCATCCCAATGGGACAGGTGAAGCGAGCGTTAAAGCTCTCTTAGCGCATTGAATTGCGCGACATAGCCCGACGCGTCGATGCGCACGCCGATCACCGTGGTGCGCTTGGTCTTGAGCGCGGCGGACAGTGCATTGCTGAAGTCCTGTTCGGTCTCCACCGTGACGCCGTCGGCGCCGAAGGATTGCGCCAGCTTCTGCCAGTCGACGCCGCCGAGCTGTACGCCGTGCAGCGGAATTCCCTTGATCTCCTGTTTGACGCGAATGAGGCCGATCTCGCGGTCGTCAAAGATGATGACGATGATCGGCAGGTTCTCGCGTTGCGCGGTCTGCAATTCCGCGACTGTCATCAGGAAGCCGCCATCGCCGGTGAAGGCAACGACAGGCCGGTCCGGAAACGCCATGCGCGCAGCGAGCGCGCCGGGCACGGCGTAACCCATCGAGGCGAGGCCGTTTGAGGTGAGGAATTCGCGCGGGCCGTAGGATTCCCATTTCTGCACCACCAGCAGACGGCTGGCGCCGGCGTCACATGTGGCAATGGTGTCACGCGGCAGGATGGCGCGGGCGACTTCCATGGCGCGCTGCGGCGATAGGCCCGTGCTCGGCGTGTTGAGCGCATCGCGGACTTCCGTGCGAAAATTCTTGGCCGACTTCTCTCCCCAATTGGTGCCCTCCGGCGCCCATTGCGCGAGGCCCGCCAGCAAAGCCTTCAGGTCGCCGATGATTTCGGGGTCCGCAGGAACCAAAGCATCGGTACTGGCGACCGACGACAGCGCCAGGACGGGCAGCGTGTAGGGCCACGGTTTGGGCTGCAATTCGACCGCGTCGAGACCGATGGTGACGATCAGGTCGCTTTCCATGACGAGCTTGCGCTCGATCAGGCCGCCGATGATGCAGCCGGCGCGCAGCGGATGATCCTCCGGGATCATGCCTTTGCATTTTGTTGTTGTGAGTACAGGGGCGCCGAGACGCTCGGCGAATTTCACGAACTCCGCCGACGCGTTGCACCAGTACACGCCCATGCCGGCGATCAAAATCGGCCGCTTGGCGCGGTTGAGCATGTCGAGCGCGGGTTTGAGATCGGCGCGGTCAGGGCCGGGCGTGATCCAGTTCGGCCTCAGCGTCGGCTCGGCGACGAGTTCGCCGGCCTCGCGCGTGGTCTCGCTCTGCGGAAATTCGAAGTGTACCGGACCCGGCGGCGTCGCCGTCGCGGTGCGCATGGCGCGGCGCACCTGCTGGCGCACCGTCTTGGCGTCGATCACGGTGCTCCACTTCACCACCGGCTCATAGATCGCCTGCTGATTGATGCGCTGGCGTAAGCCCGTCTCATAGGTCGGGCGCGAATAGCTGTCGGTGATCGCGATCAGCGGCGAGCGGTCGAGGAACGCGTGCGCCACGCCGTTGACCATGTTGGCGGCGCCGGGGCCGCGCGTCGACAGGCAGATGCCGGGTGAGCCGGTGAGGTCGCCCCAGGTCGCGGCCAGCATGGCGCCGGCGACTTCCTGTTTCATGAGGAGAAAACGCATCTGGCGCTGGCGCGCCGCTTCCATCAATTCCACAGACTCGCCGCCGGGATGCCCGACAATAAATGGCGTGCCGGCATCCTTGAAAGCGGCTGCAAGCACTTCGACAGTCGTGGACATCAACAAGCCTCCCGATAACGCGGCTCTATAGGCCGCTCGTTCATGCAGCATGACAGGCTTGATGCGCACCGCCAACCGCCGCGCTCTGCAGGATGGCAGCTATTCGCGGCATGCATTAGTATCGCGGCGGTTCGCAAGGTCATTGAAATGTCCGACGTCACCGTTGCCGTCCTCGACGTGTTCCACCCGCGGATAGAAGCCGCCATCAAGGCGGCGGTGCCGGCCGGCTGGCGCGTTGTTTTCACCACCGCCAATACATTGCCGGCGCGCGCCGCGGTGATCCACGATGCGGACATCGCGCTGATCATGGCGGCGCACATGCCGAAGGAATTGCTCGCCCAGGCGCCGCGGCTGCGCTTCATCCAGAAACTCGGCGCCGGCATCGACCGCATCGATCTCGATTATTGCCGCGAACGCGGCATCGGCGTCGCGCGGCTGCACGCCGGCAACAGCATCCCGGTCGCCGAGCACACGATCCTGATGATGCTCGCCGTCTATCGTCAGTTGCCGCAGATCGACGCACGCACGCGCGCCGGGGTCTGGAGCAAGGAAGACGCGCGCGGCACGCATCGGCAATTGCAGGGCAAGACCGTGGGGCTGGTCGGCTTTGGCGCGGTCGGCCAAGAGGTCGCCAGGCGCCTGCGCTGTTTCGACGTCAATATTCTTTATTACGATCCGGTTCGCGTATCGGAGGACATCGAGAAGGCCCTCGGCGTCACTTACGCTGAGTTCAACGCCTTGTTGCCCGTCGCCGATATCGTGTCGCTGCATCTGCCGCTGCGGACGGACACGCGAGGCATCATCGAGCGCAGGCGGCTCTCGCAGATGAAGCAAGGCGCGGTGCTAATCAACTGCGCACGCGGCGGACTGGTCGATGAAGCGGCGCTTGCGGCATCATTGAGGGAAGGGCATCTGTTCGGCGCCGGCATCGATGCTTTCGAGCAAGAGCCGCCCGGCGACAGCCCGCTGTTCAAGCTGGACAACACCGTGGTCACCTCGCATCTGGCCGGCGCCACGCTCGACAATTTCGCCGGGTTGCTCGTGCGTGCGATCGGCAATATGAAATCTGTGCTGCGCGGCGATGCGCTGCCGCCGGGCGACGCCGCGGTCGCGCCGGGGGGCTAGGCCTGCTGCACAATAGGCGGATGGACAAGGCTCGGCTCCCGCTCTACTTCTGACACAACGCGCTGGTAGCTCAGCTGGATAGAGCACCAGACTTCGAATCTGGGGGTCAGGGGTTCGAATCCCTTCCAGCGCGCCACATCTTACCGCTGGCATTAACTCTAAACGGCGGCTGACCCGGGGTTCGGCGAGGAATTGTCCGTTTCCGGATACAGAATGGCTGCCATGATTGGCGCTTTGCCTCGCCATGGCCTAAAGCATCACTATATCAATCAATCCGTCGATCTATTCGGCCGCGACATATTTCGGCCAGTCACTTCAATGCGCAAACTCAAGGTCTGACATCTCGTGACATTCTTGCCGACAAGTCCGCCGCTCGCCCGCGCTTTGGCGGAACGCAGCTACACCGAGCCGACGCCCGTTCAGACGGCGGTGCTTGCCGACGCCGCCGGCGATCGCGATCTCCTGGTGTCGGCGCAAACGGGCTCGGGCAAGACGGTTGCCTATGGTCTCGCCATTGCGAACAATCTTCTCGGCGGCGCGGATCGCTTCGAACGTGGCGTCAAGCCGCTGGCCCTGATCGTCGCACCGACGCGCGAGCTTGCCTTGCAGGTGCAGCGCGAACTGACGTGGCTCTATCAATATACCGGCGCGCGCGTTGTCTCCTGTGTTGGTGGCATGGACCCGCGTCGTGAACAGCGCGAGCTGGCCGACGGCGCGCATATCGTCGTGGGAACACCAGGCCGGCTTTGCGACCACTTGCGGCGCGGCCGTCTTGACGTGTCGCAACTCAAGGCCGTTGTGCTCGACGAAGCCGACGAGATGCTCGATCTGGGCTTTCGCGAGGACCTGGAGTTCATTCTCAAGACCACGCCGGAGGACCGCCGCACGCTGATGTTCTCCGCGACCTTGCCGCGCGGCATCGTCGCCTTGGCGAAGCAATACCAGAAGAACGCCTATCGCGTCGAAGTCGCGGGCGGTGAGGGCGGCCACGCCGACATCGAGTACCGCGCCATCCGGGTGGTACCGCACGATGTCGAGCACGCGGTCGTCAACGTGCTGCGTTATTTTGAATCGCCGAGCGCGCTGGTGTTCTGCAGCACGCGAAATGCCGTGCGGCATTTGCAGGCGGCGCTGCTGGAGCGCGGCTTCTCGGTGGTCGCATTGTCGGGCGAGTTGTCGCAAAGCGAGCGCACCCACGCGCTGCAGTCCTTGCGCGACGGCCGCGCGCGCGTCTGCGTCGCCACCGACGTGGCAGCGCGCGGCATCGATCTGCCGAATCTGAGCCTCGTCATTCATGCCGAACTGCCGAACGATCCGGAAGTCATGCAGCATCGTTCCGGCCGCACCGGCCGGGCGGGCAAGAAAGGCGTCAGCGTTCTGCTGGTGCCGAATTCGCGCCGCCGCCGCGTCGAGATGATGTTCGATCAGGCCGGCATCGAGGCCGTCTGGGCCGCGGCGCCGCAGGCCGAAGAAATCCGCAAACTC
>JANMSH010000013.1:0-8261 GCA_031389105.1 Hyphomicrobiales bacterium
GAAGTAAACGCCGCTAACGGCGCAAATTCTGTCGTCTCCGCGCATTCCCGGCCGCATAATGGCGTTGCAGTCTAATCGAGAGCGCCACATATGCGCTGTCGGTTAAAGCGACACGTAAAATTTTATCCGTCCCGGTGACGCTGTGTTCCTGGAGTTAAGTGCGATGCGTAAACAAAATGTCGATCGATTGCTCGCGGGCACCATGCTGGCGATGATCGCCGCAGCGCCGACAGCATCGTGGGCGAACCCCGAGCGCGTGCAGTCGGTGCGGCCGCCGCCGCCTGTCCTCAACAATCAGATGCCGCGCCGTGAAGCCGCGCCCGTGCCGCCGCCGGCCTCGCAGCGCACCGCGCCGGAGCCGCGGGTACAAGCGCCTGCGCCTGCGTCAGAACCGGTAATGCAAGCGCCCGTGGTTCAGGCCCCGGCCGTCACGCCGCGCGAACCCGGTACCAGTGCCGCCGACATCAAGAGCACACTCGACAAACAGCTTGCTGCCAGCGACGCGCCGATTACCGACAAATTGCGCGAGATCGTACCCAAGCAACTCGACCGCCGCATCGAGCGCGGACCCGAGCGCAAGGCGATGGAAGTTTTCTACGCGTCGCGCGGTTACGCGCCGCTGTGGATCCGCGACGGCCAACTCACCGCGCAGGCGAAATCCGCGATCGTGCGTCTCAAGGACGCCGCCGCCGACGGTCTCGACGCGACGGACTATGCCGTGCCGGAATTACCTCGCTGACCAGCGCCGAGGCTCTCGCCGACGGCGAGATCAAGATGACCAATTCTGTGCTGACATACGCCCGCCATCTCGCGGTCGGCCGCATCGCGCCGACGCGCGTCACGGCCGAAGTCGACTACGGCAACCATTTGCCGGAGCCCGCCGACGTCCTCAAGAAGCTCGCCGAGTCCCGCGACTTCGACGCGACCATCGAAGGCTTCAACCCGCCGCATGACGGCTTCAAGCTGCTCAAGGCCAAGCTCGCCGAAATGCGCAGCAATGCCGGCGCGCCGCGCGCCGAAGTTGTCGACGATCGCATTCCCGACGGCCGCAAGATCAATCCCGGCGACAAGGATACGCGCGTTCCCGCGCTGCGCCAGAAGCTCGGCGTTCGCGGCAAGGTCGACGATCTCGTCTACGACAAGGCGCTGTACAACGCGATCCGCAACGTCCAGGCGCGCGCCGACATCAAGCCGACCGGCGTGATCGACAGCGCAACGCTCGGCAAAATCAACGGCCCGAAGCCGGTGTCGGCTTCGCAGCAGATCGAGCGCGTCGTCACCAACATGGAGCGCTGGCGCTGGCTGCCGCGCGATCTCGGCAAGACCTACGTGATGGTCAACGTCCCGGACTACACTCTCAAGGTGGTTCGCGATAACGCCGTTCAGTGGCGCACCAAGATTGTCGCCGGCAAGCCGCAGACGCCGACGCCTCTCGCCAGCGCGACGATGGAAACGATGGTCGTCAATCCGTCGTGGTTCGTGCCGCAGTCGATCATCCAGAACGAACTGCTGCCGCTCTATGCCAGCGACCCGAACATCTTCGACCGCATGGGCCTCGAAGTGAAACGCGGACCGGACGGCCATATCAACGTGGTGCAGCCGCCGGGCGCAGCCAATGCTCTGGGCCGCATCAAGTTCAACTTCCCCAACAAGTTCCAGGTCTACCTGCACGACACGCCGGAGAAGCGGCTGTTTGCTCAGGAAAAGCGCGCCTTCAGCCACGGCTGCATGCGCGTGGAAAACCCGACCAAGTTCGGCGAGGTCATGCTGTCGCTGGCGATGTCGGGATCGACGCCGACCTCGCAACAGATCGACGCCATGTTTGGCCAAGAGGAAAAAATCTACAAACTGATGCAGCGGCCGCAGGTGCACCTGACCTACCAAACCGCCTTTGTCGACGAAGGCGGCAAGCTGGTGATGCGGGACGATGTCTACGGCTTCGATGCCCGCATCAACGCCATCCTGCGCAGCGATGAACGCCGCGTTGCCGACGTGCCGCCACCGCCGGATCCCAAGCGCGACGCCGCCACCGTGAAGAGCAATCAGGAAATCCTGAGCCGCGTCGAACGCCGCGAAGCAGGTAATCCGTTCCAGTTCTTTGAAAAGCTGTTCCGCTAAACACTGCGGGAACTTTGCGGATGGGATGGCCGGGCCTCAAGCCCGGCCATTTTTCGTATTGAACCGGAGTTCCATCGCAATTGTGTCCGCGCGGCCATCTTTTGCCATCTTCGCCCGATATCCATTCTGCAATTGAACACGGCGACCGCCCCGCTAAGGGCGCGTTAACCGTTCCCGATAACACTGCGGCCGTCGCGACGGCCAGGCTGGGGCGCAGCGACGAGTGGGACGGCTCCTTTCACGGACGTGTTCAGTGTCGCTTTGTGCCGCGCGTAGGCCATCTCTTAGATTTATGCTGCGCGCCGGCGTTTGCCTTGGCATGGCCGGGCTGTTTCTGATCGGCGGCAACAACGCCTTGCAGACCGCGGTCGCCGAAGGTGACACCCGCACGCTCTCGTTCCATCATCTCCACACCAAGGAAGACATCACCGTCACCTTCAAGCGCAACGGCCGTTACGACGACGCCGCCCTGAAGAAACTCGATTGGTTCATGCGCGACTGGCGCCGCGAAGAATCCGTCAAGATGGACCCGCATCTGTTCGATCTGATGTGGGAAGCCTATCGCGAAGTCGGCGGCAGCGAGCCGATCCAGATCATCTGCGGCTTCCGCTCGTCCGGCACCAACGACATGCTGCGCGCCCGCTCCAGCGGCGTCGCGCAAACCAGCCAGCACACCGCCGGCCAGGCCATCGACTTCTACATTCCCGGCGTGGCGCTCGAAAAAGTCCGCAACATCGGTCTGCGTATGCAACGCGGCGGAGTCGGCTTCTATCCGAGTTCGGGTTCGCCCTTCGTGCACATGGACACCGGCAGCGTCCGCCACTGGCCGCGCATGACGCACGACCAACTGGCCAAAGTGTTCCCCGACGGCCGCACCGTCCACGTGCCGTCCGATGGCGTGCCATTGCAGAACTACGCGCTGGCGCTGGCCGAGGTCGAACGCCGCGGCGGTTCGGCATCGAGCACGTCGCTTGAGGCCGCGCGCGACAACGGCATCGTTACCGCCAGCGCCGAGAAGCCGCAGCGCAGCCTGTTCGCGGGCCTGTTCGGCGGCGGCAACAAAGATGCTGACGAAGTCAGCGAAGAGTCCGCCCCGAAGGCCGCCAGCCTACGCGCACGCCCGCCTGTCGCTTTGGCGAGCGTGACGCCGCCCAAGCCCGTTACGATCGAAAAGATCGTGCCGCTGCCGATGGCGCGTCCGGCGCCGGTTGAGGTCGCGGTTGCCACGGTTATGCCGCGGGCAAAACCGGCGATGCCGGTCGCAATGGCGTCGCTGCCCGGCACTGTGTTCGACAATCGCGGCTACTGGCGCGGCGCCGTCGAGACCGGCGCGAACCTTCCGCCGCCGGAACAGATGTCGCCGTTTAAGGTCGCCAGCGCCGATCCGTCAGACAGCACCGCCGCGCTCTCTTATGCCGCGGCAACCGAAACACCGGCGGCAGCCCCGGCGCGGGTCCGCCCCATGGGCGCGAACTTGCCACGCCTGCCGGCTGCGGCGGCGGTTGCGATCCCTGCCAACACCACAATGATTGAGAAGCCGGCGCTGCGGGCAGCCTTTGCGCCGACGCTCTCCAGCGGCGGACAAAATTTTGACAGCCCCTGGATGCGTGCGGCGATGCTGACGCCGAGCATCAGCGGCTTCATGACCGCGACGCGGATGGGCGCGGCCGATCCGAAACCGCTACGTGAATTAATGCAAAAGCCGCCGCAGGCGCTGGTGATGACATTCTCCGCCGACCCGCAGCTCGGCATGGTGGCCGAGCGCTTCACCGGCAGTGCGGTGGTGTTCCTGGCCACCGCGACGTTCACGTCGCAGACGACCGCGGCGCTACGGTAGGCATTACCCTCCGCTCCGCTCATTCCCGCGTAAGCGGGAATCCAGAGCCCCAATCACCAATCTTTGAAATTTTTGCCTGCGCCCTGGGTCCCCGCTTTCGCGGGGACGAGCGGATAAACCGCTACTGCAACATCCCCAAAGCGTTCAGATAGGTATCGAGCACGTCCTGCTGCTCGCGGCGCTCGTCGACGTCCATCTTGCGCATGCGCACAATGGTACGCAGCGCCTTGGCGTCGAAGCCGTTGCCCTTGGCCTCGGCATAGACGTCGCGAATGTCGTCGGAGGTCGCCTTCTTTTCCTCTTCGAGCTTCTCGATGCGCTCGATAATGGCTTTGAGCTGATCCTTGGCGAAGCGGGTGGATGGTTGTTCTTGTTCAGCCGCTGCGGATGATGCCATGGAACGTGTCTCCTTGAATGAACAGGCGGATCGCTCCGCCATACTTCGAAGAGCGCATGATCTTGACCGAAAACCGGTTCCCACATTTCGGGATCATGCGCGTTGAAAAGGAGCATTCGGATTTAGGGCGCGTCAGGTCAAGGCGATGCCGCCGTCATCCACGCTGTTCACAGTCACAAGCCCGCCTCAGTGCTTGGGGCTGGACTTTTCGAACGCGGCTTTCTGGTCGGGCGAGGCTTCTTTCTGGTGTTTCTGGCGCCATTCGTCATAGGGCATGCCGTAGACGATCTCGCGGCTCTCATCCTTGCTCATGGCGACGCCTGAAGCGTCCGCCGCATCCTTCATCCAGTTCGACAGGCAATTGCGGCAGAAGCCGGCGAGATTCATCATGTCGATATTCTGCACGTCGGTGCGACCGCGCAGGTGCTCGACCAGACGCCGGTAAACGACGGCTTCGAGCTCAATGCGGGTTTTGTCGTCCATGATGATCTCCTCCGATCAATGGAACATAGGCGTAGCGAGGCGGGCTTTGAAGCCCTCAGGCAGGCCTCACCTCGCCGCCAAGATAGGCCCGCTGCACCGCAGGGTCGTGCCTGAGCGCCGCGCCGGTACCGGAGCCGACGATGCGGCCGGTCTCGATCAGATAGCCGCGGTCGGCGATCTTGAGGCTCTGTTTGGCGTTCTGTTCGACCAGCAGGATGCCTAAGCCGGCGTCGCGGATGCGGGCGAGGATCTGGAACAGTTCCTGGCACATGATCGGTGACAGGCCGAGCGACGGCTCGTCGAGCAGCAGGATGTCGGGCGACGTCATCAACGCCCGGCCGATGGCGACCATCTGCTGTTCGCCGCCGCTCATGGTGCGCACGGTCTGTTTCATGCGTTCGTTGAGGCGCGGGAACAGCGTGAGCAGCATCGCCAGATTGGCTTCTTCCTTTTCGCGCGCCCGCGCCGGATAAGCGCCGAGCAGCAGATTTTCCCGCACCGTCAGCTCGCCGAAAATGCCGCGGCCTTCCGGCACCAGCGCGATGCCGGCCTCGACGATCTTGTGCGCCGGCGTGCCGGCCAGATCCCTGCCCGCCATGACGATGCGTGCGCCGGGCGCGGCGGGCACCATGCCGCCAATTGCCTTGAGCAGTGTCGTCTTGCCGGCGCCGTTAGCGCCGAGAATGACGACGATCTCCGCGCGCGCGACGGTCAGCGACACGCCATCCAGCGCGCGATGCTTGCCGTAAAAGGCCGAGACGTTCGATACCTCAAGCATCGGCGTCCCCCAGATAGGCGCGGATGACTTCGCGGTCGGCGAACACGTCGGCCGGCGCGCCCTCAGCGATCTTGCGCCCCGCATTCATCACCACGCAACGGCCGCACAGCGAGCGGATCGCGTCCATCACATGCTCGACGATGATGATGGTGAGGCCCTCGTCGCGCAGCATCTTCACCAGCGCGATACCGACCTGAAGCTCGGATGGATTGAGGCCCGCCAGCCATTCGTCGAGCAGCAGCACGTCGGGCGACAGCGCCAGCGCGCGCGCCAGCTCCAGCCGCTTCTGATCGATGTAAGTGAGTTGTCCGGCCGGCGTGTCGGCCTTGTCGCCGAGCCCGACGCGCGCGAGCAGTTCGCGACCACGTTTGTCGGCCTCAGCGCCCCACAGCGGCGGCGCATGGAACGTCAGACCGGCGATGACATTTTCCAGACAGGTCGATGCGCCCAGCACGCGCACAAGCTGGAATGTGCGCGCGACGCCGCGTTGCGCAATCACATGCGCAGCCAGCATCGCAATAGGTCGGCCTTCGAGCTTGATGTCGCCGCTGTCGGGCGCAATCGCGCCGGAGATGAGATTGAGCGCGGTGGTCTTGCCCGAACCGTTCGGCCCTATGAGACCGAGAATTTCTCCGCGGCGCAGGTCGAAGCTCAGCGCATCGACCGCAACCAGTCCGCCGAACGCCTTGCGTACGTTTGTAAGCTGCAACACCGGCGCGTCGGTGGCGGCGGTGCGTTCGGCCGGACGCGACCAGATCAGACCGGTGATTTTTTCGGCAAAGGCCGACATGCCGGTGACAAGTGCTGCGCGCCGCAGTGCCGGCACCCGCGACTCCAGCAAGCCGATCACGCCGTTGGGCAAGGCATAGACGATCAGGACAAACACCAACCCCAGCAAGATACTGAAATAATTAGGGAAATTAGCCGTCAGCACTTCGAACAGCAGCACCAACGGCACCGCCCCGAGCAGTGGTCCCCACATCGTCCCGGCGCCGCCGAACAGCGCCATGATGACGACCTCGAACGAGATCACCGGGCTAAAGGCGATCACCGGATCGATGTAAGTCCAGCGCGGCGCCATGATCGCGCCGGTGACGGTCATGAACGCGGCGCTGATCGCGAACAGCGCCAGCTTGGCGCGCGTGAGATCGATGCCGACATGGCGCGCCACGGTTTCGTCCTGGCCGATCACGCGCACGGCGAGGCCAAGTCGCGAATGGCGGACCATCCAGCCGGCGCCGAGCACCATTACCACCAGCGCCAGCAGACGCCAGTAGATGCCTTCCGATGTCGTGTCGGCAAAAATATAGCGCCCCACCGAACCGTGAATGTTCACCTCGTACCAGGTGACAAGCTGGCGGATCAGTTCGGCGAGACCAAAGCTGAAGATGACGAAATAGATGCCCGACAGCCGCAGCGTCGACAGCCCGACGATCAATGCGACGATGACGCCGACTGCCGCGGCTGCGAGCAGCACCAGCGGCCATGGCAGGAAGTCTGTCAGGACCGCGGTGGTGTAGGCACCAATGCCGAAGAACGCCGCCGTCGCCAGCGAGATGTAATGCGTCGGCCCGGAGAACATCGCCCAGGCGGTCGCCAGCACCGTGAAATAAAGCAGGCTGATGCCGAGCGCGAGATGATAGCCGCTCGCTACCAACGGTACGGCGGCCAGCGCGGCGACGGCGATGACAGCCGCGGCGGCGGTGATGACGCATCGTGCGTTCAACGCGCAGGCCTCCCGAACAGGCCGGTCGGCCGCCACAACAGCACACTCAGGAACAGCATATAGGTCACGGCAATGGTGAGGCCGGGATCGACCAACCGCGCCACCGCGGTTTCGGAAATGCCAATCAGCAGGCCTGCGACCAGCGCCCCCATCATGTTGCCGACGCCGCCCATGATGACGACGATCAGCGCCTTCATGGTGAAGACGACGCCGGACGCGGCGCTAAATGTCAGGAACATACTGATCAGCACGCCACCCGCGCCGGCAATCGCGCCGCCGGCAGCAAAGGCCAGCGCCGATGCGGCGCGGATGTCGATGCCGCACAGCGGCGCCGATTCAGGATTGACCGCGACCGCGCGCAAGGCGGTGCCGTAGCGCGTGCGCGTCAGCAGCAGATAGAGCGCGAGGCCGATCAGCAGCGCGAAGACCAGCGCGAGAATGCGGTTCGCCGCCAGTGTGGTGCCGAGGATGTGCACCGGCACCGATAAGTAAGAGTAGCTCTGCAAACTGCCGCCGAAGATCACCAGCATGATGCCTTGAATGACGAACAGCACACCGAAGGTGCCGAGGATGCTGTCGACTTCCAGCATGCCCTGGTTCTTGGAGCGCTTGACCAGCGGCATCAGTACGATCTGGTACAGCAGCCAGTTGCCGGCAAACGATGCCGGCACGATGACCAGCATGCCGAGAATTGGGTTCACCGACATGCCGGTGAACAGAAACATCGCGGAAAACGCCGCGGCGATGAGGAACTCGCCGTAAGACAGGTTCATGATCCGCGCGACGCCGTACTGGAGCGTGAGCCCCAAGGCGATCAGCGCGTACATGCCGCCGAGCACCAGCCCGGAGAGAACGATGTCGAACGTGAGGGTCATTTCTTCTTCCTTCACCTCTCCCATAGGGAGAGGTCGACGCGCCATAA
>JANMSH010000021.1:0-2741 GCA_031389105.1 Hyphomicrobiales bacterium
GGCCGGTGGCCGGCGGCGAGCGCGGTGATCTCGTCGAGAAAGAACAGCTCGGTGTAGCTGTCGCCCCAGACGTTGCGGTGGCGGCCATGGAATTCGAGGACGCAGCAGATCCATTGCTTCGACGTCCAGCGCCGTACGCCGAGCTTGCGCTGTGCGTCGTGAATGCGCCCGCCGCGATTGCCCATCATCGCGCCGCGCGCGGGCGCCGCGAACAATTCGCCGAACGGTGAGACGCGATTTTGCAGCGGCATCGTCCGCCTCGTCGTTACAGCCCGGCCGCCCGCGCCGCGGCGGCGACCGCGACGCCCGCGACCACCGCGGCAAAGTCGTTGCGCACCGCCAGCATCGCCAGCGCGGCAGCGATCACGGCGAGCAGCGCGCTTAACCCCCCGTGCAGCAGGATCGGCGCGACGGTGGCGGCGATCACCGCGCCGGGTATGGCTTCCAAGATACGCTGCAGCCTTCGCCCGATGGTGACGCGGCCGATCAACCAGAAGCCGCCGGCGCGCGTCAGGTAGACGGCGAGCGTCATCGCCGCGAGCAACGCGAAGAAGCCAAACGGATCACTCGCGATCATCGATGAAGCCTCCCGCCACCGAGCCTGCGAGCGCGCCCACGATCAAATACCACATGCCGCCGAACAGAAAATCGGCGGCGATGGCGACGCCGCCGCCGACGATCATGCCGACCGAGGCGCGTAGCCCCCGCCACATCGAGATCAGCATCGCCGTGAAGAACGCCGGCATCACCATGTCGATGCCGAATTTATGCGGATCGCCGATCGAGGCGCCGAGCCAGAAGCCCGCCGCCGTCGCCACCATCCAGACGACATAAATCACCACGCCGCCGCCGAGCAGATAGGCCGGATCGCTGCCGCCATTGGCGCGGTAGCGCATCGACATCAGCCAGTTCGGCTCGACCATGAGAAACAGCGTGGGATAGATTTTCGACGCCGGCTGCGAGCCTAGCCACGGCCGCAACGACGCGCCGATCAACAGGAAACGGCTGCTGATCAACGCGGTAACCAGCACGATGCCGCTGATGGCCGGTAGCGTCAGTTTCTCCGGCCAGGTTTCCAGCGCCACCAGTTGGGCTACGCCGGCATAGACGGTGCCGCTCATCATCAAAGCGTCGAGCAGGCTGAAGCCCTTGCGCGCGGCCACGGTGCCGAAGGCCAGGCCGAAGGCGAACAGGCCCGGCATCAGCGGCAGGATCTGCCACGCGCCGAGCCGGAAGCCGGCGAGAGTCCAGCGCGGGGGCAAATCTTCCAATTTTGAAGTGTCGGGTTGCGACGTCATGGCGGGCAACCGCTAGCGCAGGCGGACCCGCAGGGAAACCCATAAAACAAAACGCCCGCCATGCGGCGGGCGTTTGTCTAGTTTGGTAGGCGCTGGGGCGAGACTTATTTTGCCTTCAGCAGGTCGGAGGCCTCGACCAGGATCAACTCGTTGTTGTCCTGGGTTCCGAGCGTGCGGCCGGTGGAATACGGCAGATTATTGTCGTTGCCGACGATGATGTGGCGCTCGTCGACCACGTCGAGGCCTTCGATGGTGACGAAGGGAAAGGTGAAGATGCCTTCCTTCGACCCCTGCCTGCCCTTGCCGTCCGGATCCTTGATCGCCAGCAGATCGAGGTGGGCGATCTTGCGCACGAAACCGCCAGCATTGGCGTCGGTCATCTCGATCTTGACGATGCGCTTCATCTTGGCCGGGATGTTGAAGCAATCGGGTTTCGCCGGGCCGGTGCAGCCCTGCGGCTGTTCGCCCTCGCCATTGTCACGCTCGATGATCAGGCCCGTGGTGGCGTCGATCATGTTGAAGTCGCCGATATTGTTATTGTTGACCTCAAGCTTGTACTTCCAGAATCGGCCGGTCCATTTCTTCGCGGCGACGTCGAATTCCAGAATGCGGAGATATTCGCGGTCGGCGTCGGTCTCGAAAGCCTTCTTGCCCTCGTCCCACAGCGGGCCTTCGAGCAGCGGATAGAGGAAACGGCCGTCCTTCGACGCCGCCATCGCCTCGTAGCCGCGCGAGCGGCGCACGTTGAACGCCACCGCGCCACCGGGCACCGCCGGCGTCGAAACGGCATAGTGATCGGGCGAGCGCGCCGGCTTACCGTCGATCGCGGTTTCGAAGAACGCGCCGACCTTGCCGTCCTGGTTGATCTGAATCAGGTAGGGGCCGAACTCGTCGCCGATCCAGATCTGGTCGCCGATGGTCTGGAAGCTTTCGACGTCGAGATCGGCGCCGGTCAGATAGCGCTTGGCTGTGCCTTCAAGCGCGATCTGGAACGGCAGCTTCTTGTCGGAATCGTGCAGGAAGATCGTGCGCAGCATCTCGACTTTGCCGGTCGCCCAATCGGGCTTGATCCGGTGCAGCATCAGCATGGCATCCGGAGAATTGACCTTGCTGCCGAAGCCGTTGTCCTGAAGCACCCAGAAGGTGCCGTCGCCGGCCGACTTCAGGCCGGAGAAGCCCTGCACCGGCTGTCCCTTGAACGGCAGCTTGACGCCGGTTGGGCGCGGCACGCCGGGCGCGGAAATATAAGACGCACCCATGACCGAGCCGACGGCCTCGATCCGCTTGCGGTCGGCATTGGTGAATTTGCCGGAAATCGCAAGGTCGGCCGGCGCGTCCGCCGGTGGTTCGATGAAAGTCAGCGCCGGCACAATCGCATGCCCGGCAAGCCGGCCGGGCAGCGCCTGGTCGGCGATGGCGGGAATGACAGTGAGCACACTCGTT
>JANMSH010000051.1:0-3512 GCA_031389105.1 Hyphomicrobiales bacterium
GACAACACCGCGCCGGCGGCGAGCAGCGCCGGCAGCGAACCGGGTGGCACTTCGCGCATGAGATAGCGGCGGGCGCCGGCGAGATCGATGCGGCCGATCTGCAGGACGTCATCGCCCCTGGTGTAATCGAGCTCGCGCGCGCAGAACGCCTCGTATTGCGGGTCGCGATGTTTTGGCGCGCTCTCGAAGGTTTTCTTCAGCGCGTCGGAGCCGCCGGTATAGGCGTCGGTGATGACGAAGCGCGCCTCCTCAAAGCCCGCGTCGTCGCCGACGCCGAACACGGCGCGATGACGGCGCATGATGCCGCGCGCCAACTGCAGATGCGCAAAGCTCTGACGCGCGCCCGGATGTGGCGAGGGAAATACATCCGAAAACGTCTCGCAGACCATGCCGACCACCGCGGGCACCTGGGTGACATTCGAAATCCATTTCGGCCGCAAGCCATCGCGCACGAACAGCACCTGCGCGGTCAGGCCGTACAGCACCCAGGAAAGCCCCTGCCCGCGCTCGTCGGGATCGACCATGACCAGGCCGAGATGGGTCACCTCCGCCGGCTCGCCGTCGAGTTCGACCGGCATCACCGACAAGGCGTTGAAAGCGATCGGACGTCCCGTCTCCTCCTCCGAAATCAAGGTGACGACGGCGCGCGACAGTCTTTCGCGCTCGCCGGAGAAGATGCCGTAAGTCAGCGCCTGCGCCGGCAGCGTCTTGGCGGCCACGATGCGCAGCTGCGCCACCAGTTCTTCAAGTTCGGCTTCGGAGAGCGAGCGCCCCGGGCTCTCGACGATCCGCGTGATCAGCCCGACATGGGTGCGCAAAGTGAGATCGATTTGGGGTTGCGACAGCGCCTTCCACCAGAAGCCGGCATGGCCGCGCAGGCGTGCCGCCGCCGACCGTGCCCGTCCCCCGCTGCTCCACCAAGACGCCATGCTGCCTGCCCGCGATCCGGGAAGAGTTGTGCATGGCGTATCTTAAGGCACGCTGAGCGCAGGGGAATGGGTTGTGGAAGGGTAAATGATGTTTGAACGGCGGCGCAGACTGTCGGGATGGTCTCTCACCATCCCGCAGGAGACCTCCGGCGGACACGGACTGGGATCAGGCGTCGTTCCTGGCCGCGATCCGGTTTCGATATTAGCGAACACACCCCCATGCAGAACGCGCCGGCAATGGCGCATGAGACAAGCATGGATGGTGGCAAACGACCTTCGGACAGGACTGCACCCAGTCCGCCGGCGGCCATCGCACCGACGATCGCGGTCAGGGGCGACCGCAGAACAAACGGTAAGGCGCGCGTCAGAACGCCATCGAAGGCCAGGGTAACCAGCGATACGAGCAAGGTAAAGATGAACGATGCCGCCGCGAACAAGCCAGGGAAGCCCAAATGCAGTCCCGACCCGGCGCTTATCAAGCTGACAGTGAAAGCGACGGACATAGGTGCCGCCAGCAGGAACACAAGGTTTCTGTTCATCGAAGTCATCCCCTTCCTTCCGCCAGACCGGCCGCCGCGTTTGCGTCGCCGGATAACGATGCACGTCTGAAGCGGCGGATGCCAAGACATCCGCCGCCGCAGTTCGTGGGCCAGCTGTTACGCGGCCTTGTTGAAATCCATCAGGATGCGTTCGGCCTTGGCGTCCTCGATGCGGTTCACCAGTTTGCCGCTCTCGTGCATGTCGCGCATCGTCTTGGTCATGGTGATGCAGGACTGGATCAGCATCAAAAAGCCCATGGTCAGATAGCCCTTGATCGAGAGGTCGAGCGGCAAGAGCCAGATTCCGATGCCGACCATGAAGCAGGATGCGGCGAACGAGATGTAGGTGAAGGTGACCCAGGCGGTGCTGTGTTGGGTATTCTGGTTCATGATAGTCTCCTGTTGATGCGGGTTTGAGTTGATCGAATTGTAGTTTCGAGGAGTCTTCCGGTTCAGGCAGGTTGCGAACGTTTGGCGTTGAGCCGCGCGAGCACGTCATCGGCGGTGGATTTCAGGCGCGGTCCAAAACCCTGTTCGGCGAGTTTTTCGGCGGTCGCCAGCGGGCCGCTGGCGGCGTCGATTTCCGTCAAGGCGTCGTCGGCGGCCTGGGCTTCGATCTGCCGCTCGCGCAGCCGCTTCAGCGTGTTCTCCGCCTCCGGCAATGTGGATTCGTAAGGACGAGCCGCCTCGACCCCGCCGCGGCGCATGGCGCGAACGGCTTCCGAGGCGCGCGCGATACGGCGGCCGCGATCGAGTTCGTGGATCCGCGCTTCGGCGCCGCCGACCTGGCGCTTCAATCGGGTGATTTCGGCGGCGAACAGCGCCCGCGCGGTCATCGCGGCGTCCCGCTCCGCTTCAAGATTGGCAATCGCCGCCGCCGCTTCCCGGGCCAGATCTTCCCGGCCACCATCGAGGGCCGCGGTGGCGCGGGTTTCGAGATCGGCGATCCGGGCATTGGTGGCGTCGAGGCGCCGGCCCTCCTGCTGATCCCCGGCGATCGCCAGGGCCAAGGTCCGCTTGGCGCGCTCGACGGCCGAGGCCGCATCGCGCATCTGCTGGTCGAGGATGAGAAGGGCATTGCGGCCCTCCAGTTCTTCTGCCGCGACAGCCACGCTGCCCCGGAAAAGCGTCAAAACCGTTTTGAACATTTGCAACTCCCTGTTATGAGCATTGCTCATGGATTAGATATAGCAGGGACTTGAGCGTTGCTCAAGAGAAATTTGAGCAATGCTCAAGAAACGGTAAAAAATGTCTAAAGCCTTGGAAAGACGAGAAAAACTTCGGGAAGCCCTGATCCTGGCGGCGGAACGGAGCATCAACGCAGCCGGATTGGCGGGCTTGAAAACCCGCGAACTGGCACGGGAAATCGGCTGCGCCAATGGCGCGGTCTATAATCTCGTCGCCGACATGGATGAGCTGATCCTGCGCGTGGGATCGCGCACGCTGACGCGGCTGGACACCGCCCTCACCGCGGCTGAAAGCAACGGTCCCGCCTCGCCGGCGGAGACGCTGGTGCGCATCGCCGTGGCCTATTGCGACTTCGCGGCCGACAATACCGGACTGTGGCGCGCGCTGTTCGAACACCGGATGGCGCCCGACAAGCCCGTGCCGGAATGGGCGATCGACGAACAGATGGCGCTGTTCCGTCACATCTGGCGCCCACTCGCAGCGCTGTTTCCGAACCGCACGGCGAACGAACTCGGCGTCACCGCGCGCAGCCTGTTCTCCGCCGTGCACGGCATGGTGACGCTGGGGCTGGAGCAGAAGCTGATCGCGGTGCCACCAGACGCGCTGCGCGCCGAGATCGCACTGATCGTGCGCGCGATGGTGCGCGGGCTGGAGAGTGAGCTCCGCACTTGAAACCGTCATTGCGAGCGAAGCGAAGCAATCCAGCTTTAGTCAAACAAGCTGGATTGCTTCGTCGCAAGCGCTCCCTTGCGCAAACGCTTCGCCTTTGTCGCAGGCAATGACGATCCTAAATCCTCACACCGTCAGCACCGTCGAGCCCGTGGTCTTGCGCGCGGCGAGGTCGGCGTGGGCTTTG
>JANMSH010000133.1:0-10634 GCA_031389105.1 Hyphomicrobiales bacterium
ATGAAGCCGAAATGGCGCGCCGCATGAGAGACCTGACCGGCAAGGGCTTCCCTTACATTGTGGCCGAGATCGACGGCTTAGTTACGGGTTACGCTTACGTGGGGCCGTTTCGCAGCCGGCCGGCGTACCGGCTGACCGTCGAGAATTCGGTCTATGTCGCGCCCGATATCAAACGCCAGGGCGTGGGCCGTGCGCTGCTCGTAGCGCTGATAGAGGCATCGCAAGCCGCAGGCCATCGCCAGATGATCGCGGTGATCGGCGATTCGACCAAACAAGCCGCGTCAATCGCGCTGCACACGGACGCAGGTTTCAAACATATTGGAATTTTGCCCGATACTGGATTCAAGCACGGCCGCTGGCTCGACACCGTGCTGATGCAGCGCACGCTCGGCGCGGGCGGGACGAGAGACCCGTAATCAGTTGCCGACCAGCGCCAGCGACGATTTGTCGATCGAGCGCAACACGCGATCAAGTTCGGGACCGCGGCGCACGATCAGGCCGGTCGCCGAGATGACGCTGTAAGCGCCCTGGCGGCGCGCCAGCTTGGGATCTTTCTCGATGCGGTAGAGCGGGACTTCCGAAGCGCGGCGAAACACCGAGAACACGGCGCGGTCTTTCAGGAAATCGATGGCGTAGTCACGCCACTCGCCGGCGGCGACCTTACGGCCATACAGATCGAAAATGCGATTGAGTTCGCGCCGGGTGAATGTGACTTGGTTGGGAGCTTGCGTGAAGGCGGGGCTGTTGGCCGCCGGGAACCCGCCCCCGAAGGACTGGCTTGGATCGATATCGCCGGAACCGAACGACATGCGGCGCCTCCTTTGCTTGCGGTACGATGATCGCGCCGGGGGCCACGCGCCGCAAGACCTTCCTCTGGGCAGCCAATTGCTCATCTTGGGCAAAATTGGCTGGAAAATGGGCAAATCCGGCAGGCGGCCGATCACGAACTCGTTAATAGCCCCCACAATAACGCCCTATTTCGGTCAACCGACCGTCACGCTAGGGCGGGATAACAGCACCGTTGCCTCAAGGCCCGGTCCGGTCAGTCCCGGATTCCTCAGCCCCCCAGCCCCCCGGGGCTAGCCGACCGGGCCAGTTGAGTTTCAGTTTGCGTACGTTGAGTTGAGTTTTCGTACGGTTCAATCCCCTAAGTCTTCGGGTCGGCTTGTCGCCGGCCCGTTTTTTTGCGCGCGGAGCGCACGCCGAATTTATTCTTGAATTAGCGCAGCGCCGTGCTGGCTGCGCCCAGCATCAAACCGGGCTTGGCGGTAACGCCGCTTTGCACGACGACGGCGACTCGATCGATGTTAGAGAGCGAAGCCTCGCCCTTCGGCAGATCGGTCAGCGGCACGCTGAAGGTCGCCGCCTTGCCATTCCAGTCGCCGAGCTTGATCCAGCGCCGCACCACGTTGTTGTAGGTTAGCGTCTTGCCATTGTTCTCGCCGCGTCCGATCGCAACCGGAGCCTTGCCGGTCATCGGGCAAAGCCAGACTTCGCCGCTGCTTTGGCCGTCGGCGGCAGGCACCGTCACCGTGACTTTTCCATCCGCGACGGCAATCGTCACCGGCACCGTCAATGGCGTGGCGTTCTGCCGTGTTTGCGCGATGGCCTTTTCGATCGCGGCCTTGTCGCTGCCGAGCACATGCACGACGCCGTTGATCACGACCTGCGGCGTGTAGACTTCGCGGTCGCCGCGTTGATTGGCATAGGCACGCTGGCGTTCGGTGTGGCCATGCAGCGCCAGCGTATCCTTCCAGCCGAGATAGTCCCAGTAGTCGACCGACAGAGTCATCGTTAACAGCGACGGGTCCTGGGCAAGCTCAGCCAGCAGCTTGTCGGCGGCCGGGCAGGACGAACAGCCTTGGCTGGTGAACAACTCGATAACGGCGCGCGGCTCGGCCGATACGGTCGACGTCACGGCCTGCACGGCCAGAGACGCACAGACAAGCGTGGCTGCAAAGGTGATGGGTCGATAATTCATGCCTGTCCCACGATCCCCCCATCCGCGAGGCTGTTATAAAGCGCCTCGTCGATCACCTGCCACTCACTTCGAGGTGAGTGGCAGCCCTTCATGGTGGGCAGCAGCCTTGATCAACCGGCTAGCTGGCGCAGCACGTACTGCAAGATACCGCCGTTCTTGAAGTAGTCGAGTTCGTCGACCGTATCGATGCGGCAGATCAGCGGCACGCGCTTGAGCGTGCCATTGCCCGACACGATCTCGGCGATCAGCCGCTGCTGCGGCTTGAGCTCGCCATGAAGGCCCCGGATCGTGACCTGCTCGTCGCCCTTCAAGCCCAGCGTCTGCCACGAGGTGCCTTCCTCGAATACCAGCGGCATAATGCCCATGCCGATGAGGTTCGAGCGATGAATACGCTCGAACGACTGGCAGACAACAGCGCGGATGCCGAGCAGCAGCGAGCCCTTGGCGGCCCAGTCGCGCGACGAGCCCGAGCCGTATTCCTTGCCGCCGAATACAACGAGCGGCACCTTATCGGCCTTGTACTTCATGGCGGCGTCATAGATCGGCATCTTGGTCTTGGACGGGTAGTGCATGGTGAAGCCGCCTTCGACGCCCGGCAGCATCTGGTTCTTGAGGCGGATATTGGCGAAGGTGCCGCGCATCATCACTTCATGATTGCCGCGGCGAGTGCCGAACTGGTTGAAGTCGACTGGCTTGACCTTGTGATCGATCAGATATTTTCCGGCCGGCGAATCGACCTTGATCGAACCGGCGGGCGAAATGTGATCGGTGGTAATCGAGTCGAGCAGCAAAGCCAGCACACGGGCATCGACGATATCCTCGAGCGGCTTCGGCTGCTTCTTCATGCCGACGAAATAAGGCGGGTTCTGAACGTAGGTGGACTTCTTGTCCCACGCGTAGGTCATGCCGCCTTTGATGCTAATCTTGCGCCAGTTGGCATCGCCCTTAAACACGTCGGCGTATTTCTTGGTGAAAATCTGCCGGGTGACGTTCTTGGTAATGAACTCGCCGATTTCCTTGTTCGAAGGCCAGATGTCTTTCAGATAGACCTTCTTGCCTTTCTGATCGACGCCGAGCGCGTCCTTCAGCATGTCGACGTTCATCGAGCCGGCGATGCTGTAGGCCACGACCAGCGGCGGCGACGCCAGATAATTGGCGCGGACGTCGGCATTGACGCGGCCTTCGAAGTTACGATTTCCTGAGAGCACCGCGGCGGCGACCAGATCGCCGTCGTTGATGGCCTTCGAGTTCTGCGGCGGCAGCGGACCGGAATTGCCGATGCAGGTTGTGCAGCCATAGCCGACCAGGTTGAAGCCGAGCTTGTCGAGATCCTTCTGCAGGCCGGAGTTCGCGAGATATTCGCCGACCACCTGCGAGCCGGGCGCCAGCGACGTCTTGACCCACGGCTTTACGGTCAGCCCCTTGGCGGCGGCTTTGCGCGCCAGCAGGCCAGCGGCAAGCCTCACGCCCGGGTTCGACGTGTTGGTGCAGGAGGTGATGGCCGCGATGACGACATCGCCATGGCCGATGTCGTAGTCAAAACCACCGACCGGCACGCGCTTTGTCATCTCCGCGCCTTTGCCGAATTCCTTGTCCATCGAGCCGGCAAAGCCCATCTTCACGTCCTTGAGCGCGACGCGATCCTGCGGCCGCTTCGGCCCGGCAAGCGACGGCTCGACCGTACCCAATTCCAGCTTGAGCACGTCGGTGAACATCGGATCGGGCGTGGTCTTCACGCGGTACATGCCCTGCGCCTTGGCGTAGGCCGCGACCAGCGCCACCACTTCGGGCGGACGGCCGGTGTTCTTCAGGAACGCAATGGTGTCGTCGTCGATCGGCGAGAAGCCGCAGGTCGCGCCATATTCCGGCGCCATATTGCCGAGCGTGGCGCGGTCGGCGATCGACAGATGCGCGAGACCGGGGCCGAAGAACTCGACGAACTTTCCGACCACGCCGCGGGCGCGCAGCATCTGCGTGACCGTGAGCACCAGATCGGTGGCGGTGAGGCCTTCCTTCAGTTTACCGGCGAGCTTGAAACCGATCACTTCGGGCAAGGTCATCGACATCGGCTGGCCCAGCATGGCGGATTCCGCCTCGATGCCGCCGACGCCCCAACCGAGCACCGACAATCCGTTGACCATCGTGGTGTGCGAGTCGGTGCCAACCACGGTGTCCGGATAGGCGACTTCCATGGTCGCGTTCTTGCCGTCGACTTTGACCTTGTCTTTTTTGGTCCAGACGACGCGCGACAGATATTCCAGATTGACCTGATGACAGATGCCGGTGCCGGGCGGCACCACGTTGAAATTGTCGAACGAGCGCTGCGCCCATTTCAGGAATTTGTAGCGCTCTTGATTCTGCCGGTATTCCTCGTCGACGTTTTTCTTGAACGCCTGATTGTTGCCGTAAAACGTGATCGCGACCGAGTGATCGATGACGAGATCGACCGGCACCTGTGGGTTGATCTTCTTGGGATCGCCGCCGAGCGCCTTCATGGCATCGCGCATCGCCGCGAGATCGACCACCGCCGGAACGCCGGTGAAATCCTGCATCAGCACGCGCGCCGGGCGGAATGCGAATTCGCGGGTCGAGCTCTTGGTCTTGAGCCATTCGGCGACGGCCTTGATGTCGTCCTTGGTCACCGTGCGCCCGTCTTCGTTGCGCAGCAGATTTTCCAGCAGGACTTTCATCGAGAACGGCAATCGCGAAATGCCCTTGAGGCCGTTTCGCTCCGCGATGGGGAGGCTAAAATATGCGTAGCTTTTGCCGCCAACCTGGAGGGTTTTGCAGCATTTAAAACTGTCGAGAGACGTCATAGTGGCTGTTTCCATTCCCGGCCCGGGACATCGGCGGTAGTCGGCCTAAGCCATTAACAAGACAGGTCTTTTCTTGTTAGGGAGACTTGAAGTCGAATTCGGATTGAGCAACGCCGTGGTTCCCGGCTTATAAGGTCTTTTCGCGCCCGACGCCAGATTTACTGGGACAGTTCTAAAAAGATGCGAAGAATTTCGGGGTTTTCCGCAGCCTGCATTGTTGACCTGCGCCCGGCGCGAAGCATCCAGCGCCCATGATGCAGCTCGCGTGCGAAAATTTGGCCTGTGAACGGGGCGGCCGCGATGTGTTTTCCGGGCTCAATTTCACCCTGACGGGTGGGCAGGCTTTGGTGGTCACCGGGCGCAATGGCGCGGGGAAATCTTCGCTGCTGCGCATGATCGCGGGACTGGTCCGCATTTCCGCGGGCCGGCTGACTTTGACCGGCGGCGAGACGGAAGCGACAATTGGCGAGCAAGCGCATTATCTCGGCCATCTGGATGCCGTGAAACCTTCTCTTTCAGTTGGTGAAAATCTTCATTTCTGGGCGACGTACCTGAAAGGTTCGCCAACCGTGGTCGATCAGGCTTTGGAGGCGGTCGATCTCGCTCCCCTGGCTGGACTGCCGGCGGCCTATCTGTCGGCGGGGCAACGGCGGCGGCTGTCGATCGCCCGGCTGGTTGCCGTGCCGCGCCCGATCTGGTTGCTCGACGAGCCGACCTCGGCGCTTGATGAACCTTCGCAAAGACGGCTGGCGGAATTGATGCGCGGTCACCTCGCCACCGGCGGCATGATCGTCGCCGCAGCGCATGGCCCGATTGGGCTTACCCAAGCCCGCGAACTGAAGCTCGGACCTGCGACAGTGGACCGGGCATGAGTGCCTTTACCTCCCTACTGATCCGCGACATGCGGCTGTCGGTTCGCGTCGGCGGCGGCGCACTGATGGGGGCGTTGTTCTTCATGATCGTTGTCGTGATGATGCCGTTCGCCATCGGCCCCGACCTCAATCTCCTGGCCCGCATCGGACCTGCGATCCTCTGGCTCGGCGCGTTGCTCGCCACGTTGCTCGCGCTCGACCGGCTGTTCGCGACCGACTACGACGACGGCTCGCTCGATCTGTTGATGATGGGCCACCTGCCGCTCGAACTGGCGGTGGCGGCGAAAGCCATCGCGCATTGGCTGACCACCGGCCTGCCGCTGGTCGTAATCGCGCCGGTGCTCGGCCTGATGCTCAATATCGACATGAGCGCGATGGCTTGGGTGTCGCTGACTTTGCTCGCCGGCACGCCGGCGCTGACATTCATCGGACTGATTGGCGCGGCGCTATCCGTAACGCTCCGGCGCGGCGGCTTGCTGCTGGCGGTGCTGGTGTTGCCGCTGACGATTCCGGTGCTCATTTTCGGTGTTGCCGCGGCCAACGCCGCGATTGCCGGACAGAGCGCCTTCGGCCCACCTTTCACCATTCTTTGTGCGCTATCTCTAGCGAGCTTTGTGCTGGGCCCGTTCGCCGCAGCCGCTGCACTTCGCCACGGACTGGAATAAAATAACGCATGGCCATCATCGATCTCGCCAACCCGACGCGCTTTCTCAACGTCGTCAACCGCATGCTGCCGTGGATGGCAGGAGCGACGGCGATTGCGTTCGCGTTCGGTCTTTACGCGGCGATGAACGCGCCGGACGACTATCAGCAGGGCGCCACCGTCAAAATCATGTTCCTGCACGTGCCGGCGGCCTGGCTCGCGATGATGGGCTGGGGCCTGATGACCGTCGCAGCCCTCGGCACTTTGGTTTGGCGTCATCCGTTGGCGGACGTCGCCGGCAAAGCCGCTGCGCCGATCGGCGCCGCGTTCACATTGATATGCCTGATCTCCGGCTCGCTGTGGGGACGGCCGACCTGGGGCACCTTCTGGGTGTGGGACGCACGGCTGACCTCGGTGCTGGTGCTGTTCCTGCTCTATCTCGGCATGCTGGCGCTGTACTGGACCGCGGAAGATCCGGGCCGCATCTCGCGCGCGGCGGCGATCCTCGCGCTGGTCGGCGCTGTCAACATTCCGATCATCAAGTTCTCGGTCGACTGGTGGAATACGTTGCATCAACCGGCATCCATCATCCGCAGCGGCGGCGCGGCGATCGACTCGTCCATCCTCATTCCACTTCTGATCATGGCGCTCGCCTTCGCGCTGCTGTTCTTCACGCTGCATCTCGCCGCCATGCGAAATGAAATTTTGCGGCGGCGCGTGCGCACGATGCAGATGATGAAGGCGCAAGAATTCGTGGGGGCCCCAACGTGAATTTGGGACCGCACGCTGACTTCATCGTCGCTGCCTATGCGGTGACCGTATTCGTGATCGCGTTGCTGATCGGCTGGGTCGTGCTGGATTATTCGGCGCAGCGCCGCATGCTCGGCGACCTCGAAGGCCGCGGCATGACGCGGCGTTCGCAGCGAAAAGGCGACGCATGACGGCCTCCGGCGACAGCACCGGCAAGAAACAGCGCAACATATTGGTGCTGCTACCGCTGGCCGCGTTTCTCGCGCTGGCCGCGTTGTTCTTCGTCCGGCTTGGCGCCGGCGATGCCTCGCGCATTCCATCGGCGCTGATCGGACAGCCTGCGCCAAAAACCGATTTGCCGCCGCTCGCCGGCGTCACGCATGACGGCAAGGCGGTGCCGGGCCTGACCAACGCAACTTTCGCCGGCGCGGTGACGCTGGTGAATGTCTGGGCGTCGTGGTGCGTGCCGTGCCGTGACGAGGTGCCGTTCCTCGATCAACTGGCGAAGGACAAGCGCATCCAGATCGCCGGCATCAATTACAAGGACGCGCCCGACAATGCGCGGCGCTTCCTCAACCGTTATGGCAATCCCTTCGTCGCCTCCGGCACCGACGAGAACGGGCGCAACTCGATCGACTGGGGCGTCTACGGCGTGCCGGAGACGTTCCTGATCGGGCGCGACGGTCGCATCGCCTACAAACTCGTTGGACCGATCACGGCCGACAACCTCGCGAGGGTCCTGGTGCCGGAAATAGAGAAGGCGTTGGCGAAGTAGTTTTTAGTCCTTTTTCCCCGCCGCGTATTTCACCAGAAGCGAATATTGCAGTGCGCCGAACACCAGTGTCATCGGCACCACGCCGAATAGTTTGAAGCTCACCCAGAAATCGGTGGTCTGCGTACGCCAGACGACTTCGTTGACCACGGCGAGAAACAGAAAAAACAGCGCCCAGCGCCAGGTCAGCTTGCGCCAGCCTTCCGGCGTCAGATGAAACATCTGGTCGAACAGCATGCTTAGGAATTGCTTGTTGAACGCGAGCCCGCCGAGCAGAATGCCGCCGAACAGCACATAGATGATGGTCGGCTTGAGCTTGATGAACAGATCATCGTGCAGGATCAGCGTCAGGCCGCCGAACACCAGCACGATCACCGCGGTGACCACCGGCATGATCGCGATGTGCTTCGTCATCACGTATGAGACCGCGAGCGCGAGCAGCACCGCGACCATGAAAGCTCCGGTCGCGGCATAAATGCCAAATTTCGCATTGGCGGCAAAGAACAGCACCAGCGGGCCGATATCGAGCGCCAGCTTGAGCATGGGGTTGAGTTGCTTCTGGTCGGCCATGTCGCTTCCTTTAATCCTCAATCCCTACCACCGCCCGCGCGAAGTCGCGCGCGGTGAAAGGGCTAAGATCTTCGACGCCTTCGCCGACGCCGATGAAATGCACCGGCAGGCCGAACCGCGCGGCGATCGCCACCAGAATGCCGCCGCGCGCGGTGCCGTCGAGCTTGGTCATGACCAAGCCGGTGACGCCGGCGACCTCGGTGAAAATCTCGACCTGACTAAGCGCGTTCTGCCCCACGGTGGCATCGAGCACAAGCAGCACGGCGTGCGGCGCGGTCGGCTCGACCTTGGTCACCACCCGCACCATTTTTTTTAGTTCGCCCATCAACTCAGTGCGGTTCTGCAAACGTCCAGCGGTGTCGATCAGGACGATGTCGGCACCTTCGGTTTTAGCGGCGGTAACGGCTTCGAAGGCGAGACTCGCGGCGTCGGCACCCGGCGTGCTGGCGCGGACGCTAGCGCCGGTGCGCTCGCCCCAGATTTTCAATTGCTCGATCGCTGCGGCGCGGAAGGTGTCGCTCGCGACCAGCATCACGCTCTTGCCCTCGGCGCGGTATTTGGCCGCCAGCTTGCCGATGGTCGTGGTCTTGCCGGAGCCGTTGACGCCGCAGACCAGAATGACGAAAGGCCGCGTCGTGATTTCGAGCGGCCTGGCGACCGGCGTCAGGACCTTCTCGATTTCGCCGGCCAGCACCGCCTTCACTTCGTCAGGCGCGATGCCTTTCTCGTAGCGGCCGTCGCTCAGCGCCTTGATGACGCGCGCGGCGAAATCCGGCCCGAGATCGGCGCGGATCAGTTCGCTTTCCAGGTCTTCGACCGCCGCGACGTCGAGCTTGCGCTTGGTCACCAGGTCGGCGATGGCGCCGCCTAGTGAGGCTGAGGTGCGCTTGAGGCCGCCGCTGAGGCGTTTCCACCAGCTCTGCTGTGTGCTGTCGTTCATGCCGCGCCCGTGATAGCGGTTTCGTCATGACACCGGAAGAGATGCTTTCCCGCCTGCTTTACCGCGACGGCATGATGCTGGTGGTCGACAAGCCCGCCGGGCTGTCGGTACATCGCGGGCCGAAGGGCGGCTCCAGCCTGGAAGACTATTTCGACGCGCTGCGCTTCGGCCTGCCGCGCGATCCCGCGCTGGCGCACCGGCTCGACAAGGACACCTCGGGCTGCCTGGTGCTCGGCCGCCATCGCAAGGCGCTGGCGCTGCTCGGCAAGCTGTTCAAGAACGGCAACATCGGCAAAACCTATTGGGTCGTGGTCGAGGGCGCGCCTCCGACCGACGAAGGCCGTATCGACATTCCCCTTGGTAAATTGGATGAGGACCGCGGCTGGTGGATGAAGCCCGACCCGAACGGCAAGCCGTCGTCGACGACATGGAAGGTAATGGGACGCGGCGATGGCGTCACTTGGCTCGCGCTCGAGCCGCTGACCGGACGTACGCATCAGATTCGCGTGCATTGCGCCGAGATGGGATGGCCGGTGCTGGGCGACAATATTTACGGCAGCGCACCCCGCACGGGAGGACCGCCACTGCATCTGCATTCGCGCGAGATCGTGGTGCCGATTTCCAAGAACAAGCCGGCGATCGTCACCACCGCGCCGACGCCGGCGCATATGCGCGAGATGCTGTTCAAGTGCGGGTGGACGGAAGCGCTCGAACCGCCGCCCGTCGCGCCCACACCGCTTAGTACAACTGCGCCTTGATGCGCTCCGGCGCTTCGCGATCGTAGGCCTCGCCACCGAGTTTGCCGTGGCTCAGCTCGGCGATGATGGTTCCGGCCGATGGCAGGCTCTTGCGGTCGATCTTTGCTTTCTCGTCCCACAGCTTCGAGCGCACCACCGCCTTCGCGCAATGGAAGAAGGCGGTGTCGACGTGAACGATCATCACGCTGCGCGGCAGTTTGCCGTTGACCGCGAAGCTTTGCATCAATTCGGGATCGACCGAGATCGAGGCGCGGCCGTTGACGCGGAAGGTTTCGCCAACGCCGGGAATAAGAAACAGCAGCCCGATGCGCGGGTCCTGCAGAATGTTGCGGAAGCCGTCGATGCGGTTGTTGCCCGGCCGGTCCGGGATCGCCAGTGTCCGCTCGTCGAGAACACGCACGAAGCCCGGCGCATCGCCCTTCGGCGAACAGTCGAGACCATCGGGCCCGCCGGTCGCGATCGCCACAAAGGGCGCGGCTTCGATCAGCTTGCGATAGCTGTCGGTGATGTAATCGATTTCCTTGGCGATCGA